>CAZYWP010000060.1:0-18088 GCA_964651495.1 uncultured Eubacteriales bacterium | reverse complement strand
TCCTTTGCGGAGTGTTAGATAGGGAAATCTCTACTCATTTCGCAAGGAGGCTGGCATGACTTCAGACTACAGGATCAGCAGGTTTTTGGCCGGGGCTTTTCTTCTTTTTGTCATTCCGCTTGTGGCCCCGGCCCAGACGGCGCCGGATAAATTCCTCGGCCACGGGGTCGGCGCCGACCGCAAGCTCGCCGACTACAGTCAGATCAAAGCGTATTTTGAAAAGCTCGACCAGGAATCGCCGAAGCTTCAGCTCTTCACCATCGGCGAAAGCACGCTCAAGAAGCCGATGATCATGGCCGTCATCACGTCGGAAGAAAACATGGCCCGGCTCGACGGCTACCGGCAGATTGTCCGCCGGCTGCGCGACCCGCGGGCGCTTCCCGTCGACGAGGCCAAGAAGCTGGCGAAAGAAGGGAAAGTCTTCGTTCTCATCACCTGCAGTCTCCACGCTACGGAGATCGCCGCCTCCCAGATGTCCATGGAATTCGCCTACAAGCTGGTCACCGGCGACACGCCTTTCGATACCGCGAAAGTCCTCCAGGATGTCGTCGTCCTCCTCGTGCCCTCGCCTAACCCGGACGGAAACCAGATGGTCGTGGACTGGTACAGAAAATACGTCGGGACCAAGTACGAGGGCGGCTCGATGCCCTGGCTCTATCATCATTATGCCGGGCACGACAACAACCGCGACTGGTTCATGTTCAACCTGAGCGAAACCAGGGCCGTGACCAGGGTCCTCTACCATGACTGGCTGCCGCAGGTCCACATCGACGAGCACCAGATGGGGTCGACGGGCGCACGGCTCTTCGTCCCGCCATTCATGGACCCGCCGGTTCCCAACGTCCAGCCGCTGCTCTGGCGGGGCGTCAACCTCTGCGGCGCCAGCATGTCCTATGACCTGCAGAAAAACGGGTTCAGGGGCGTGGTCCACGGCCGGAGCTACACCGGCTGGTGGATCGGCGCCTGCGACGACACCTCCTGGCTCCACAACGTCGTCGGCCTGCTCAGCGAGATGGCCTCGGCCCGGGTGGCCACCCCGGTCTACATCGAACCCAACGAAATCCCCCAGTCCTATTACGAAAAGCGGATGGAGTTCATCGACCCCTGGCCGGGCGGCTGGTGGCGGCTACGCGACCTGGTCGATTACGAGCTGACGCTCTCGCTCAGCCTGGTCAAGACGGCGTATCTGCATAAAGAAGATTTCCTCTTCAATTTCTATCAGATGTACAAGAACTCGGTCGAGAAGGTCGACAAGAATCAGCCCTTCGCCTTCGTCATCCCCGCCGCCCAGCACGATTATCCGACCGCGCTGCGGATGATCGACGTGCTGATGTTGGGAGGCGTAGAGGTCCACCAGGCCAAGGCGGATTTTATCGCCGGAGGGAAGTTCTACCCAACGGGCTCGTTCGTCGTCAAGATGGCCCAGCCCTACAAGCCCTACGCCTGGGCCCTCCTCGAGCGGCAAAAATACCCGGATTTGCGGCAGTATCCCGGCGGGCCGCCGACTCCGCCTTATGACAACGCCGGCTGGACGCTGCCGCTCCAGATGGGAGTTACCTGCGACCAGGTGGACGAGCCGTTCGAAGCCCCGCTCGAAATGATCCAAAAAGCGCCGCTTCCCCCGGTCGAAAACCCGGTCACCTCATCCGGCTATTTGGTCCTCGACTGCCGGGCCAACGCCGCTTACAGCGCCGCGTTTGCTCTGCTCAAAGAGAAAGCGGAGGTGTACCGGTCCAAAGACAAGGTCAAAGGCCAGGGATTCGAAGCGGCGGCCGGAAGCTTCATCGTCAAGAACACGCCGGATGTCCAGAAATCCCTGCCCGTCCTGATCGATAAATATCGGATCCCGGTCTATGAGCTGGCCGATGCCGGGGCCGTGCCCAAGTCGCCGCTCGCCTTCCCGCGCGTCGCCCTCTATCAATCCTGGCGCGGCAATATGGACGAAGGCTGGACCCGCTACGTCTTCGACGACCTGGACGTTCCCTACAAAACGATCCACAACGACGCCTTCAAGGGGACAAAAGATAAAAAAGTCGACCTGAAGTCGAGCTTCGACGTCATCGTCTTCGCCGACGAAAGCGCCGACATCATCAAGACGGGCAAACCCAGTGCCACTTCCGAGTTTACGCGCTATTTCATGTCGAATTATCCGCCGGAATACGAGGGCGGCATCGAAAAAGAGGGAGTCGAAGCCCTGAAGGCCTTCGTCGAGGCGGGGGGCATCCTGGTGACGCTCAACGGCGCCTCGGAGCTGGCCCTCAAAGACCTCGACCCCCCGGCCCGGAATGCCCTGGAGCGCGTGGAGCGCACGAGATTTTTCTGCCCCACTTCACTCCTGCGAATCGAAGTCGACAACACCGTGCCCATCGGCTACGGCATGCCCGTAAAAGCGGCGGCGATGTTTTCGGACAGCCTGGCCATTAACACGCGGGTCCCGCCGGCCGAATGGGACCGCAAGGTCGTGGCCTCCTACCCGGAAAGCGACGTCCTGCTTAGCGGCTGGCTCCTGGGCGAAGACATGATCGCCCGGAAGGCGGCCGTGGTCGACACCCAGTACAAGAAGGGCCACATCATCATGATCGGGTTCGTCTGCCAGCACCGGGCCCAATCCCACGGCACCTACAAATTCCTGTTGAACGCGCTCCTGTATCCGCAGCCGGAGTAGTCACCTCTGCTTAGCTGATAGAAATGGGTCCTGTCAGGGCGCGTCCCCGTACGTCCTCGCTCCGCACCCGTCAAGAGAGGGGTCCCCTACGCTCCGGGCGTTGCGGGGACTGGCGCCCTGCCACCCATTCCCATAATCAGCCAGGGGAGACTTTCGCAAAAAGGAAGGTGCCTGCTCCCATTCCCTATGATTTCTATAAAACTTATAGATTTGGTATAATATAAATTGTAGCGTTTGGACCTGATAAAGGAGGGCGCAAGACTATGGCCGAGGAAAAAAAGAAAAAGCTCTCCATGGTCGTCATCAGCGGGGACATGGACAAGCTGTTCGCCGCCTTCAGCATCGCCGCCGGGGCCGCCGCCTCCAACATGGAGGTGGTTATGTTCTTCACCTTCTGGGGCCTCCGTGCCCTCAAAAAAAAGGCCCGAACGGGCCGCAGCCTCTTTGGCCGCCTGCTCGGCTGGATGTACGGGGGCGACATCGAGCGCGCCACCCCGAGCAAGATGAGCTACGGCGGGATCGGCCGCTGGATGTTCAAGAAGATGATGAAAGCCCGCCGCGTCCCGTCGCTTTCCCAGCTCCGCCAGACCGCTCTCGACCTGGGGGTCCGCATGTACGGCTGCCAGATGAGCATGGCGGTGATGGAAATCCCCAAGGACAAGTTGATCGACCAGGTGGCCGCCTGCGTCGGCGTGGCCTATTTCATCGAGCAGGCCCAGCAGTCCGACGTCAGCCTGTTCATTTAGCCCGGCGCTTGCGTTGCCCGGCAATCTTCTTTAAAATAAAGGCGCCTTAACGCGACTAAATTGATAAATGCTGAATTTTGCCCTGGCCAAGCGGATCGGTCTTAAGGCCAGAGGCCTGAAGTCCCCCCCAGAGGACGCGCAGGCCCGGCTCGAGTCCCTGACGAAACAGCTGGCTGGCGCCGAAGCCCGCTTCTTCAACATCATCGGGAAAAACGCCGCTTCCATCCTCATCGTTGACCAGGCGGGCGCCGTTATTTTCGCCAACCCTGCCGCCGGGGCCCTCTTCGGAAAGAGCGAGAACGATTTCCTGGGGAAGCCGTTCGGTTTTCCCCTGTCCGGCGGAAAATTGGCCGAGATCGAAATCCCCGGCCCGGAGGGCCAGGTGAAGACCGGAGAGATGCAGGTCGTCGATATCGAGTGGCAGGACGCGCCGGCGTCCCTGGTCACGGTCCGAGACATCACCGCGCGCCAGCAGGCCGAACAGCTCAAGATCGAGGTCGAAAGGCATATCCGGATGGAAAAGCTCAAGGACGACCTGATCAACACCGTCTCCCACGAGCTCCGGACGCCCCTCTCGATCACCAAGGAGGCCATCAGCCTCGTCCTGGAAAGGGTACCGGGCCAGATCAACGACCAGCAGACCGAAATCCTGGGCATCGCTAAAAAAAACATCGAACGGCTGGCCAGGATCATCAACGAGCTCTTAGACGTCTCCAAGATCGAGGCGGGTAAAGTCGAGCTGAGAAAAGAAGATGTGGACCTCACCGCTCTGATCAGGATGACGGCCCTGACCTTTGAGGGGATAGCCAAGGACAAGGGGCTCGAGCTGCGGGTCGCACTCCCGGAGCAGTCGATCCTCGCCTGGGCCGAAGAAGACAAGCTCAACCAGATCTTCACCAACCTGGTCGGCAATGCCGTCAAGTTCACCAACCAGGGATATGTCGAGATCGCAGCTCAGGACAGGGAGAGCGAGACAGCCTGCCGGGTGAGCGATTCGGGAGTCGGCATCGCCGCCGAGGACCTGCCCAGGATTTTTAACAAATTCACCCAGTTCGGCCGTAAAAACGGCCCGGGAGACCGGGGAACCGGGCTGGGCCTGGCCATCGTCAAGGGGCTGGTCGAGCTGCATAAAGGGGAGATCCGCATCGAAAGCGAGGTCGGCCGCGGCACGACCGTTCTCTTCACCCTGCCCAAAATGAGTTTCCAGGACCGCTTCCAGGAATACCTGTCCGCCCTGTTCCAGGAAGCAGTTGACAGAAAAGGCGCCTTCTCCCTGCTGGTTTTTTCCGTGCCTGATGCCGCCGGCCTGATTAACGAATCTCCCGTCCGGGTCCGAACCGCGATGAACGACATGGAACTGCTGCTGAAGAAATCCCTGCGCCGGCGGGGCGATCGTGTTCTCTGCGACCAAGGCCGCTTTTTCCTGCTCCTTCCCGAAATGAAGAAAAAAGACGCTCCGTTCGTGCTGGAGAGGATGAAGGAGAACCTCCGGCAGTTCATCGAGGCGGATGATTTTCTGAAGAAACGCATCCGGCTGGAAACGAAAATCCTCTCCTATCCCGAGGAGGCTGTCGAGTTGGGCAAGCTGGTGACGCCGGAGAAGTCATAGCCATGGCGACGATTCTGGTCATCGAGGATGAACCCGACCAGAACAAGCTGATTAAGCTGCGCCTGGAGGCCCGGGGATACCGGGTCATTTCCGTAAGCAAGGGCAAAGATGGAATCGACGTCGCCAGGCAGGAAAAACCCCACCTGATCCTCATGGACATGATCCTGCCGGATATGCACGGGCTCGATGCGACGATCAAATTGAAGCGGGCGGCCGAGACAAAGGCTATTCCGGTCGTCGCCCTCTCCGCGGTCGGGTCACCCGATTTCGTGAAGGCCTGTTTGCAGGAGGGAATCGTCGCCTACGTCCGGAAGCCGTATGACCCGCGCGAGCTGTTCAAGACGATCGAAAAGCACGTCAAAATCGAAGGCCGACAGGAAAAAAAGGAGAAAGGGGGAAAACCGAGGCCGGCCGCCGAAACGGCCGGGACCTACCAGGACGAGCTCAGACAAATCGAGTCCGAGTTCAAGAAAAAGGTCAAAAAGCCCGTCCTCAGGGAACCCCGGCTGAAACAGAACATCGATGAGATGATCCAGGGAGCTCTGTCGGGTCTGAAGCTGGCGGCGGAAAAAAGGGAATCCGCCGCCGAACCGGAGCGGGAGAGGGCGATGTCAACGGCCCGGACGAAGTCCATCCTGATCATCGACGACGATACTGTCTTTGCCCGGAGAGCCATCGAACACCTGGCCGGGCACGGCTATGACGTGAATGTCGCTCTCGACGGAGTGAGCGGTCTAAAACAGGCCTTCGAGCGAAGGCCCGACCTGATCCTCCTTAACCTGCTCCTGCCCGGCGGCGGGGGTGAGACCGTGCTGACGAACCTGCGCAAGGCGCCCGAAACAGCCCCCACCGCGGTCTTCATCATGTCCAGCCTCCTCTCCGCCAGGAAGCTCGAGGACAAGGCCAGGGATCTCGGAGCCCAGGGGTTCATCGCCAAACCTGTCGAGCCTGAAGACCTCCTCTACATCATCGAATCCATCGTCGGCCCATAATGCGGCCCCTTGCCCGGGCGGAGAGTTTGATTTATTATAGGGACTAAAGGGAATAGGCAGGCATGCCGAAAAATCGGATCTTGATCATCGACGACGAGATGGATTTCGTTAAAATGCTGCGGTCCCGGCTTCAGATCGAAGACTACGAGGTCCTGGTCGCTGAGGACGGGATCAAGGGGATTCAGGTTGCCCGCAAGGAGAAGCCCGACCTGATCATTCTCGACATCATGATGCCGGGCCTGGACGGGCACATGGTCTGCGACATCCTGAAAAAATCCACCGTGACCTGGTCCATCCCTCTGATTTACCTCACGGCGAGGACCGGCCAAGCCGACGAGATCCTGGCCATGGAAAAAGGGGCCAAGTATTTCCTCACCAAGCCCTACAACCCGGGGGCCCTTCTCGAAATGGTGCGCAGCGCCATCGAGGGCGCGGAAGAAAATAAAAAAAAGCCGGCAAAAGTCCTGATTATCGACCGGGACCTCAATTTCGTCGATGAAGCGGAGGCCAGGCTGAAGCTGGCGGGCTACGAAGTCATCTACTCATCCAGCGCCAAAGAGGGGCTGCGGGCGGCCGAAGAAGCATCTCCGGACATCATTCTTCTCGATTTCACGACTTCGCATGAGGATTCCCATGCCAGCATTAAGGTGGTGAGCCAGGATGAGCGCCTGAGGGCCATCCCGCTTTTTATCCTGGCGCCCGAATCCGTCATGGGACGGTTGGACCCGAACATGGCCAACCTGGAAAGATTCATCCAAAAGCCGGTGAATTACGGCTCCCTGCTCCAGACCTTGCTGGGCGCTCTGCCGCCAAAAAAAGATTGACCTATTATTCCCCGCCTAAAAGGGCGGTTGCTTTCTCGATATCAGAGACATCAAGGATGATCGAGGCGCCCCCCTTGTGACTCAGCGTCCCGTAGCAGTATTCGATGTTGATCCCTTTGTTCCCCAGCTTGGTCGTCACTTCCGCCAGTGAACCGGACCTGTTTTCCAGGTCGATCTTGATGACGTCCCGGAGCTCCGTGGTGTAATTCAGCTTGTTGAGGAGCTTGACCGCCTTGCTGACGTTCTTGACGTAGAGCTTGGCCGTGTCCTGGAAAACACCGATCGCTTCGATGTTGATGTCGTTCTCGGCCAGGTGGCTGCAGAGTTCGCCGAGAGTCGAGGGGCGATTCTCCAGGATGACAAAGATTTCGGTGATTCTTTCCATAATTCCCCCGTTATCGAGATTTGGTAATTCCCTTATCAATAAGGTCGTCAAACCCTGGGCTTGAATACCGGCCGCCGCCCGCTTCGCCTCCTTGCCGGTCAGTGACCGACTCGACGGCCCGCCGATAGCGGGCGGCAAACCCGACCTCTCGATCGCGAAGTCGGAAATTCTCCGGAGGGCCTCCGCGGTATTCTTCCTTGAACCAGCGGATGGTCTTCTCGAGCCAGGCGGCCAGGGGGGTCGAAGTGAAACCGAGGTCCCGCCGGGCCTTTTCGGTCACCAGGACAAAGGGCCGCCGCGTGAACAGCGGTGAGAACGACGTCCCCAGTTCCGAGGCTTTGAGCACCGCCCAGGGGATGTCCACCAGTTCCGGTTCCCGGCCCATGATCCGCGCCGCGGCCAGGACAAAGCCCCGCAGCGTCATAATCTCAGCCTGGGCTAAGTTATAGGCCTGGCCGATGGCGGCGGTGTTGAGCAGGTTCGCGGCGACGGTCCGAACCGCGTCCCCCTGGTAGATATGGGTGAACACGTTGAGCCCGCTGTCCGGCAGGATCAAAGGGCGGCCATCCTCGAGCCGCAGGAAATAGGAATAGGCGCGGAGGGTGTAATCTCTTTCTCCGAAGACGATCGGCAGACGAAGGATGGTCACGGGAAATCCGTCGGTTTCGTAGGCCTGGCGCAGGACTTCCTCACATTCTCTCTTATGGCTGCCGTAGAGCCACCACTCGTCGTCTTCATTGGGCCGGGGGATGACTTCGCGGTCAAAGTCATCTTCCCTGAGAGGGCAGGGGAAATCCTTGGTGATGATGTAGACAGAGCCCGTGCTGATGTGGAGGAACTGGCCGACGCGTCCGGCAAAAGTCTCGACGGCCGAGCGGCTGTCCTCAGCCTCATAGGCGATCATATCGATGACCACATCGTACTGCTCTCCGCTCAGCTTGGCGAAGAAATCCCGGCGGTCGCCGCGGTCGCCGCGGATGCGCCGGACCCGGCTGCCGAAATCATCGGGCGTCTGGCCGCGGGTGTAAAGGGAGACCTGATGATCGTCGGCGATGAGACGCTTGGCCAGATGATAGCCGAAAAAGCGCGTCCCTCCGATGATCAGGATCTTCATGTCCGATTCAGGGGTTGATTTCTTTCCCGTGTGTCATTCAACAAAGGCCAGGGATAGAATAACGCAAAGAACGGGCCCTGTCCATGCCCGGGCAAAAAGCATTCATCCTCTTCAATCGAATATCTTCCCCGGGTTGAGGATGCCGCCGGGGTCGAAAAGACGTTTGATGCCTCTCATCAATTCGATCTGGACGTCGTCCAGGGCAAGGGAAAGAAACGGCTTTTTGACCAGGCCGATGCCGTGTTCGCCCGAGATCACACCTCCCCTGCTCCGGCCGTCAGCATAGAGCTCCGCCCGGACGCGGTCGACCTTGGCCCGCCATTCCTCTTCCGGGACCGCGATCATCCTCCCCTCCTCATAGCGGGCGCTCATGATGTGGGTGTGGACGTTCCCGTCGGCCGCGTGCCCGAAGGTCGGAAGCCAGATGTCGTGTTTCTCCGAAACCTCGCGGATGCGGCGGACATGCCCGGGGATCTCAGCCCGCGGGATGGAGATGTCCAGGATCTCGATGGTCTGCGACTTGAGGGCCTCGTAGATATTGCTGCGAATCTCGAGAACCAGCGCCTGTTTTGCCGGGGTGTCGGCGATGAAGACGTCGATCGCCCCTTTCTCCAGACAGGCTTCCGCGACGACCTGGCTATTCCGTTCCATCTCCTCCTCGCTCGAAGCGTCGAGGATGACAAGCAGATCAGTCCGGCCCTCTGTGGCGGGCCACCTTTTGTGGAGATAGTCTTCGGTGATACGGATGACTTCCCGCTCGACGAACTCGACGGCCAGGGGCACGATCCGGCGTCCCATCAGCAGGGGCACGGATTCGATGGCGTTTTCGATGTCGCCGAACGGGACGACCAGATAACGCGTAAGCCGGGGAGCCTGGAGGAGCTGGATCGTCGCCCTGGTAAACACGCCCAGCGTGCCCTCCGACCCGATCATCAGGTGTAGGAGGCTGTATCCGGTGCTGCTCTTCATCAGTTTGCCGCCCAGCTGGATCACACCGCCCCGAGGCAGGACGGCCTCCAGGCCCCGGACATAATTGCGGATGCCTCCGTATTTAACAGCGCGGCTGCCGCCGGCGTTGGTGGCGATGAGGCCGCCGAGCATGGCGCTTTCGTCGCCGGGGTGCGGGGGGAAAGACAGGCCGGCCTCCTCGACCGCCCGGCCGAAATCGAGCAGGGTGACGCCGGGCTCGGCCACCGCCATCTGATTATTCCGGTCGATCTCGATGACCCGGTTCATCCTCTCCAGCGAGAGGACGATCCCGCCGAAGGAGGGCACGCATCCGCCGCAGAGGCCGGTGCCTCCGCCCCGCGGAGTCACCGGGACATTTTTTTCATCGGCTAGCCTGAGTATCGCCGCCACCTGCTCCGTCCGTTCCGGCTTGACCACCACCTCCGGCATCCGCCGGATCTCCTGGAGCGAGAACTCGTCATGGCTGTAATCGAGCATCTTTTCCGGGTCGGCGATGACCTGGGCGGGCCCGACCAGGTCTGTCAGCCGGTTGAGAATATCACGGTTGACTAGGCTGAACGCGGGGACTCTCAATTCCCAGGTTATATAACCCAACCCGCGGCGGCATGTCAAACCAAAACAAGGAGAGTAAGGAGTCTAAAGAAGCGCGAGTTGGCGGGGAAAGAAAAGGCGAATCCTTGCCGGATGATGAGTTCGCAGATTCCATCAGCCGCGCAACAGGTCTTTCGCGGCCCGGATGATATGCGAAGCGCTGATGCCGTAGGCCTCCATAAGCTCGGCCGGTTTTCCCGAACGAGGAAGATCCTTGACACAGAGGTGGGTCAGCCTGGCCCCTCCGGCCAGCGCTGAAGCCACCGCCTCGCCCAGCCCGCCGCCGGGGAAATGATCCTCGACGACAATGGCCCGGCCGCCCGTTTCAGCCACTTCGCGGGCGATGCCCTCCCGGTCCAGCGGCTGGATGGAATAGGCGTCGATCACCCGCAGCCCGATATTCTCCTTTTTCAGCTCTTCGCCGGCTTTCAAGGCTTCGAACACTGTGATCCCGGCGGCGATGACCGTCACGGCATCCCCCTCCCCTTTTCGCAGGGTCTTCGACCCTCCGATCGGAAATCGCTCCTCCGGCGAATAGAGGACGGGAGTGGCCGGCCGGGTCGTCCGGAGGTAGGATAATCCTCTGTGACCGGCCATCGCCTCTACACAGGCCTCTGTCGAAGGCGCATCACAGGGATAGAGTACAACACAGCCGGGAATCGGCCGGAAGATGGCCAGGTCCTCCAGTCCCATCTGGGAGGGGCCGTCCTCTCCGATACTGACCCCGACATGGGACCCGCAGAATTTGATGTTGGAGAACGAGTAGGCCGCCATCCGGATCTGGTCGTGAGCCCGGCTGAGGAAAGCCGCGAAAGTGGCGATGAAAGGCATGAATCCTTTGGCCGACAGGCCGATGGCCATTCCGGCCATGTTTTGCTCGGCGATAAAAGATTGGAAGGATCTCCCGGGAAAGGAGGCAAAAAATCTCTCCGTGTAGGTCGAATTCTTGACATCGCCGTCGAGCGCGACCACCCGGTCGTTGGCCTGGCCGAGTTTCTGCAGGGCAATTCCGTAGGCCAAACGTGTAGCTGTCGGCGCGGCATAGGCCGTCCGCTCTAAAGTGAGTTTCTCCCTCCAGCGGGGCTGTGGCGCTTTCCGCGGCGGACGGACGTATTTCGCGGCCTCGATCCGGGGCATCGGGCCGACCTCGGACAGCGCCCGGTCGAGCTCTTCCGGCTTCAAAGGCTTGCCGTGCCAGCCGTTTCTGTCTTCTATAAAAGAGACTCCTTTTCCCTTGATCGTCCTGGCCAGCAAGACCGCCGGGCCGCCGGCCTTCCGGATGCGGTCGAAAACACCGAGAATAGCCTGGATATCGTGGCCGTCGAGGCGATGGACGTTCCAGCCGAAGGCCCTGAACTTGCGGGCATAGGCGCCGATATCATGGCCGTGCATGGTCGGGTCCGACTGGCCCAGCCTGTTGATATCGACGATGGCGACGAGGTTGTCCAGGCCGAGATAGACGGCGGCGTTAGCCGCCTCCCAGACGGCGCCCTCGGCGCACTCCCCGTCGCCTAGGACGACAAACGTCCGGGCCGGGGAATGGGCCAGCTTCTGAGCCAGGGCCAGCCCGACCCCGACCGAGAGCCCCTGTCCCAAAGAACCGGTGGCCGCCTTGACCCACTTCATCCGCGGTGTCGGATGGCCTTCGAGGTCGGAGGTGATTTGGCGCAGGTCGGCGAGGCGGCGCGGGGCGATGATCCCCGCCTCGGCGTAGGCGGCCCAGAGAATGGGCGCGGCATGCCCCTTGGAAAGGACGAACTCATCGTTCCCCCAGTCTCCCGCATCCCGGATGTTGTACCTCATCTCGCTGAAAAAGAGGCAGGCCGCCAAGTCGGCCATGGACAGGCAGGTCGTCGGATGACCGGAGCCGGCGGCGGTGGTCATGCGCAGCGAATGGATCCGCAGTCGAGCGGCGATTTTTTTCAAGGCGTCCCGTCTAATCATCAACCGAGTCCTTTCCTTTTGATTTTCGGGAGGAGAGTTGGGCGATTGGACACTCGCTCCGCCAAAAAGTTGCGCTCCTCCATCGAAGGTGATTAATTATAATAACAAATAAGTTTTTTCACCAGCGGGGTTCGACAAATAACACTATCGGGCCAAACCTCCGGGGAGAAAGAACCGGCGCCCGGCGCTCAATCCCGAGAATCAGGAAAGACGTGTTGTGTGCCGAACTAAAGGAGGTCACCCCGAAGGGTTAGAAGATGTCCCAAAATTCACCGCGGCAATCACCGTCGGCGGTTATTGACGCTGCGGGGAGAGGAAGCAAGAATAGGAGAGAATGCCGCGTTCGCGGTGTGCCATAAAGGATGTACAGGATGGACGACATGTACACCAGGGCCCGCCAGGTCCTGGATGGTCTGCGCGAGATCGAGCTAATCGTGGCCGAGCTCTACCGGCTTTTCTCCCGCTCCTTCCCATCGGATCGTGTCTTCTGGGAAAACCTGGCCGGGGAGGAAGAAGACCACGCCGCCATGGTCAGTGAACTCAAGACCATCCTGCTGCGGAACGGCTGGTCGTTTGAAGTGGGGAAAATCAGCCTCCCGGCCATGAACACCTTCCGCCTTGGGATCAGCGGGCAGATCGACCGGCTCCGGAAGGGCGGGCTCGGAAGGCGAAACGCTTTCCTCATCGCCAGGGATTTCGAGAGGACGCTTATCGAAAACCGCTATTACGATATGATCCGGAGCGACAACAAGGACTACCAGGCTATCCAGGATAAAATCCGGAAAGAGACCGAGGCCCATCTGCAAGAGCTCGAAAACTACATCCTGACTCTATTCCCGGTGTGAACCTGAGCGAGGAAAACAGGCATGAGGTTGACAGTCACGCTCGATAAAGCGATCGCGCTCGAGGAAAAGTTTTCCTCGTGCTACGAACACTTGAGCCGGGCTGCTGGAGATGGACAGTCGACCGAGCTGAAGATCCTTGCCAGGGAGGAGAAAAACCACGCCAACGTCCTCAAAACCGGGAAAAATTTCGTCTTCCGCGCTCCCGACCTGTTCGGCCAGGAAAGAATTTCCGACATCGAAATCCGCCTCGGAATCAAGGCCGCAGCGGACCTCCAAGATGACCTCATCGCCGGCAAGGCTGATTTCAGGCAGGGCCTGAAAAGGCTCCATGACTTAGAAAGGAAGTTCGAGCGGGTTCACATGAGCACGGCCGTCAAGATCAAGGACTTCTCGCTGAAAAAACTATTCGAGGCTCTGGCCCGGGCAGATGCCGAGCACCGCCAGAGGCTGGAGCGTCTGATCGCCCGTCTTTGATCCGACTCACTGATTGGTCCTTTCCCAATGAGTCCACCCTGATATCACCTTTACCTGCCTAGTATTGAGGATCTCTTTATGTAATGGTCATGGGTCCTGTCATGGCGCGTCCCCGTCCGTCCTCGCTCCGCACCCGTCAAGAGAGGGGTCCCCTACGACCTTGCCAGAGGCGCTGACCATTCTCCCCTCCTATTTTCCATAGGAGGGGTTGGGGAGGTAAATCTTGATAAAAAGATATTGAAAGCGGCTCTGGAGATATTCTTTGGCGCTCCGGGCGGTGCGAGGACTGGCGCCATGCCACCCATTCTCACAATCCACAGTTGGAGATTATCAAATGAGCGGATATGCTTCCCGCCTGATTAAGGAGCCGCCGCGGCGGTGATCCCCGCCATCGACTTGAATAACCAAGGAAATCCTCATTCCCGGGGCGATGGACCGGCCAGCTGCCTCCGGGCGCGGGAAAAATGGGGGTAGAGCTGCAGGGCCTTCCGGAACTCGGCCCGAGCCTCTTCGTCCCGCCCTTTCCCGTGCAGCCCGAGCCCGAGGAGGTAATGGGAATAGGCCTGCTTCCGCTCGGACGACTCTTTCTCGCCGAACTTGGCGAAATAATCCATGGCCGGGCTCTTAGCCAGACTCTCCCGGGCGGATTGGATCAATTTATCGAAAGCGTCGGCCGCCTCTTTCATCCGGCCGAGCCGCTGCGAGGAGAGGCCCTGAAAATAGGCCGACTCCGCTGGGCCGGACGATTGGGCCACCGATTCTTCAAAGGCGTTACGTGCGTCGCGGGACTTCCCCAGCGCCCGCCAGGCCATCCCGATAAAATATAAGACCTCCGGGGATCGCCGTCCCCCGGCCGGTTTCGCCACCTCGAGATTATCCGGGTATTCCAGGGCGGACTCGAAATCCCGCAGCGCCTCGGCCGGCTTGTTTTCGGCCAGGTATTCTTGTCCCCGTCCGAGGTGGGCATCGACGTAGGTGCCGTGAATTCCTTCCCCCCCTTCCCAGACGCGGAAATGGTGGCTGCGGAGAAGCTCGATCGCCCGGTCGTAGCGGCCGAGCTCGACGAGAAGCGCGATCTCGCCGGACAGGGAATCATCCCGTTTGGCAACGACATCATGGTGTTGCCCAAGCACTTCCAGCCGCGCGTCTGGAGCAAGACCGGCCAGGTCGGCGAGCTGGTTCCATTCGAAAAACAGCCGGGGGTCGGCCGGGTCGCAGGCGACGGCCTTCTCCAGCGAGGCGACGGCCGCACCGAGTTCACGGCGCACCCGGGCATAGGCTACTCCGAGGTTTCTGTGGACCGCAGCCGAAAACTCGTCCAGCGTCCTCGACCGCTCCCATTCTTCGATCGCCTCTTCGGGCCTCAGGTCGAAGAGCAGGTTGCCGAGATAGTGGGGCGCGCGGGCGTCCCCGGGACTTTCTGCTTCGGCCCAGCGGAGCGCGGCGACGGATTCCAGGCGGAAGGGAAAGCAGTATCCCGCCGGCAGCAGCGAGGCTCTGCGGAGATATTCATGCGCCTCATTTTCCTTTCCGAGGCGATGTGAATAAAAGGCCAGATAGTAATAGAGCATGGGATGGGAAGAATCCCCTCCACTCCCCCCGGCGAGACGGAAGAGAACCTCCACCGCCTCTTCGTACATCCCGCACCGTCCATAGTCGACGGCCAGCTCGAGGTGACTCTGGGCGGCGCCCCGCATCCCGGCGCTCAAGTCAGCCAGCGCCCGAGTCGCCTCATCCTTCCGGCCCCGGGCGGAGGCAATCAGGATCAGCTCGTTGGCGGCCCAAAAATCGAGAGGATCCCGGGACAGGCTTTCTCTTGCTTCCCTCTCCGCTTCCTGGAGACGGCCCATCTTCCTCAACAGGGCGGCCCTCAGGTCGCGGGCTTTCGGGTTCAATCTGTTGGAGACGAGGGACCGGTCGATGAACTCCAGCGCCAGCTCCAAGTCTTCCCGGCCGGCCGCCATCTCGGCCAGATGATAATTGGCGGCGGCGCTCCAGGCGACACTCCAGGCGGCCCCGGCCAAGGCCGCCCCGGCTTCCCGTTCCTTTCCCTGGGCTTGAAGCGCCAGGCCCAGGTAATAGAGAGGCTCTCCGTCTTTCGGCCGGGTGTAGTTCTTGGAAATCCTGGCCACCGCAAGCCTCAGCTTCGCCTCGGCTTCTATATTCATCCCCCGCAATAAATCGAGACGGCCCAGCGCCGTATTGGCCCGGCTGTCTTCCGGGTCCCTTCTCAGGACTTCTTCATAGTAGGGGCCCGGCTCGAGGGCGGGGTTATAGAACTGCTCGAGGCGCTGACCGGCCAGGTAAAGCTCCTCATTCATCGCGATCTCTTCCGGCGAGGGAGGAGGAGACACGGGCTTTGACAGAGGAGGTTCAGCTCTCTTGGCCGGCCGGTAGCTGACCAACTCCTTCCCATCCGACGTGAGGAGGAAGACGCTGAGCGACTCCTCGCCCGTTCCCGGGGGGATCAGAATTTCCGCCGTGAACGGCCGCTCCGGGCTGATCTCGACGGCGCGCTCCAAGAGGACCTTCTCCCCGGCCTTGACGATGGCTTTCGCCCGCTCATGGCGCGAGGTGGAGTGGAAACCGACGAACGCCCGTAAGCCGTCCAGGAGGTCCAGCTGGCAGGCCGCCGCGGCCGTGGCATTCTTGACCCCACGGAGGCCGCGAATGGGATACCAGTATTGGTGGACGGTTTTGACTTCATACGGATGGATCCAGCTGTAATCGGGCTGGTTGTCCGAGAACGACCCGAACATCAGCTCCAGGTAGGGCCCGTCCGAATCGGTCAGAATTTTTTCCCAGCGCCGGCCCTCGCTCCCCGTCCCCCAGGTCCAGACCTTTTTTCCGGGAACGTCCTGATGGCGACCGACAAAGATGACACCGGCGTCCCGGCCGTGATCGTAACCTGCCAAAAAATCCTCCTCGGATTCAAAGGCAAAAAACGAGGTCGGTGAGGGATGATTCTTCCACCAGGAAACATCCACGCCGCGGGTATAGTCCTCGCCGTTGTAAACCTCGCGGGAGATCGGCCAGTGGGAGAACTGATTCTTGCCGTGAAAGGTCGCCAGTGTCGTCGACGGCGGGAAGATGACCTGATAATTTTCGTTGACGTGGACGGCGGCGTTGGCCCAGCAGAGGATCGAATGGGCGAACGGCGTGCGGTTGATGATTCTGTAGGTGACCTCGAGAGCGGAGCTTCCCGGCCGCAGGGTCAGGCCGACAAGCCACTTCATCCGGTGGCGGAGCTCGGTTTCCCCACCCAGATCGTCTTGCTCCCGTCTGAGTTTTCGCTCAGGGCCCAGTCCACCGGCAGGAACGAGGTGGCCCGGTGGTGGTGGGGGATGTTCCACTCGACCCCCCCCGAGATCCACGCCCCGAGCATCCCGATAAGCGCCGGCTTGATGACGTGCTGTCGGTAAAAAAAGTTGTATCCGTTCGTCTTGTCGACCGCTTCAAAAATCCGGCCCCCGATCTCGGGGAGGACACAGATCTTCACGTATTCATTCTCCAGATAGAGCGCCTGATAGGCTTTATTCACCCTGACATCAGTGAGGACATCCAGGAAAGGGTAGGGATAGACAGGTCCCTTGGCTCCCTGGTAAGCCCTTCCGAAATAAAAAATGGGATTCCGTTCCGGTTCGCCCGCCAAGTAGGTGGGGATCGCGAGACGCTCCATCCGGGCCCTGACGTCCGCCCCGGCAGCCTCCGTTATAAATGTGATAAGGGAAAGCAAGCACAGAGCTGCCTCCGCAAAGTCGATGAACCAAGACTTGCCTGGACGCATTCTCTCCTCCCTGGCTCTCTATTTTATTTTGCTCTACTGGCAAAGGCAATGAGAGAACTGTAACGAACCAAGGGTGCAGGGGGAAATAAAAATGGAACGGGCGCTCCGCCGCTTCCGGTCAGTAGGACTGGGACCGGGGAAAGAACAGCTTTTCGAACAGGGCGATGGCGTAGAGGTCGGTCATCCCGGCGATGAAATCAACCGTCCTGCGCTCCACGGAATCTTCGCGGGGATAGGGCTTCAGGTAATCGGCCGGATGATTCAGGACGTGCTCATAAAGGTCGGAGAGCACCTTCTTGGCCTTCTCCACCTCTTCCCGGGCGCGGGAGCTGAGATAGACTTTCCGGAAGAGAAAATCCCGCAGCTCGACGACCGCCGTCATGATATCCCCGGTCATGGCGATCCTTTCCAGACCGCGCTTCAGGCTGGCCTTGACCACGTCCTCCACCATCCGGTCGATGCGGGTGGCGTGCCATTTGCCCAGGGTCTTGACAAGATGGGAAGGGACGTCCTCATCCCGGATGATCCCGGCCCGCACGGCGTCGTCGATGTCGTGGTTGACATAAGCGATGACATCGGAGATCCGGACGATCTGGCCCTCCAGGGTGGCGGGCATGTCTTCCGGCGCCTCGTCGAGGATCTCTCCCCGGCCTTTGGAATGACGCTTGATGCCGTCCCGGACTTCCAGGGTGAGGTTGAGACCCTTGCCCTCATACTCCAGCTTTTCCACGACCCGGAGGCTCTGCTCGGAGTGGGTGAACCCGCCCGGGAGGAGGGCGTCGAGCGTCTCCTCGCCGGCATGCCCGAACGGGGTGTGGCCGAGGTCGTGGCCGAGGGCGATCGCCTCGGTCAGGTCTTCGTTGAGCCGTAGGGCCTTGGCAATTGTGCGGGCGATCTGGGACACTTCGAGCGTGTGGGTCAGCCGCGTCCTGTAGTGGTCGCCGAACGGCGCCAGAAAAACCTGGGTCTTGTGCTTGAGGCGGCGGAAGGACTTGGAGTGGATGATCCGGTCCCGGTCTCTCTGAAAAGCCGTCCTCAACGGATGCGGGTTTTCCGGCCGGGCCCGTCCTTCGGACTCGGAGCTGAGCGTGGCCTGGGGAGCAAGGATTGCCCTTTCGATCTCCTCAAGTTTTTCGCGGATGT
>CAZYWP010000059.1:0-18217 GCA_964651495.1 uncultured Eubacteriales bacterium | reverse complement strand
TCAACATGCCGTTTCCCTGGCCGGGCGGCTGGTGGCGGCTCGGCGATATGGTCGAATATGAGATCGCTTCCACCATGTCGATGCTCAAAACCGGGTCGCTCTATCGCCGGCAAATCCTCGAGTTCCAAAACGACCTCTGCCGCAGAGAGGTGAAAAAAGGAATGACCCAGCCGCCGTTTTATTATGTCCTGCCGCAAGCCCAACGCGATCAAAGCGAACTGGTTGGCCTGGTGAACCTGCTCCGGGAGCACGGTGTCAGAGTCCATCGGCTCTCCAAAGCGGCGGGGCTCGAAGGCAAGAATATCCAGGCTGGGGATTTTGTTGTTCCATTAGCCCAGCCGTTCCGCCCCTTCATCAAGGAGGTGATGGAAAAACAGGAGTATCCGGTGCGGCATTACACGCCGGGCGGCGAAGTGATCAAGCCCTACGACATCACCAGCTGGTCTTTGCCGTTGCATCGCGGGATCAAGACGCTCGAAATCAACACCCGCTCGGAGGATTTGGAGAGCCTTCTCCTGGAAATCAATCAGGATTTCACCCTGAAGAAAGATATCCCGGCCGATTTTCGGGCGGCGATTCTCGATGTCAACAACAATGAGAGTTTTAAAGCCGCTTTTCAGGCTCTAAAGCAGGGCTTGCCCGTTGAGAGGCTAGATAAGAAGGAAAATCTATCAGGAGAAGAAATCCCCAAAGGCAGTTTTCTGATCCGCCATGATCCCCGATTGAGGCCCATCCTTGAAGCACTGACTGTTGCCCCGGTGATCTTGACTGAATCCTCGGACTTTAAGAGTACGCCGCTCAAAATGCCGCGGATCGCCCTGGTGGAAACTTATTTTCACGACATGGACTCCGGCTGGACCAGGTTTGTGTTGGATTCCTATGCGATCCCTTTTGCGGTTCTGCGCCCCGGGGATTTTGAAAAGACCGATCTGGCTAAAAATTTCGATATAGTTGTTTTCCCCGACGCGGAGAAATCCATTTTGATGGAGGGCAAATACAAAGCCAGGGAGGAATATTATTTGGCCGATTACCCGCCCGACTACACAAAGGGCATCGGAAAGACCGGAATGGAAAAGCTGATGGCTTTTCTGGATAACGGGGGGACGATTATTTCCTGGGGCGGTTCCACCCCTCTGTTCATCGGGAAGCTGGAAATCGTGCGGGGCAAGGAGGATAAGGAGGAATTCCAGTTGCCGGTCAAGGATATCTCCGAAAGCCTACAGAAATCCGGGTTGTACTGTCCCAGCTCCCTGATGAAAATCCTGCTTCTCGAGGATCATCCCCTGACCCTGGGCCTGCCCGGGGAGATAGGCGTGATTTTCAACGGGAACCCTGTTTTCACCACGTCCATCCCCATCTTCGACATGGACCGCCGCGTCATCGCCAAATTCCCGGAGAAAAATATCCTGATGAGCGGCTATTGCGAGAAACAGGAAACGCTCGGGGATAAAACAAACATGGTTTGGCTGAAGAAAGGGAAGGGGCAGGTTGTCCTGTTCGGATTCAGTCCGATCTTTCGGGCATCCACCCAGGCGGCTTATAAGTTGCTGTTCAACGCCCTGCTGCTGCAGAAAATGACATAACCGTTTCCATTCCCCACCACCGGGCGTTAACACCGGTTGACGTTTTCTCGCCTGATCCGCCCCTTCGAGCCGGGGCTCTTCCCGCTCTTTCGGGTCAGCCCCGAATGGGCGGAATGCAATCTATCCTGGCGGCACACCGGCTTCTCAGTCCATAGCCGGGTCCGGGCCAAGACCAAGAAAGAGGCCGAGGCGGTGGGAATATACATGATCCGGCCGGTGCTCTCTCTGGAACGCCTCTCCCTCGATGAAAAGCACGGCCAAGTCTGCAACCGCATCATCAACCATCTGAAGCTCACATTTGTCGCGGACAAGCCCCCGCCAGCTCTTCGGGCGCCGATTTACGGGGCTATTGACGGCGCCGCCCGGCCGGCGGTAGTTTTCCATCATCATCAGGAGGGAATATTTATCGCATGGAACGGCTATTCATCCCGCCGCGGCAAAAGGAGAATCCTATGATCAAACCTGAAGCACGAGTGGGAGCATTTTGAGGCATAATCATTTCCCTTGTGACATATCCCCTAATCATATATTGATATTTCGGTTGACGCGACCGATATTTCAAGGTATTCTATGGCCATGATAGACCGCCCGAGAGAAATCAACACGGTCCGGAGGCTCATCGCCGGGAATCCCGTCGTCGGCATCATCGGCGCGCGGCAGGTGGGGAAGACCACGCTGGCCCGCTCGTTCGTGGCCCAAATGCGGGGGCCCGCCCACTACTTCGACCTCGAGAATCCCGAAGACGAAGCCCGCCTCGCTGATCCGATGCTCGTCCTCAAAGCGCTCAAGGGCCTTATCGTCATCGATGAGATTCAGCGGTTGCCGGGTCTCTTTCCCGTGCTGAGGGTCCTGGTCGACAGACCCCGCCTCCCTGCCCGTTTTCTCGTTCTGGGAAGCGCCTCGCCTGACTTGCTCCGCCAAGGGTCCGAGACTCTGGCGGGCCGGATCTTTTATCACGAGCTGAAGGGTTTGGCCCTTGATGAAGTAGGGGTCATGAACCGAGAGCGGTTATGGCTGAGAGGAGGATTTCCCAAGTCCTATCTGGCGCGCACTTCCGCCGCGAGCCATGAATGGCGCAGCGGCTTTATTCGGACATTCCTGGAGCGGGATCTGCCCCAGCTCGGCGTCAGCATCCGATCGACGACGCTGCACCGTTTTTGGGCCATGCTGGCCCACTATCATGGCCAGATCTGGAACTCCTCGGAATTCGCCCGCTCATTCGGCGTCGCGGACACGACCGTCCGGAACTATCTCGACGTGCTGGCCTCGGCGCTGGTCATCACTGAGCTTCAACCGTGGCACGAAAACATCGGTAAGCGGCAGGTCAAGTCGCCGAAAGTCTATCTCGCGGATACCGGAATCCTCCACACCCTCCTCAACATCACCCACCTGCGGGATCTTGAAAGACATCCGAAACTCGGAGCATCGTGGGAGGGGTTCGTCATGGGTCAGTTGATCCGGCAGATCGGCGCAAAGCCCGATGAATGCTACTTTTGGGGCACCCACGCTGGAGGCGAATTGGACCTCCTCGTCGTCCGCGGTCGATTACGCCTCGGATTCGAAATCAAGAGGACGAGTTCCCCCCGGCTCACTCCGTCGATGCGCAATGCGCTCCATGACCTGAAATTGAAGATGCTGGACGTCATCCATGCGGGAGAACAGACCTTCCCCTTGACCGAGGGCGTCCGCGCCGTTGCCTTTTCGAGACTGCTCGGGGATTTGAAGCCTATGAGATATTAGGTTCGGCAGCGCATAGAGAATCGGTAGGGGCACTTTCTGGATGTCCCCCACCGCCAATTCGTCTTCACTATCCCCAAGATGCTCAGGCCCTTCTTCAAATACAAGCGGCGCCTCATGGGTGATCTTTGTCGCTTGGCCCTCCAGACCCTGAGCAATACTTTTAATAATCCTTAATTCCAGTTGCCGGTTCAGGATATTTCCGAACGGATACAGAAATCCGGGTTGTACTGTCCCAGTTCCCTGATGAAGATACTGCTATTGGAAGATCATCCGCTGACGCTGGACTTGCCCCGGGAGATCGGCGTGATTTACAACGGGAAGCCCATATTTACCACTTCCATTCCTATCTTTGATATGGACCGCCGCGTCATCGGCAAATTTCCAGAGAAGAATATCTTGCTCAGCGGCTATTGCGAAAAACCGGAACTGGTCGGGGATAAAACTAACATGGTCTGGCTGAAGAAAGGCAAGGGACAAATCGTCCTGTTTGGGTTTAGTCCGCTGTTTCGGGCTTCCACTCAGGCGGCCTATAAGCTGCTTTTTAACGCCCTGCTGCTGCAGAAAATAACATAACCGTTTCCATTTCCCTCCACCGGGCGTCAACACCGGTTGACGTTTTCTCGCCTGGAGGGCCGCAAGCAGATATCCCCACACCCTCATGCCGTCCTTGACATATTTTTGAGTCTTGTTTTACTATTCCCATCGATGAGTGATGGGGAAGTCGAGCCGAAGTCGCCCAGTCAGCCAGCGCAGCAGAAAACGAAATTCTTATAACCCACACGCGGAGCCAGGTCCTGAATCGTCCCGGCTGTCCCTCCGATGTTCAAGCCGTTCCCCATGAACACAAACTCCCTGTCCCGGATGGCCTGGATGATCTCTTGGAGAAAAGTGGGTTTTTCTTCTTGTCCCGGGAATAGTTCCGCGCGAACGTCATCGCCCTCGACGATCAGGATTCCGAGCGGGACGGTCTTCCCGCCCATGCCGCCGGACTGCCCGGAACGGTCATGCCTCCACCCCCGAAGCTGATATCCATCATCATAATCGGCATCAGAGTGACCGAGCCGACTTTCACGGGCTCGCCAACGACCGTCTTCACATGAAGATCATTGCTCAAACGCTGGGCCAAGGCATCAGCCAGCTCGTTGGCGGGCTGACCGATGGGCGCCTGAGGCTTTTTCTCCGGTGGGTTCTGACCCACCGCGAGGGAGCCAAGGATCAAGCCGGCCGCGATGACCATGACGATTTTTCAATTCAACGGACACCTCCTGAACGAAATCTCGTGCAACGATCCCTCGCCGCAACGCATCGATCGGTGCACCTCTATCATATTAAAGTTCAGTCTTGATTAAGAAATCTTTAAGGCATCGTTAAGAAACATTTCTGCGGGCATCGTGGACCGATTCATCTTTGCTGCTGAATTCGCGGCAGGTTTTGCAGACTGTTTTCGTTTTGAGTATAATTGCAGGCCTCAGACGGCTCCGCAACGGACGTGAGGAACCTTCAGGAGAACTACCAACATGGACAAGATCAAGCGCATCGCCCTCGTGGCCCACGACAACCGAAAACGCGATTTGAAGGAATGGGTCGAGTACAACTACCGGACGATCGTTCGCCACAATCTGGTTTGCACGGGAACGACGGGCCGGCTCGTCGAGGAAACCGTCCGGCGGAAATTCGAGGAGGACCGGATCCCGCTCGAGGCGATGAAGATGAAGAAGCTCAAGTCCGGTCCCCTGGGAGGCGACCAGCAGCTCGGCGGAATGATCGCCGACAGCAAAATCGACTTTGTCATTTTCTTCTGGGACCCCATGGAGCCCTTTCCCCACGACGTCGACGTCAAGGCCCTCCTCAGGATCGCTGTTCTTTACAATATCCCGATCGCCTGCAACCGGTCGACCGCCGATTTCATGATCTCATCGCCCCTGATGAACGAGGAGTATCAGCCGGTCACCAAGGATTACACGGAATACATCAATCGCAAACTCCCGTAGGCCGGAGATGGTTTTGCCGCAGAATGTTCCTACGTGTTCGATGAGATGAAAAGGCGGGCCCGGAGAATTTACACAATGCTGATGATTTCCTCATCAAAAATTAGCGTTTCTATGGAATCTTGGGAGAATAGAAAGTTCTGCCGTCTTAGAGCTGATGCCTTTAAATTTCGGAATGGCCTGAGGATGATATCTTGGGATTGTCCCGGGTGACTTTCAGGAGAAGAAGAATGAAAAGAGTCAGCAACGTCATGATGGTCCTTCTTATCATTATTGTGACAGGATTCTTTCCCGCTGTTGCTCAGAAATCGGAAGAAACCCAGACGGTCAAGATTTTCGGGCGAGTGACCGATTTCAAAGGTCAAGCGATCGAGGAGGCAACGGTTGAGCTCAAGGACGCGCGCTTCAGCAACGTGGCGACGACAAACTCAGGCCCGGATGGCCGCTATTCTCTCGTCATTCCGAAAGGACAGTATATGGCCCTTACGGCCGTCAAAGGCTACCAGGTTCAATCCCTCGAATATTGGGCTTGGAATGTGCCGGCGGATCGGGACCTCGAAATCAATCCACGTTTTGACCGGCTCGAGGTCTACGCGATCAATGCCTGGCGCCCTCAAGGAGCGTATCCATCTTACCAGATTTACTTCAGGCCGATGAGCCTGTCCGCCGTTGTGAAAAAGGTCACGGAAGCCGGAGGCATGGAAAATTTTCGCAAGCTTCCGGTCATGGACATTGCTCCGGAGCTGGGCAAGAAGGACATCATGGTCAGCATCGACGGGCAGAATGTGAACGTCCTTGAGCTGAATAAGGTCCGCGAAGCGTCGGGCCTCCATCAATCCATGTTCGGCTACTTCATCCAGGTTTCGCTCCCGGAAAAGAAGACAGAGAAGGAATATTCCGTTATCACGATCACCCTGACCGACCCTGTGACCGGCGAAAAAGGAGAGGGTTGTCTTTTCTTCCGTCCCCAAGGACGGCTTTGAGAAAGGCAGGTCGGGGGAACGCCCTTTTCGGCGGCACGGACGCGTCGGCCGATCGCTGCAGATGGCCGCTGGCCGCGCCCGCCCGACAGATTCAATCATCCCGACGCTCGGCTTTCAGCGGATTGCCTCCATCGCAGATTCCCGCCGGCCCGTGGGGTACTTGCCACAGGATTTCCACATAAGGCTTCTTTTCAAGCTCTTAAGCAAGGTCTAAAAGTTGAAAGATTGGACAATAAGGAAAATTTATCAGGAGAAGAAATCCCCATTTGATTTAGTTATTTTTCCAGATGCAGATAAATCCATTCTCCTGGAAGGTAAATACAAAGCCACGGACGAATATTATGTTGCCGATTATCCGCCCCGACTACACCAAAGGCATCGGCAAAAAAGGAATGGAAAAACTGATGGCTTTCCTGGATAACGGGGGGATGATTATTTCCTGGGGCGCTTCCACTTCACTATTCATGGGAAAACTGGAAATCGCGCGCGGCAAGGAGGAAAAAGAGGAGTTCCAGTTGCCGGTTCAGGACATTTCAGAAAGGATACAGAAATCCGGGTTGTACTGCCCCAGCTCTCTGATGAAAATACTGCTGCTGGAAGATCATCCGCTGACGCTGGGCCTGCCCCGGGAGATCGGCGTGATTTTCAACGGAAAGCCCGTTTTCACCATTTCCATCCCCATCTTCGATATGGACCGCCGCGTCATCGGCAAATTTCCGGAAAAGAATATCTTGCTGAGCGGCTACTGCGAGAAACAGGAAACGGTCGGGGATAAAACAAACTTGGCCTGGCTGAGGAAAGGCAAGGGGCAAATCATCCTGTTTGGATTTAGTCCGCTGTTTCGGGCTTCCACTCAGGCGGCTTACAAGTTGTTGTTTAACGCCCTACTGCTGCAGAAAATGACATAGTTGTCAGAAACCTAACGCCAATACCTGGCCAACTGGATTATCTGGAGTTCATCGCCCGGGTGACCTCCCATATTCCCGACAAAGGGCAGGTCACGATCCGGTACTCCGGCCTCTTGCTTTTCAGGAAGTCTTGATGGCCGCTAAGGCCTCCACTGAATATTTTTCGTGATTCTCTCCTTGACCGGGAGGAGAGGTCTTTCGGATTGCGGGCTCTTCTGGCCCCGCGGCCGTTTCTACCGACTCATCCCTGGAAGCGTGGCCCCGTTGTTCAGGGCCTTAGGTGAAAATAGGACAGATTCATGTTGCTAAAAATAGGACAGATTCATGTTGCGTTGACAATCTTTTGCTGCTCTTGACTTCGCCCTGTGCCAGCGATATCATCACTCCGCTACTTGAAGTTTCGGTTCCAGGCCTCGTGGCTGAAAATGAGGAATTAAAGCGATACCCGCAGGAATTCTCCTTGTTGGTGCACTGCGGGGTGGCGGGCTGAATCAGGGACCCGCGGAGTCGGGCGCGGTCGTTTCCGGAAGACCCGACATATACAACAGGAGGTTTCATAATGAACGTGAAGTATGGCGTAGCGTTTGTGTTGGCATGTGTCCTATTGGCAAGCGGCTGCGGCAAGGGCGGTAACAAGACCACGCAGGGAGAGGGAAGCGCAATGGCACCTGAGGCCACAGCTTCGGGCGCGCCGGCCGCGACCGAAAAGGAGGCAGAGACTGCACCTGCCAAGGTCGCGGACCAGTCGGCGATCACGAACACCGGAACGTCGATCGTGGTCAATGGCTCCGGGAGCGGCCAAGTCGGACCGATCACCTTCGACCAACCGTATTACATCTTGAAGGCGAAGTACGAATCGACGGAAGAGTACTCCATGCTCCAGATGTCCTACAAAAAGATTTTGGGCGGCACCGAGGTTGAAAAGGACGTCGTGTTCGCGGCCAAGGGAGACGAGGTCATGCGGATTTTTCCCACCGAGAAAGAGGGCCAGCCGTCCAAGGAGTTCACCTTCACCGTCAAGTCGGCCGGCACCTACACGATCGAATTCATCAAGCCGCCCGCCCTTGATACGGCGCAGCCGGCTCCCCTGACGGTGACCGGCGGCAAGGGATACACCCTGACGCCCCTCGTAAGAACCGCGGGAAACTATGTGATGCTCCGTGTCAAATACACCGCCCCGGTGGACGCCAACATCAAAGGCGGCATGCCGCTTGCGACGGGCCAGCTCTACGATGCGGAAACGGGCGAGATGTGGGTGAGAGACCAGAACGTTTACAACGGAAATATCCAGTCCCAGGACGGGGTAACGCGGCAGCAGCCCGGCATCTACTTCGCCCTGATCTCCTGCAGCAAGGACGGCGGAACCTGGGAGGCCACGATCACGGAATAGCCGGCCTCGCCCGGGGCATCCCGATCACAGATCGGCAAGGTCCAACTCGCATCCGTCGTACCCGGCCAGGCCTTGGAATATCAGACGCCTTATGAGTATTATCGACACTAGAAAAGAAACTAGAAGTCGACGGTGTTATGGAAGTCCTGACCCCGTACAGGCTATTGACAGGGCCAACAGGCCGGAGATATACTTCCGGCTTATCGAGGCGGGAAGATTCATCGCCAAAAGCGGTTTAGCTCGCTCGGAAAAACCAAGTTCCTATATTTCGAAAAAAAAATTCTATTAGTCCTTGGGAGGATGCAAATGAACCTACCGATCCGCATGACACGAACAGTTCTGATTGCAATGGCGGTAGTTTTCTGTTTCACCGGCGTGGTCGCCGCCCAGGGCGCCCAGAAAATCGACGCCTGCACCCTGCTGACCAAGGCCCAGATCCAAGCCGCTGTCGGCCAGAACGTCGGCGACGGCAAGCCGAACGCCAACGCCAACCCGGCAGTGGGGGCCTCCTGCCAATATGTGATCGGCGACTACGGCGTATTCAGCATTCTGGTCAAGGCGGTCGGGCCCGGCGAAACCGCCGACAAGATGATAGCGGAACTGAAAAAAATGAAGATCGCCGTTTCAGACGCCCCGGGCATCGGCGACCGCTCGTTTTTCTCCAGTCCAGGCTACGGCATGCTGCAGCTCAACACTTTCAAGGGCTCCAAGTATCTGCTCATCACCATGCTGGTGCCAGGCGCCACCGAGGCCGCGCAGAAAACTGCCGCCGAAAAGCTGATGCGCGAAGCATTGACGAAAATATGAGCCCCGGGGCAGATATCTGGACCCCGCGTATTCTAGCGATATTATTCGCGCGTGACTATCACGATTGATAAAGCGCCCGGAGCGGACATTTCCCATACTGTGCAACCGGGTCAAGGCCGACTTCAGCCAGTTAAAGAAGGGCAAGTGACGTACGGCCCGCCAATATAAGGGAAGAGAGAGGAGATAGACCATGAAAAAGGCATTGATCGTTTGGATGAGCGCGTTGTTATTCTTGCTGGCGATAGGCGTCGCCGCCCAGCAACCGGACAGCAAAGACTGCAAGGACCACCCGCTGTTCCCCACGCGCATGCCCGAATACCGCATCGAGACCTGCAAGGTCGAGGATTTCGGGGTCTACGAATTCTTCGCGACGAAGGGCCCAAAGACCCCGGTCGAAGGCAAATTCACCTTCATCACCTACGCTTTCACCGGACAACGGACCAGCGAACCGAACGGTCTCGCCATTGTTCGGAACTACGAGAACGCCATCCAGAAGGCGGGGGGCTCCATCCTCCAGAGTGTGCCGGAGCGGTGGGTGAACGGGAAGATCGTCAAGGCCGGCCAGGAAGCGTGGGTGCAGATCGAGAAGGGGAACGGGAAGATCTGGTTACGGATCGTCGAGAAGAAAACGATGGAGCAGTACATCGTGGCGGACGCGGCAGCCTTGGGCAACGACATCAGGGCCACGGGGCACGCCGCGGTCTACGGCATCAATTTCGACACCGGGAAGTCCACCATCAAGCCCGAGTCAGCCCAGGCCATCGGAGAGATCGCCAAGCTCCTGACAGCCGACCCGAGCCTCAAGGTCTTTGTGGTGGGCCACACGGACACCGTGGGCGGCGTGGACAGCAACATCAAGCTCTCCCAGGACCGGGCCGAGGCCGTCCTCCAGGCGCTCGTCCGCGACCACGGCATCGCCCCTGCCCGTCTGAGGGCCTCCGGGTGCGGCCCGTTTGCGCCCGTTGCATCCAACGACACCGAGGAAGGCCGGGCCAAGAACCGCCGGGTCGAACTGGTCAAGCAATAGGACCGGAGTCTGGATTTGCGGATGGCGCCCCATGCCCTCGCAACGGGGCATGTCCGGTCAGGCGCGAATCATTCGGCCGCTTCTCTCCCTGGAGCGGCTCTCGTTGAGGCCGCCGAGTTGGGCCTTATTGGGGGTTCATCCCATTTTCGGCGTGGTCGGCGATCTTTTTCAGGTCATACCGCCGCTCAAGGAAGAGCTCAAAAAACTGCGCGGCTAAAGAATAGAAGCAGACGTCCCCGCGGCCGCCCGTGCGGGGCCGGTCGGTCCGGTCCCGGCCTCGTAACTGCAGCGAAAAAAAAGACTCTTGACAAATCTGGATGATATATTTACACT
This sequence comes from uncultured Eubacteriales bacterium, assembly GCA_964651495.1. Taxonomy (GTDB): domain Bacteria; phylum Acidobacteriota; class Aminicenantia; order Aminicenantales; family UBA8522; genus CAZNVB01. Next base: position 7,458 of record CAZYWP010000059.1, on the reverse strand, counting down.
GTAAATATGGCTGACCTCAAATTTGAGTGGGACGCGAAAAAGAATATTTCAAATAAGAAGAAACACGGGGTTTCTTTTGAAGAGGCCCAGACCGTGTTTACAGATGAGAACGCTCTATTGATTCATGACCCAGATCATTCTGTCAGAGAAAACCGATTCGTCCTGCTTGGTATGAGCCTCAGGCTCCGGATTTTGGTTGTCTGTCATTGCTATCAAAAGAGCGATTTTATTATAAGAATTATCTCGGCCCGCAGGGCGACTCGATCAGAACAAAGACGATATTGGGACAGGTGGAAAAAATGAGAAAGCAATACAATTTTTCAAAAGCGACGAAAAACCCCTACGCGGGAATTCTCAAGAAACCGGTGACCATTCGTCTTGATGAGGAAACGGTAAGATACTTCAAAAAGCTTGCTCAAGAGGTTGGCATTCCGTATCAGACTCTGATTAATCTCTACCTGAGGGACTGCGCGGCTTCCGGTCGAAAACTCGCCATGGAATGGCGGCCAACAGCAGCGTAGGTGGATAAAAAATAAAAGGGGACGGACTCCTTGAGCTCAGCTTGACATCCCAATGAATCACATTTTATGATCCCTGCTGATGGGGTGAGCCAGAATTAGCACTTGAACGATTATTCGGCCGGCGAAGCAGAAAAGGACACGATTATCCCTTCAAGTTATGATTTGTGGCGATGGAAAAGGGGATATTGGGTGAGACAAGGAGCATATCATGAAAATTCCGTCTCCGAAGGCTAATCGCTTGTCTCGTTCTGCAATCGTTTTATGGTGCGGCCTTTTTGTTTTCCTGGCGACATGGCAGGGGGAGGCGCAACAGGAACCCTCCTCACCCATTGGACCGCTCAGCCCTCGAACCGGCCTTCTGCTGAAGGACGGCGTCATCGTCCGGCTCATTCAGGCGAGCTCCGGCGATCGGGCGCATGATTATGTTTCGCAACTCGCTCTCTGGGATCGCAATCAGGTGAGCGAAGGCTACTCGCGCGCGGCAGAATGGGTCAGTCAAAAGGCCAAAGATTTCGGTCTGGAGCAGGTCGCCATCGAGCGCTTTCCCTCGGACGGGAAGATTGAGTATTTCGGCCGGCGCACTCCTCCTCAATGGAAGGTGAAAAAAGGCGAACTGTGGCTAACCTCCCCATTCCAGGTGAAGCTTGCGTCCTACGACGACCTGCCGATGTCTCTGGCTGTGGCCAGCACGAGTGCGGATGTCGAGGCTGAACTCGTGGACATCGGCGCGGGGACCGCGGACGGTGATTACGCCGAGGGCGTCAAAGGCAAGATCGTCCTCACCACTGGCAATCCTCTGGTGGTCTATGAGCGGGCTGTAACCAGGGAGGGTGCCGCTGGCATCGTTTCATCCTGGTCGGTGCCAGATTTTGACCATCTCAACCGCCGGCCAGGTGATTTTCCCGACCAGGTGGGATGGCAACGGGTTCCCGGGAAAGAAGCCCACGGCCCGGGGCACTTCGCCTTTGCCATTTCCGCCCGCCGGGCTCAAGATCTCCGCGCCATCATGCGCCAGGGCAAAGCAATACGCGTCCACGCGGTCGTCGATGCCGAGCTCGTGCCCGGCAACCTCGAGGTCGTCACCGGCCTCATCCCGGGCTCGACCTATCCCAACGAGGAGATCGTCATCACGGCCCATCTGGATCACTACAAGCCCGGCGCCAACGACAACGCTTCGGGCAGCGCCGCGATTCTCGAGATGGCCCGGACAATGCGCGGGTTGATCGAAACCAAGGAGCTGCCGCCGCCCCTGAGAACGATCCGGTTCATGTGGGTTCCGGAGTATAATGGCACTTATGCCTGGCTGTCGGTCCACGTCAACGACCCCGTCAAACGGCTGGCCAACCTCAACTTCGATATGGTCGGCGAGAACGTCGTGAAGACAAACTCCTTGCTCAGCCTGAATTACACTTCCGATTCCAACCCCTCCTTCCTGAACGCGCTCCTGGAGTCGATCGTGGATTTTGCCAACTACTACAACAGCGAGCGGTATCCGCCCCAGATGGATCTGTACATCGGGTCTATCATGGGCTCGCGCAACCGCCTGGCCTGCCGGATGGCCCCCTATACCACCGGCACCGATCACGAGTTATTCAACAACTTGAAAATCGGAGCGGCCACATTGGGCTCCTGGCCGGACAATTTTTATCATTCCAGCGAGGATACGCCCGACAAGGTCGACCCGACGCAGCTCCATCGGGCCGTGGTCATCGGGCTGGCTGCGATCACAACGCTCGCTTATGCTGATGATGAACAAGCGCAGGACCTCGCCCGTCTGTCGCTGATCTATGGGAGGAGGCGAATCGCAGGCAGCGAGTTCTCTGCGATTAAATCGCTGCTGATTGCCCATATGGACAATTTTGGTGAAGCCGACCGATTAGCCGGGAATCTGATGGCCCATGTTTACCGCCGGGAGCGCGCCGCCATAGGTTCTGCCGCGGTGTTTGCCAGGACAGCTCGGGCACGAAGCGAAGTGGAAAGGACGATGTCTTTGCTCAACAGCGATGAGGCGGCATCGCGGAAGAAAGTAGATGAAGTCGCCATGCTGAGAGCCGTCGAGCTGAACTCCGCAAGGGCGCCACGATCTCTAACGGAGGCGGAGCGGCGGGCAGCGCGAATAATCCCTTCTCCGAATAAAGGAAAGGAACTGTTCAACCTGAGCTACGTCACCCGGACGCTGGCCAAGGATTCGACGGCCCAGATTCAAAAAATTACGGCGGCCTTGGAGGAAACCACCCAGCGTCTCCGGACCCAAGGGGAGAGCGAGCTGAGGTTGTTCGGGATCCCGGATGCGGCAGCCTCCTACGCCAACGGCAAACGCTCGCTCCTGGAAATCCGCGACGCGGTCGCCGCGGAATACGCGCCGATCGCCATCGAAGCGCTCGAACTCTATTTCAGGGCGTTTGAGAAGGCCGGAGTGATGAAGATTCTGGAGAAATGACACCGGAGGCACCCTGCAAAAAATTGGGAAGAAAAAGCGAATTCAGCGCGTCTAAAGCTTGAAAAGGCCGAAGTCTATCGGCCAAACGCTCTCAGAAAGGAGGCAGCTTGAGAGTCTTTAAACAACCCAAACTATTGGCATTTTTCAGTTTTCTTTTTCTCATCCTGAATGCGTCTTTTATGTCAGCCCAGATCAAGCCGGACGTGTTCGCCGGCCTGAAGGCGAGGTCGATCGGCCCGGCCAACATGAGCGGCCGGATCGGCGCCGTCAACGCCGTGATCGCCGACCCCGACGTCATTTATGTCGGCGCCGCGGCCGGAGGCGTCTGGAAGTCCACCGACGGCGGCATGACTTGGACGCCCATTTTTGATGATCAGCCTGTGGCTTCCATCGGCGCCATCGCCATCTTCCAGAAAAACCCGAACATCGTCTGGGTCGGAACCGGCGAAGCCGCTCCGCGTAACTCCGTGAGCGTCGGCCGGGGCGTCTATCTGAGCATTGACGCCGGAAAGACCTGGAAGCTGATGGGGTTGGAGAAAACCGAGAAGATCGCCGACATTGTGCTCCACCCCGACAACCCGGACGTTGTTTATGTGGCCGCCCTGGGCGCCACCTGGGGCGATAGCGTCGAACGCGGTGTGTTCAAGACCGCGGACGGCGGCAAGACCTGGAAAAAAGTCCTCTACGTCAACGAGAAAACCGGCGCGGCCAACATGGCCATGGACCCCTCCAATCCCAACACGATTCTGGTTTCCATGTGGGAACACCGGCGCTGGCCTTGGTTTTTTGTCTCCGGCGGCCCCGGAAGCGGGGTTTATATCACGGCCGACGGCGGCGAGAAATGGGAGAAGCTGACCGAGAAGAACGGGCTTCCGGCCGGCGACCTCGGACGCTGCGGTCTGGCCTTTGCGCCATCTCATCCAGAGACCGTCTACGCCCTGGTCGAAACCAAGAAGAGCGTCCTCCTGCGCTCGACCGACGGTGGGTGGAACTGGCAGGTTGTGAACAACACGGACAACATCCACAACCGTCCGTTCTACTACAGCCGCATCTGGGTGAACCCGCAGAACGAAAACCTCCTTTACATGCTGGCCACCCAGATGTCGGTGAGCGAAGACGGCGGTAAGACCTTCCGCTCCCTGACCAGTTTCGGGCAGGCCCATTCCGACTTCCACCCGATGTGGATCCACCCGGACGGTGAGCGGATGGTGGTCGGGAACGACGGCGGCGTCGTCCTCAGCTCCAACCGCGGCCGGAGCTGGCGGTTTGTCGCCAACCTGCCGCTCGGCCAGTTTTACCATGTCAACTATGACATGGAGTTTCCCTACAACGTTTACGGAGGCCTCCAGGACAACGGCACATGGCGGGGCCCGGCCTATACGCTCCGCGGCCGGTCCATGGGTAACTATGATTGGCTCAGCGTGGGGGGTGGAGATGGGTTTGATGCTGCCGTGGACCCTGAGAATCCGAACTGCGGCTACGGCATGTCCCAGGGCGGGAATCTCTACTACTTCGATATCACGACCGGCACGAGCCGCACCATCGTGCCGACCGAATCCGAGGTCAAGCACCGCTACAACTGGAACGCCGGGTTCGCGGTCGACCCCTTCAAGCCGGCCACGGTATACCTCGGCAGCCAGTTCGTCCACCGCAGCTCGGACAAGGGCCGCACCTGGGAAATCATCAGCCCCGACCTGACGACTAATGACCCCGAGAAGCTGAAACAGTCCGAGAGCGGCGGCCTGACGCTCGACATCTCCAACGCCGAAAACTACTGCACGATCCTCAGCATCACGCCCAGCCCGCTCAAGGAAGGACTACTCTGGGTCGGCACGGATGACGGGAATGTTCAGCTCACCCGCGACGCCGGGAAAACCTGGGAGCTCGTCTCTTCCGCCATAACAACGGGAAAGAAACCGTTGGCGCCGGCGGGCGCGGCCGTCCCCCATATCGAGCCCTCCCACTTCGATGAAGCGACTGCCTACGTTGTCTTCGATGACCATCGCCGGTCCAATTTCACGCCTTATGCCTTCGTCACGAAAGATTACGGCAAGACCTGGAAGAGCCTGGTGACGCCGGAGATCGACGGCTACTGCTTTGTGGTCAAGGAAGACATCGTCAATAAGAATCTGCTTTTTATGGGAACGGAGTTCGGGCTTTTCCTGAGCTTCAACGGCGGCGCGGGCTGGATGAAGTGGACCCACGGGCTGCCGACTTGCCCGGTTTACGACCTGGCCATCCATCCCCGGGAGAACGACCTCATCATCGCCACCCACGGCCGCTCCCTTTACGTCATCGACGACATCACTCCGCTGCGGGAGATTTCCGACGAAGTGACAAAAAAGAAGTTCCATCTGTTCAGCGTCGCCGATGGTTTTGAATTCCAATCGGGCCGGATGAGCGTCTACATGAGCCCGGGTGACACGGCCTTCTCCGGCGAAAATAAACAGACCGGAGCTTGCATCTCTTACTACCTGATACCGAGCGAGAAGAAGCCCGAAGAAGCCACGGAACAACCGGCGGGAGTCCCCGATACGGCCGCGATGGGCCGCATGGCCGGGATGATGGGCGGGCAGATCCCCCCCGGCATGATGGGCCGGTTTGGCGGACGGGCGGGCCGAGTGTCAGTTACGATCCTGGATGCCCAGGGCAAGTTTGTCAGCCAGCTCAGCGGTCCCGACAACAAAGGCCTCAACCGGGTTTACTGGAATTTCCGGGAAACCGAACAGCAAACCGGGCAGGAGCAGCAGCAGACAGAGGAACGGGGAGCGATGATGTTCTTCGGCCGGGGCGGAGGCGGCACCATGGCGCTTCCCGGCAAGTACACCGTCAAGGTCAAGTACGAAGACCAGGAGGCCAGCCGGGATTTTGAAGTCAAGACCGACCCACGCCTCAAGATCGACATCGCAGTCCTGAAGGCGAATTATGAAAAAGGAAAAGAGGCGCAGAAACTGAGCCGGGCCATCACCCAGGCGAACCGCCAGCTTCAACAAACGCAGAGGTCCCTGACGACGGTAAAGGACAACCTGCGGATGAGCCGGAACCCGAAAGCGGATGACCTGCGTAAAGCGACGGACGAACTGGAGAAGAAACTCAAGGCCTTGACCGAAGCCTTAAGCCCGACCCCGGCCAAACAGGGGATGGCGGACCGATCATCAGGACTCCAGAGTCAGGTCATGGGCGCGGTGATGGGAATTTCGGGCGCCGGGATCGAGCCTGTCTCACAGGCCGCCCAGGTCAGGTACGACAAGGTGAAGCCGAAAGTCGCCGAGTTCATCGGCAAGTTCAACGATTTCTACCAGAAGGATCTCGAAGCGTTCAAGAAGCTGCTCAAGGACTCGGACTTCTCGCTCTTCGGCCCGTCTATGCCTCTGAAGATCGATTAGCCTGGGCTATTCGCAAATAATGCGAAAAAACAACCCCCTCCCCTTGCGGGAGGGGATAGAGGGGAGGGGGTGTCTTTTAATAATCACCCTCTTCCCGACCCTCTCCCGTCCGAGGGAGAGGGAATTTTTTCTTCTTCATTTCGTGAATAGCCCAGGTTGGCAATCTACAACTTGAGTTTTGCCAGGAGCGCCTTGTACCGGGGATCTTCACGCAGGGGATGGAACATGCGCAGCACTCTTAAGTATTGCATCCAGTGATCTCTGACTTCAAAGGCTTTTTCCAGGTATTCAAAAGCCCTGTCATTTTCGCCCAAGCGCGCGTGGATCACGGCCACAGCCACTGGAGAGACATACGTCTTTTTCGAAATTTCCCCTAACTCACCAAGCACCCTTTGGGCCTCTCCGGCATTCCCGGCCATCGCATAGGCGTATCCCAGGGAAGCTCTGGCAATACTTGCTCCCCGCGTGAGCTCGATCGCTTTTTGGGCTTCGATCAAGGCTTCCTCGAATTTTCCCATCTCGGGGTAGGTCCACCAGCCCAGAAAAAAATGAGGCGGGAAGAAGGTGGGATCGTTCTTGATGATATTGTTGAATTCTTGAACGGCTTGATCATACAGGCGCGTTTGATAAAGCGTCACCCCGAAAACCAGGTGAAATTGGCTGGAAATTGGCTCGAGGTCGACGGCCTTCTTGGCCTCGGCCATAGATTCCACCCAGCGGTCCATGGCGCCCAGATAGAGGGCGTACCAATGATGCGCATTGGCATACTCAGGGTTGAGCTCAATCGCCCGTTTATACTCTTGCTCCGCGCCTGCCCAGTCCCACTCGTATATTTCTTTAATGAAGGCTCTGGAGGCATGCCCCTCGGCCAAGCTGTCATCCAGCTCGACGGCCCTCTGGGCTGCCGCCAGAGCTTTAGGAAATGCTTCTTGCGGAGCGAGGAAATAGAATCCCAGGTTGCTGTAGCAATCAGCGATGCCCGAATAGGCCAGAGCGTAGCTCGGGTCTTTTTCGATGGCCTGGTGGAAGCACTGCATACCCTTATGAATTCCATCCAGGGTCCGCTGGAACCAAAAGTGCCGTCCCTGCAGGTAGAGATTAAAGGCCTCGG
>CAZYWP010000058.1:0-18225 GCA_964651495.1 uncultured Eubacteriales bacterium | reverse complement strand
GGGATTCCTCCAAGTCCTGGCCGACGGATTTCGCCAGCGCCGCCAGGGCGACGTTGAAGTTGTTCAGGGCGTCGGCGTAGGACTTTCTGGCCTCGATCAGGGTGCGCCGGGCGTCGATCAGTTCGATGCCGCCGATCTCGCCCTCCTGGAAACTGAAAAGGAACATGTTGTAGGCCTCTTCCGCCTGGGCCAGGATCTCCTTCTCGAAAAGTTCGATCTGGCGGCCGGCCATCAGAGCGAGGGAATACGATTCTTCCACTTCCAGGGCAATCGCGTTCGAGACATGTTCCAGCTCTTTTCTGAAAGCCTGCAGATTGGCCTGCGCTTCAGCGATCTCCCCCTTCAGCGGCTGCCAGAAAAAGACGGGGAGGCGAACAGAGAGCGCAAAATCCCAGGTCATTGGTTCTCCGGCCAGCCGGTGCCTGGAAAGCCCCAGGCTGAAGTCCGGGAGATAGCCGAGATAGCCGAGGGTTTTGCGCAGACTTTCTTTGTCCAGGGTAAACCCGATCCGCTTGATTTCCGGGCGCACGGTCAGGGCCTTCTCCTGGAGTTCGTCGAGCGTGAATTCCGGGCTTCGTCTTTTGAATTCACCGGCGATTTCCAGGGGCTCATATTTCTTCCTGGCCAGGAGGAAATTCAGCCTGGCCTTGGCCAGCCTGACATCGTTGGCCGCGGCCTTGACCGAGTTCTCCGCCTTGGCCGCTTCCACGCGCGCCCGGAGGACTTCCACCCGGGCGACATCCCCCGCCTCGAACTTGATTTCTGCCTTCTGGAGAAAATCCCGGGCCAGCTCCAGGTCCTGCTCGGCGTACTTCAGGATCTCCTGGGCAAGAAGAAGGCCGTAGAATGACTCTTTGACCTGGAAAACGAGGTCGAGCTTCAAGACTTCAGTATCCATCAGCAGTTCACTGGATTCCCGGGTGGCGATCTTTCCCCGCAGACTTCTTTTGCCCGGAAAATCCAGGTCCTGGCTCAGGCCGAAGTAGGACTCGCCCGAGCCCTTGAAATTCAACAGGCTCGGCTGCAGGTCGGAATCCAGATCCAGGCTGGGCTGGGCGAGAGCTTTGGCCTGCTGGATGCGGGCCAGAGAGGCTTGATAGAACTGTTGGGAGGACTGCAGAAGCGGGTTTTGATTCAGGGCGACAGAGATGCACTGTTCTAAGGTCACAGCTTCCCGGGACGCCTGTGTCTGGCCTAAAAGCCAGCCGGCCAGGCCGCAGCCCAGGAAAATCCACGAGGACAGCCTTTTCATGTTTTCCTCACCTCCTCGGAAATAGAAGACAGAAAGCTCAGGGTAAGAAGACGAAAGAAGGAGGCTTTAGGACAGAGGCGGGGACCGGGAAGCGAGGCTGATGGAGAAGACCGGCGTCTTCTGAGATAAATCCATATAGGGAAGGATGGCGATCAGGCAGAGCGGCGGCAATTGGACGGGAAGGGCGGGCCCCACGGACAGGGAGGACTGCTGAAAATGGCAAGCCGGACAGGATTCACTGGAATTGAGGTTTTTTTCGGTGTGAAAAAAATTGACGGTCAGGAGGACGAAGAGGAAGAACAGAAAAACGCCGATAGCAAAAACGCCCGATTTTCGGTAAACCATTGTCTGCCGAAATACTAAAATAAAAGTCCGGCAAAAGTCAACTCAATTTGAGAACGGGACCTATTTCGCATATAATCTCTCCACAATGAGCCCCGCGCCGCTGTTGCGATTTCTCGTCGTCCTGGCAGTCCTCTGTTTCCTGCTGATTCCCTCACTCTCCAGCCCCATCTCGCCCCAGGAGGCGGTCCGCAACCTGGAGAAGAAATTCGCCTCGCTCCGCTCCCTCCAGGCCGATTTCGACCAGGCCTATTTTCCCGTTTCCATCGCCACACCACTTGAGGAAAGAGGCAAATTCTACTTCGAACGGCCGGAGCGGATGCGCTGGGAGTATCTCGAGCCCGAGCCCAAGGTCTATATTTATAAGGAAGGGCTGTCCCTGGCCTATTTCCCGGAAGACAATCAGCTCCTCCGCTACGCCCTGACTCCCGAGGAGAAGGACTCGGCGATATTCTCCCTTCTCACCGGCCGGGCCCGGATCGAGGACGATTACCTGGTCGAGGCCGGAGATTTTCCCTCTGAACGGAAGGACCCGCTGCAACTGAAGCTGATCCCGAAAGAAGAGGGCGAGTTCAGCCACATCCTGCTCGAGATCGACCGGAGCACCTGGCTCATCGAGAAGGCCGTGTTTCTCGACCTGGGGGGAAACAGGCAGGAATTCCGCTTCCGCACCATCCGGGCCAATCCCCGTCTCGGCCCCGCGACCTTTGAGCTCACGGTTCCGCCCGGAACGGAGATCATCGACGACCAGCTTCCCCCGAAGAAATAGATAATAAACCGTTCTTCTCTCGTTTCGTATAAATCCTTGAGGACAGGATGTCCTCGATGAATGATGACCAGGACAAAGCGCTCGTCAAACGGACCCTCCGAGGAGACAGGAAGGCTTTCGAGATGATTGTCCGGAAATATCAGCAGCCGCTCCTGAATTACATCGGCCGCATGGTCGGAGAGCGGGAGCTGGCCCTGGATTTCACCCAGGATGTCTTCGTCAGAGCCTATGGCTCCCTGCGTTCCTACGAGCCCCGGTTCAAGTTCTCCACCTGGCTGTACCGGATCGCCTCCAACCTGGTCATCGATCACTGGAGGAAGAAAAAACTTCCGACCTATTCCCTCAACGTGCCGCTGAACGAAGAATGGGACAGCCTGACGTTCGACATCCCCGACCCCGGGCCGTCGGTCGTCCGCCGCCTGGAGATGTCCGAGGTCCGGGGGCGGATAGAGGAAACGCTGGAGCGAATCCCGGCGCTGCTCCGGGAGCTCTTTATCTGGAGACACGTCAACGGGTTGAGCTACGAAGAAATGGCAGAAATCAAGAAGATGCCCGTCGGCACGATCAAGAACCGCGTCTTTCAGGCCAAAGAGATGGTCCGCCGGCTGCTCGAGGAGACATCATGAGCTGCCTCAAAATTTCTGCTATCTACGCCTATCTCGAGGGAGATCTTGCTCCCGAGCAAAGAGATCAGGCCGAGAGGCACCTGAGCAGCTGTCCGCGCTGCCGGGCGGCGGTGGAAGAGCGAAGGCTCCTCGGCGAGGCCTTCTCCGGCCTGCCGCCGCTCGAGTTCCCCGCCGATTTCACCGAGCGGGTGATGGCCGCGGTCGCGCCGGCCAGGCAATTGTTGCCGGCCTGGCTGATCATCCTGTTGGCGGGGTCATCGGTCGCCTCCCTGCTCTTCATCCTGTTCCTCCGTTCCGGCAGGAACCTTCTCTCTTTCCTCAGCGGCATCGATAATTCCCTCTGGGGGTATGCGAAGAGCGCGGCCGTCTTTGCGGCCAAGACCTTCACTCTCATCTCCGCCGTGGGCAAGGCGCTGCGGCCGATCGGCCAGGCCCTCTCCAAAACCCTCTTCCAGCTGGCCTCGGTCGTCAGCCCGGCGGCTCAGGCCGCTATCGTGATCGCGAGTTGCGCCTTCCTGGCCGCATTTTTTTATCTGCTGGGGAAGAAATTTCACCTGGGAGAAAGGATATGAAACAAAAGCCCGCGTTTGTCTTTCTGGCGCTGTTCCTGGCCGCAACACTGCTCCCCCTCTCCGGCCGGGACCGCCTCAGTTTCAGCCAGGACATCAACGTAGGTAAGGAGGAGGTTCAGGACAATATCATCGCCTTCGGCGGAAACGTCGTCGTCGAGGGACGGGTGAAAGAAAGCATCATCGTCTTCGGAGGAAGCGTTATCCTGAGCGGTGAGGTCGGAGATTCAGTCGTCGGGTTCGGCACGGCCATCACCCTTCGCTCCAGCGCTGTCGTCAAGGGCGACGTCGCCTCGATCGGCGGGAGGCTGGACAAGGAACCGGGATGCATGATCTCGGGCGACACCGTCTATTTCAAGGGCGGCGAGGTGTTCTCCAGGCTCTTCAAGGGCGGCTGGATGGGCTTCCCGTTTATCCCGCTGATCCTGATCCTGAAGCTTATTTCCTTCTTTATCTGGCTTTTCATCGCCCTGGTGGTCGCCTCGCTCTTCCCCCGCCAGCTTGCCGTAGCCTCATCTCAGATCCGGACATCGTTCGGGCCCGTGGTCGGCATCGGCGCGCTCGCCCTGATCCTTTTTATAGGCCTGGTCATCGTCTTCGCCCTGCTCTCCTTGATCCTCATCGGTATCCCCTTCCTGCTCTTTCTGATCGCCGTCGGGATGGTCATCAAGATCTTCGGGGAGATCGTCCTCTTCTATTTCTTCGGGGAGACCATCGGCCGGGCCATGAGGAACAAGACGCCGGCCCCGCTGGCCGCGGTCATCATCGGCCTCATCGTCATCAGCTTCATCAAGCTCATCCCCATCCTGGGATTCCTCGTTTCGTTCTTCCTGGGGTTCATCTCCTGGGGCGCGGTCATCCGGACAAAGTTCGGCACGACGGAGAACTGGTTCAAGAGGAAGGCTTAACGGATAAAAGAAACAATAAGGGGGGAATCCTCAGGCCTGGAGGATTTCTTTTTCCTTGACCGCGGCGACCTCTTCGATTCTCTTGCTGGACTCGTCGAGGAGCTTCTGCAGCTGTTCCAGGCCGTTGAACTTATCGTCCTCGGTGATCTTCTTGTCTTTTTCCAGCTGCTCGATCTGTTCCTTGCTCTCGCGCCGCATGTTGCGCAGGGCCGTCTTTTCATCCTCCAGCATCTTCCGGATCTTCTTGGCGATCTCCCGGCGTCGTTCTTCGTCGAGGGGCGGGATGGGTACCTTTAATGTCCGGCCGTCGTTGAGCGGGTTGAGCCCCAGGTCGGCCGCGCGGATGGCCTTGTCGAGCGGCTCGAGGAGAGTGGGGTCCCAGGGCTGGACGGTAATGAGGGTCGGGTCGGGGATGCCCAGCGAGGCCAGCTGGTTGATCGGGGTGAGCGTCCCGTAGTATTCGACCTTGATGTCCTCGAAAATGCTGATGTTGGCCCGGCCGGTCCGCAGCCTGCTCAGCTCCTTGCGGAAGTGCTCGGAGGAAACCTTTATTTTGTTTTCGAACGCCTTCAAGACACCTTTAACCATGTTTTCCCCTCTTTCCGTGGACCAGAGTCCCCACCTTCTCCCCCAGGACGACCCGCTTGATATTGCCCCGTTTGTTTAGGTTAAAGACGATAATGGGCACGTCGTTGTCCCGGCACAGGGAAATGGCGGTCGAGTCCATGACCTTCAGCCTCTTGCGGATGACATCCAGGTAGCCGATGGTCGCGAATTTCCTGGCCGTCCGGTCGATCATCGGGTCGGCGCTGTAGACTCCGTCCACCTTCGTCGCCTTCAGGATCACCTGGGCCCGGATCTCCAGGGCGCGCAGGGCCGCAGCCGTGTCGGTGGTGAAATAGGGGCTCCCGATCCCGGCGCTGAAGACGACGATGCGGTTTTTCTCCAAGTGTCTGATCACCCGGCGGCGGATGAACGGCTCGGCCACGGCCTTGATTTCGATGGCCGAAACGTGGCGGGTGAAGACGCCTTCCTTCTCCAGGGCCTCCTGGAGGGCGATGCCGTTAATGACCGTGGCCAGCAGTCCCATCTGGTCGGCCGCGGCCCGTTCCATGCCCGCCTGCATCCCCCGGATCCCCCGGAAGATATTGCCGCCCCCGATCATGATGGCCACCTGAACCCCCAGCCCGTGAACTTCCTTGATCTCCTGGGCGATCGCCTTGGTGCGCTCGAAATCTATACCGGCGGGCCGATTCCCCAGCAGCGCTTCCCCGGAAAGCTTGAGAAGAATCCTCGTGTAAGCCGGCTTCGGGCTTGCCATCGGTCTATTCGTCAATTCTTGCCCAGTTCGAACCGGGCGAAACGTCTGACTTTGATATTTTCCCCGAATTTGGCGATGTGGGAGGAAATGAGCTGCTGGACCGACATCTTGTCATCCTTGATGTAGGGCTGGTCCTGGAGGCAGACTTCCTCAAAAAATTTCTTGAGCTTCCCCTCGACGATCCTCTCGATAATCTGCGGCGGCTTGTTAATGTCTTTCAGCTGCCCCCGGATGATTTCCTTCTCCTGCTCGAGCTCCGCGGGCGGAATGTCCGCCGACTGGACATAGCGGGGGCTGGACGCGGCGATCTGCATGGCGATGTTCTTCGCCAGGCCGCGGAATTCCTCGTTACGGGCCACGAAATCCGATTCGCAATTGACCTCGACCAGGACGCCGATCTTGCCGTCGAGATGAATATAAGAATAAACGATACCCTGGGAGGCTTCCCGGCTCATTCTTTCCTGGGCCCGGGCATAGCCCTTTTTGCGCAGCACGGCGATGGCTTTTTCGATGTCGCCGGCGCATTCATGCAGGGCCTCCTTACATTCCATGACTCCGATGCCTGTCCGCTGCCGGAGCTCCTTGACTTTATCAGCAGTGATTTCCATGTCTTTCTTCTCCTTGGGCTGTTCTCCTCAGATCTTCTCCACCTCGGGTTCATCCTCTTCGGGCGAGGGGCCTTCGGCCTCCGCTCCGGGCTCGGCCTTCTTGGCGGCCAGGAGATCTTTCTCCAGCCGGCTCTTCTTGCCTTCGATCACCGCTTCGGCAACCTTGGAGGTGAACAGCTCGATGGCCCGGACCGCGTCGTCGTTTCCGGGAATGGGATAATTGACTTTTTCCGGGTCTCCGTTGGTGTCGACGACGGCGACGATGGGAATCCCCAACTTCTGGGCTTCAAAAATGGCGATCTCCTCCTTGGAGGAGTCGACGATGAACAGCGCTCCCGGGAGGCTGGCCATTTTTCTGATCCCGCCCAGGTTCTTGGACAGCTTCTTGTGAAGCTTTTCCATCTTGGACTGCTCTTTTTTCGTCAGCAGGTCCCAGCGGCCGTCCTCTTTCATCTCGTCGAGCTCGACCAGCTTATCGACGCTGCCGCGGACGACGCCGAAATTCGTCAGCAGCCCGCCCAGCCAGCGCTGGTTGACGTAGCTGCACTCGCACCGTCCGGCCGACTCCCGGACGATGTCCTGGGCCTGTTTTTTCGTCCCCACAAAAAGGATGTCCTTTTCCTCCTCCGCCACACCCTTAACGAACTGCAGGGCTTCCTTGAAGATCTTGATCGTCTTCTGCAGGTCGATGATGTAAATGCCGTTGCGCTGGCCGAAAATATACTCCTTCATCTTGGGATTCCACCGCTTGGTCTGGTGCCCAAAATGAACACCCGCCTCCAAGAGCTCTTTCATCGTTACGGAAACCAACGTTGTGCCTCCTACCCTCTACCGTTTGTGATACTGCGGTGCCTTGCGCGCGCCCAGCAGCCCGTATTTCTTTCTTTCTTTGATCCGGGAATCCCGCGTCAGAAAGCCGGCATCCTTCAGCGTCGGTTTGAGCTCCCGGTTGAACTCCACCAGAGCCCGGGCGATGCCCAGGCGGATGGCTTCGGCCTGGCCCTTCATGCCTCCTCCGCCGACCCGCAGGAAAATATCGAACTTGCTTTCCGTGTCGGTGAGAAGAAGAGGCTGCCGGATGATGTATTTATGCGAATCGAGATGGAAATAGTCGGCAAACGGGCGGGGCTTCTGGTTGACAAACAAGGTCACATCCCCTTTCCCGGAGCGAAGAAAGACCCTGGCCACCGACGTTTTTCTCTTTCCTGTTCCGTAATACTGGGTTAGACTCAAAGTTCCTCCTAAAACTGGTATTCCTGCGGGCTCTGGGCCTGGTGCGGGTGATTGGAGCCGCGATAGACCTTCAGCTTCTTGAAGACCTGACGGCCGAGCTTGTTCTTCGGGATCATCCCCCGGACGGCCCGGCGGATGACCTCCTCCGGCTTGTCCTGCAGGAGACCCCCGAGCGTCTTGCTCTTCAGTCCGCCCGGATATTGCGAATGGGTGTAATAGATTTTGTCCTCCTGCTTTTTGCCCGTGACGGTGATTTTCTCGGCATTGATCACGATGACGAAGTCGCCGGTATCACAAAAATAGGCAAACTGCGGTTTTTTCTTGCCGCGCAGCAGGGTGGCCACTTCCGTGGCCAGGCGTCCCAGGACTTTTCCTTCGGCGTTCACCAGCCACCATTTCTTCTCGACTTCATCCTTTTTGGGGACAAAAGTTTTCATCGCGCTGTTCCTCAGAATCTAAATATACAGGGTAAAAACTACGCCTGAATGATGCCATAAAATACAGGATATCGGCAAAATTGTCAATTCAGCCAGGCCCGACGCTTAATAAAGGAAGAAGGCCGTGTTGAGGCCGATGATCAGGATCGTAATGAAGGGAAAACGGCGGGTCGGGTTCTCATCCCTCAGAGGGAGAAACATCGACCGCCAATCAGGCTAAAAGAGAATGGCGAAGGAGCGAAAAAAATCCGACCCGGCGGTTATCCGGTCTTCTTCAGCTCCTCTTCGAGCTTTTTCTTTTCCAGCGCTCTCTTTCTCATGTCCTGGAATTTCTCGATGGCCCGATCAGCTTCAGCTTTGTAGCGAGCTTCCTTTTCAGGCTCCAGCTTCCCCAGGACGCTCTGGTAGAGGACGCTCAGCCAGCTGTAGGGCTCCGGATAGGACGGGTCGAGCTCGATGGCCTTTTGCAGGGCCTGGAGGCTCTCCTGCGCCGTCCTCAGACGTTCCGCGGACGGGACATTCTGGAAACGGTAGGAGCGAGACCAGCGATTGACCCCCTTGGCCAGCCAGGCTTCGGCGCTGCTGGGTTCGAGCTGGATCCTTTTATCCCAATATATATAGGCCTGGTCGTAGACCTCAGGCGAGGGCGCCAGGTTCTCAAAATAGTTGGCCATGTAGGCATAGCCTTGCGGATTTTCGGGGTCCAGCTCGATCCGGCGCAGGTACATCGACTCGGCCTTGGCCCGCAGGGCTTCGTTTTCACCGGCATACCTTTTGTAGAACTCCGCCACGACGTAATAGTTGCCCATGTTGCCGGGCTCAAGTTCGAGGATGCGGAGAAAATATTTTTCCGCTTCGGGGAAATTTTTCAGCTTGTCGTACATGTCGCCCAGGGAGAAAATGATATCCTTGTTCGCCGGGTCGACTTCATAAGCCTTGCTGAAGGCGTCCAGAGCCTTCTGGGCGATCTCATTGTTCTCCGGGTTGTCCACGCCGGGCTTATAAAGGCTCTTGTGACTTTCTCCGAGATAGCGATAGGCCTGGATCAGGCTCGCGTTATACTTCAGGGTGTTTTCATATTCGCTGATGGCCTTTCTGAATTTGCCGTCCTTGAACAATTGATTGGCCTTGGAAAAATGATAGTTGGCTCTCAGTTTGTTTACGCTCAGCTTCTCGCAACTCGTAAAAACAAGCACGAAAACGAAGGCAAGCACCGCGACAAAGACAAAACTGCTTCTTTTTTGACTCATATCAGCCTCCTTACTCTGGCTAATCGTTCTCGCCGGAGCATAAAATGTATAATAAGACGCCAGCCCAAGTCAACTCTTTCGCATCACCAGACGGATGGGAGATCCCCAGAACCCGAACTTTTCCCTCAGCGCCTGCTGGAAAAATTTCTCGTAGGCCGGCAGAAGACCGGCCGGAGTGTGGGTGAACAGGAAGAATGTCGGCGGACGGCCGGCTTTTTGGGTCATGTACTTGATTTTAACCCTCCTGTTCGCTCTGGAGAGGGCGGGGTGAGCGGCATTGATCCAGGAGAGAAACTCGTTGAGACGCGGAGTCTCGACTTTGAGGGAGCTCCGCTCGTAGACTTCGCCGGCCAGGTCGAGAATTTTCACCACGCCCTTACCCGTCAGCGCGGAGACAAACAGGAGCGGGGCATAGCCGGCGAACGGCATCCGGCGGAAGATGACCTCCTTGAGGTCGTCGGGGGGGGTGTCCCGGGGAACCAGGTCCCATTTATTGAGGGCCAGGACCAGGGGCTTTCCCGATTCGCGGGCGAGATGGGCGATGGCGATGTCCTGGCGGGTGGGGAACTCCTGCGCGTCCATGACCAGGCACAGAACATCCGCCCGGGCGATGTCCTTCTTGGTCCGGATAATGCCGGCCTGTTCTCGTTCGTCACGGGTCCGGCTCAATTTTCGGATCCCGGCCGTGTCCACGAGCGCGTACGGTTTTCTATTCCGGACGACGAAGGTATCGGTGCTGTCCCGGGTCGTCCCGGGCGAGCTGCTGACGATCAGCCGCTCCTCGCCGCAGAGACGGTTGATCAAGGAGGATTTGCCGACGTTGATCCGGCCGATAATGGCCACGTTGAGCGGCCCGGCCTCCTCCGCGGCTTCTGTCGCAGCGGGAAGAACCGCGGCCAGCCGGCGTTCCAGCTCGTCCATGTTTCTTCGGTTCTCGGCGGAGATGGCGAAAATTATCTCCGTCCGCAGCCGGTTGTAGAAGTCGCCCGCCCGGCTCTCCTGCATTTCGGAATCGATTTTGTTGAGGACGGGGAGGACGGGCTTGCCGAGCTTCCGCAGGGCGAGCCAGAGCCCTTCTTCGGCGGCACTGAGGTCCCGTTTCCCGTCGAGGACGAGAAGGAGCACGTCGGCCCGGCGCGCCGCGCGCCAAGCCCTTTCGCTGACTGCCGGGGCCAGAGGCGTCCCGTTCGAATCATCCAGACCCCCGCTGTCGGTCAGGATGAACTTTTTTCCGTCAAGGGAGGCCAGGGCGGAGACCGGGTCTCTCGTCATCCCGGAGAGAGAGTGGACCAGGGACTTTTTTCTCCTCAGGAGCCGGTTGAACAGGGTCGACTTCCCCACGTTAGGGAACCCGACGATCACGACCTGGGGCAAACTTTTCATGGTGGCGCTCATTTCCGGCGACTATATAAAATATCGCTGAACGATAAAATTATTCCGCGGCTATTGGGCGATGAGGGAATCGAGGGGGACAAAGGCCTGACTCAGGTTGATGTGCCCGCCCAGCGTTTCCCTCTCCCCTCCCTCGACCAGGATGAAGACCTTCCTGATCGGCCTGAAATTATGGGCCAGGGTGTTGACGACGGAATACACGGTCGTCAGCTCGGCCGAAGACCCCGAAGGATGCTTTTCCACGATTTCCTTCGAGAAGTCGACATAGGCGATTCCATCCTTGGTGATGAAGAGCTGTCTCAGCCTGGTCTCGGGGGGAAGCGGTGAGAGATACCCCTCCGAAGACCCTTTGATCAGCTCTTCGACGACCTCGCTGGCCTCCTCGGCGACCGATGAACCGCCGGGGATGCGGCGTCTCTCGGCGTGGAGAAGGCTGTCTCCCTCGGAGGGGAAAAACAGCACCACCTCTCTGGCTTCCCGAGTTGGTTCGGCGCTCGCGGAAGCCTCTGCCGGGGGGATATCGTCCGTCGGCCTGATCAACTCCCGGCCGCCGCCTCTGAAGAAAATAATGACCAGCACAAGGAGGACAATACCGGAGAGGGCAAGGAGCGTCCATCTCCTGCTGTCCATGGTTCGTTTTCGGTTCATGAGGTCAGTTTGATGTAACGCCCGATGCCCTGGAAAATGGCCTGGGCGATCTTCTGCTGGAAACCCTCGGTGACCAGGTTTTTCTCCTCATCCGGGTTGGAGATGAAGGCGACTTCGACCAGCACCGCCGGAGAGGCCACTCCGGTTAAAACCTTGAACGGTGCCTGCTTGATCCCCCGGTCCGCCGTGCCGAGAAGCGTGTTCAGCTCGTCCTGGATGATCTCGGCCAGCCTCTGGCTCTGCTTCAGGTAGGCTGACTGGGCCATGTCCCACAGGATCATCATGATATCGTCCTTGTAATCGTTGTCGAGGGGCTTCTCGAACTGGGTCGTGTTGTTCTCAAGATAGGCCAGACGGCGCGCTTCCTCGTCGGTGGCGTTGAGGCTGAGGAAATAGGTCTCCGACCCGCCGGCGTTGCGGCGGAGGGAGCTGTTGGCGTGGATGCTGATGAACAATTCGGCCTGGTGGTTGTTGGCGGTGGCCGCCCTGTTGTCCAGGGACACGTCCAGGTCCTTGTCGCGCGTCAGCACCACCTGGAAGGCCAGGTTCCTCTCGATCAGGGCTTTGAGCTTGAGGCTGACGCCCAGAGTGACGTCTTTTTCCAGCGACCCGAATTTTCCCTTGGCTCCGACCTCGAGGCCGCCGTGCCCGGGGTCGATCACGATCGTCTTGACGCCCTTCGGCGCCGCCAAACCCGGCCTGGCAGCCGGGGGCGTGGTCACCTCCTCCGGAGGGGGCTCTTCTTTGCGGGGAGGCTCGGCCGGAGTCTTTTCGGCCGGCCTGGTCAAAGGCTCGGAGGGTTCGGCGACCGTCTCGTAAGAATCGATCACCAGCTGGCGCCTTTTTTCCACGCGGAAAGATTCGTAGCGAAAGCGGCTGTGCTGCATCTCGATGATGAGGGTGTAGAAATCGCTGCCCTTGACCCAGCTGAAAGACTTGATGAAACGGCTCTCGAAGGGGTCCCGGCGGAGGCGGAAGGCGGAGGCGGACTGGACGCGCACCTGGAGGAAGGATTCAGTTTTGTCCAGGCTGAAAGCCAGGTTGGAGGGAAAGGTGATGATGACGCGGCTGTAGCCCTCATAATCCCGGGCGGCGACCCGGATGGTGGGCTGGGCGGCGGCAAAGGCAAGGAGGGAAAAGAAAAGAATGGGAAAGAGGATCAGCCGCCGCGGTCTTCTCTCGCTAATATCCTTCAATTTCCGCCAATGGTAAAGGATGGTGGAGGCGGCGGGAATCGAACCCGCGTCCGGAGACATTCAGCACGAAGCCTCTACATGCATATCCTCTTCCTTGATCTCGTCCGCCGGCGCTCGAAGAGGAAAAGCGCCGGCAAACCAGCCCCAGGAGCATTTCACTCACCAGGCTCAGGGCGCACCGGGCTCGCTATCCTGCTGGTCGACGCCCCCCGGGAACCGCAGGAGAGAACCCGGGGAACGGCATGCCTAGTTCTTAGGCAGCGACAGGAAGTGTTTCTGCACTTACTTGAGTCCACCGTTTTACGAGGTGGATGGAATCTCGACATGCAGCTTCTGCCTCACTATCCCCGTCGAATCCGTTCGCCCCCATCCTTAGGTTCTTATTATAGACAAGGAAATCCAGGATTGTCAAATTTTCCTTGTCAGTTTGACAGCCTCTCCCCTCTTAGGTAAGAATCAGCATGTCCATTGATATAAGAAGCGATGTTGCCGCCGAATGCCGGTGAGATTTGGGAAAGCCTGGGATTTATGGTCGGACTTCCGTTTTTTCTCCGAAGGCCGTTCCCGGCCGAACAGGCGCTCTCCATCCTCCGCCGCCGTTTAGACTCTAGAGCGGCAGTGTTTCTCGACCGGATGGCAGGGATATTTGCCGGCCACCCCATCCACCCATACCGAAGGCTCTTGCGGGCCGCCTGCTGCGAGGCCGGAGATCTCAAGCGGCTCGTCGACCAGGAAGGGGTCGAGGGAGCCTTGACCGCCCTGTATAAAAACGGCGTTTATCTTTCAGTCGAAGAATTCAAGGGCAGGACTCCGGTTGTCCGGGGCTCTTTTCAAATGACGGTCCAGCCAGACATGCTCCGAAACAACACCCGCACTCGGCGTTTCACCGTTGAGACAAGCGGGAGTGGCGGACCGCGCACTCCGGTCCCCATCAACCTCAGCTACATTCGAAACCGTTCGGTCGACGCTTTTCTCAATCTCAGGGCCCGCCGGGGGTTGAGCTGGGCGCACGGGCTCTGGGCGGTCCCGGGGAGCTCCGCCCTGGTCTATCTGCTGGAGCAGGCCGCGTTTGGAAAAAGGCCGGTCCGCTGGTTCTCCCAGGTTCACCCGGGTTCGTCCAGGCTCCATCCCCGCTACCGCTGGAGCACCCGAGCGATTCGCTGGGCCAGCCTCCCGGCGGGGTTTCCGCTCCCCAAACTCACCCATGTTCCATTGGACAACCCGCGGCCGATCATCGAGTGGATGAGAGAACGCATCAGCCGGGGGGAGACTCCTCATCTTTTTACCTACACCAGCTCCGGCATCCGACTGTCGCTGGCGGCGCAGCAGGCCGGCATTTCTCTCTCGGGAGCCCGGCTCACCGTCACCGGAGAGCCGGTGACGAGACTCCGGCTGGACTCCATTCAGAAGTGCGGTGCCCGGGTTCTGACCCGGTACGGAACGGCGGAATCGGGGACCATCGGATACGGTTGCCTCTGCCCCAGCTATCCCGACGAGGTCCATGTGCTCGCCGACCGCCTGGCTTTGATCCAGGGAAAAACCAGTCTCTACGGAGAAGAAAAAACGGGCGGCCTCTTCGTCACCACGCTGGACCCGGATGCGCCCTTTCTCCTCCTCAACGTGTCCCTCGGAGACAGGGCGACCGTGGCCGAAGGGAATTGCGAATGCCCTCTGGACAGGCTCGGCTGGAGGACGCGAATCCACTCCATTACTAGCTCCGAGAAGCTGACGAGCGAGGGGATGATGTTTCTGAGAAGTGATGTCTCCCGGGTTGTGGACGAGATCCTGCCGGAACGTTTCGGAGGAAGTCCGACTCAATATCAGCTCCTGGAGGAGGAGGACGACCTGGGCCGGCCGCGTCTCCGGCTGCTCATTCATCCGCACGTCGGGCCGGTCGACTCGCGAGCCGCGGCGGCTGCGCTGCTCGAGGCGCTCGGCCCCAGTAACGGCGTGGATAGACTGATGGGACTCCTGTGGCGGGATGCCCGCCTCATCCGGGTCGAACGCCGGGCACCGGTTCCGACCGCCTCGGGAAAGATCCTGCCTCTGCTGACCATCGCCTACCGGAATTCTATCCCCCGAAACGACTTGGGATCGAGGGAGACGAATGCTCTCTCGTGAACAGGATAAAATGGCGGACACAACCTGGAACCTGAATTTAGAACAGATCATCCCGGGGTGGAAGCCCGCGCCGCCACCGAGAAAGCAGTATCTGGTCGGCGTCCTTGCCGGTGAGGGAATCGGCCCCGAGATCATCGCCGCCGCCCTTCAAGTGCTCGAAGCCATCGCCCACAGAATGGGCGTCCTCTTGAGCATCCGAATCGGCGGGAAGATCGGCACCGAAGCCTACCGGCAAACCGGCACCGTCCTGACTCCCGAGGTGATTGAATTCTGCCGCTCCGTCTTCGACCAGGGGGGCAGCGTGTTGTGCGGACCGGCAGGCGGACGTTTCGTCTACGAGCTTCGGGCTCGTTTTGACCTTTTCTGTAAAATCGCGCCCGTCCGTCCTCTGGTCTCCCTCCTCGAGGTGGGCGCGGTCAAGCCGGAAAAGAGAAAGGGCGTAGATGTCCTGATCGTCAGGGAAAATACGGCAGGAGTCTATTTTGGCCGCTGGGAAGACAGGAAGGCCGAAAGCGGACTTGTCGCCGCCCATCAATTCGAATACAGGGAAGGGGAGGTGGAAAGAATCGTCCGGGTCGCGCTGGAGCTGGCCCGCCGGAGGAGAGGTCATCTGACAATGGCCTTGAAAACCGAGGGCATCCCGTCTATCAGCCGGCTCTGGCTCGAGACAGCCGAAAGACTGGTTCAGGGATCGGGCGTAAGCCTGGAAGTTCTCCAGGTGGACAACGCCGTTTTCCAGCTCATCCAGTCCGCCGGAAAATTCGACGTGGTCGTGACCTCAAACCTTTTCGGCGATATCCTGGCCGACTGCGCCGGCGTCCTGCTGGGCTCGCGGGGGTTGTGTTTCTCCGGGAATTTCGGGACCGCTGGAAAGGCGGTCTATCAGACCGGCCACGGCGGCGCCGACGACCTCAAAGGCCGCGACCTGGCCAACCCGGTCGGGCAGATCCTCTCCCTGGCGATGATGTTCCAGGTGAGCTTCGGCCTGACGGACCTCACGACTCACATTCTTGCCGCCATTGAGAAAACGCTCCTCGCCGGATGGAGGACGGCAGACATAGCGGGACCGGGAACCCGAACTGTCGGCACCAGGGAGCTCGGCCGGCGGATTATTCAATCCTGCGAAGAGATCCACGCTGAGGATGAGCATGAAAAACGATAGCCGCGCCGGAAAATCCTCGGCTGGGCCTCTTTTCCCCGTTGCCTTTATTCAGGGAAGGTGGCGGCCGGCCCGAGGCCGGCCGGTTCGAGAGCTGCGGAATCCATCCCGCTGGCGGGATAAAATCGGCCGCGTGCCGCTCGCTTCTCCGGCCGATGCGGCGGCGGCCGTGAAGGCGGCGATACCGGCTCAGGAGGATTGGGCGAAGACCTCCGGAAGGACAAAAAAGAAGCTGCTCCTGGACTGGGCCTCACGCCTTCTGGACCTGAAGGCCGAATTGGCCGGGGCCATGGCCCTCGAAATCGGGAAGCCCGTGACGCTGGGAGAAGAAGAGGTGGAGTTTGCCCTCCGGCTGTTGCTGGAGACCGCCCGGGTGCTGGAGGAGGATCCGGGGTTGAGTCCTGCCGGCGAGCCTGCCTTCGCCCTTCTCCGCAGGCCGGTTGGAGTCATCGGGCTGATCACGCCCTGGAATAATCCTCTGGCCATCCCGGTCGGAAAAATGGCTCCGGCGCTCGGCTACGGCAACGCCGCGGTCTGGAAACCGGCCGTCCAGGCGCCGCGCACGGCAACCCTGATTCTCGAGACGCTTCATACGGTCGGCTGTCCGAGCGGGCTGGTCAATATGATTTTCGGTGAAAAAGAAGCGGCCAAACACATGATCTCAAACCCGGAGGTCCAAGCTGTCTCCTTCACCGG
Source organism: uncultured Eubacteriales bacterium (assembly GCA_964651495.1). GTDB lineage: Bacteria > Acidobacteriota > Aminicenantia > Aminicenantales > UBA8522 > CAZNVB01. Next base: position 1,698 of record CAZYWP010000058.1, on the reverse strand, counting down.
GTCCAGGAAGGCGGGCCTCATTGTGGCCGGGCTGGCCGCGCGCCGGCCGAAACCCGTGCAACTTGAACTGGGTGGGAACAATGCCGCGCTGGTCATGCCGGATTGCGACCTGGAGAAAGCGGCGCGCGAACTGGCCGCGTCCGCTTTCAGCTTTTCCGGCCAGAGATGCACCGCTCCCCGCCGGTTCATCGTCCACAAGGATGCGCGATCCCGTTTCCAGGAGGCCCTGGCCGCGGCGGTTCAATCGCTCCGCCTGGGCTTGCCTTCTGACCCGGCAACGCAGGTCGGCCCGCTGATTTCCCGGGAAAAGCAGCGCGAGATGCGGGACCTCATCGAAAACAGCCTGGCCGGCGGCGCGAAAATCCTCTGTGGAGGCTCAACCCCGGCCCAATGGAAAGAGGGATGCTGGTTCGAGCCGACCGTGGTCATGTCCGCAGCTCCCGACCTGCCCGTAGTGCGGGAAGAAAGCTTCGGCCCCGTCACGGTCCTTCAGACTGCCGAGGATATCGATCAGGCTATTGAAATCCTCAACGGAGTCCCCCAGGGACTGGTCGCCAGTCTCTATTCCGAGGACCCGGCTTGCCGGCGGCTGTTCCTGGAAAAAGCCCAGTGCGGGGTGCTCAAGCTCAACCAGACGACGCTCGGGGTCAGGCCCGACGCTCCCTTCGGCGGCTGGAAGGCTTCGGGGCTGGGGCCGTTCGAGCACGGCCTCCAGGACCGCGAATTCTACACCCGGCTGCAAACGCTTTATGGCTAAATCCTCGACCTCTCGTCTTCAATCCTTCTGGGACCGGATAGGTCAGTCGATCCCTCCGTTCATCGACGCCCCCTCGACCCGCTACTATTTCGAATGCGAGCGGCTGCTCGTCGGCAGATATTTTCCCGGGTTGAAACACAAAAGGATCCTCAAAACGGACCTCTGGGATGAGGCCAAGAACAGCCAGATCCTCTTTTGGGCCGCCGAACAGGGAGCCGACGTTTACGGCATCGACATCTCTCCGGCGATCGCCGCCGAAGCGCGGGTGCTCTTTGTCGGAAGGAAAAAAGGGCCGGCCAAGGCCGGTTTCGTCGTCTCCGACCTGCGGATGCTGGCCGTCGCCGACGGCACCTTCGATTACCTCTACAGCATGGGAACGGTCGAGCATTTTCCGGAGTACAGGCAGGCGATCGGGGAATGCTACCGGGTGCTCAAAAAAGGGGGCCTGGCCATCATCGGAGTGCCGAACAAGCGGGACCCCTTTCTGAGGCCTCTTCTCGTTTCCATCCTCAACCGGCTCGACCTTTATTATTATGGAATGGAAAAATCGTTCAGCCTGAGGGCATTGGAGAAGCTGATGCAAGAAGCTGGCTTCAGGGTTATCGCCCGAAGCGGCATTCTGTTCATTCCCGGCTGGCTGAGGATGCTCGACCTATATATGTATGTCAAATGGCCCGAAGCCAGTTTCCTGATGCGGCCTCTCATCCGGCCATTCGCATTTTTATACCATAAATTCCCGTTCCTGAGGCGGCACGGATACCTCATCGCCTGTGTCGGGCGAAAATGAACAGGCCGGGCTAGGCGATTTTCCGCGCGCACTTGCGGGCGGCGCCGATCGCGCTCGCCGAAAATTCTCTTGCCAAAAAGGGAAGTTTGAGCTATAATGCGTCACTAAACATCTGGTAGGAAATAGTCATATCGAATTGTTTATCCCGCCCGAA
>CAZYWP010000057.1:0-18367 GCA_964651495.1 uncultured Eubacteriales bacterium | reverse complement strand
GGCAAGGGCGGCCAGACCCATCTCGGGGTTCCGGTCTATAACACGGTAGCAGAGGCGGCGGAGAAAGAGGGCGCCAATGCGGCAGCGATTTTTGTGCCGCCGTTCGCCGCGGCCGACGCCATCATGGAATCGGCGGATGCGGGCGTGAATGTCATCGTCTGTATCACCGAGGGGATCCCGACGTTCGACATGATCAAGGCCAAGACTTATATTAAGGACAACCCGGTTTCCCTGATCGGCCCGAACACCCCGGGGATCATCTCGCCCGGGAAATGCAAGATCGGCATCATGCCCGGGCATATCCACACTCCGGGGACGATCGGAATCATCAGCCGTTCGGGGACTCTCACTTACGAGGCCGTGCAGCAGGTCGGGCAGGCCGGACTCGGCCAGTCCACCGCCGTCGGCATCGGCGGCGACCCGATCGTGGGGATGAAATACATCGACCTGCTCAAGTTGTTCAAGGAGGATAAGGATACCGAGGCCGTCATTCTCATCGGCGAAATCGGCGGGACAGCGGAAGAGGAAGCAGCCGAATATATCAAGAGAGAGTTCGGCAAGCCGGTGGTGAGCTTTATCGCCGGCCAGACCGCTCCCCCGGGACGACGGATGGGCCATGCGGGCGCCATCATCGCCGGGGGCAAAGGGACGGCCAAGGAAAAAATGGAGGCGCTCGAGGCGGCGGGAGTGTTCGTGGCCAAGAGCCCGGCCGAGATCGGGCTCAAGGTCCAAGAAGCCCTCAAAAAAGCCTGAAAAGCCTCGGATATGGGCTCTAAGGCCGGCGAATTCTGTTGGGGTCAGGTCTTAACAATAAACAAAGTCATTCTGCCCTCGGGGAAAATCTTTTTGTTAAATGTTGAGACCTGACCCCCAAGATTTCGTGAGTGTTGACAGCCCTCTTGCCAAGGCGGTAACCTAAACACGTGAAAAAGAAACTCAAGGTTGATTTCCACACCCATACCAGCGACGACCCGCAGGACTGCATAAATTTTAGCAACGAGCAACTCCTCGATCGGGCCGCGGATGAGGGTTTCGACGCCGTCGCCATCACCAATCACGACATCGTCACCTTCAGCCCGGAGCTGGAAAATTGCGCCGCCGAGCGGGGGATCCTCCTCATCCCCGGCGTCGAGCTCACCCTTTCGAATAAGCACGTTCTCATCATCAACCCCGACCTGGAGACCGACCTGGGGATCTGTTCGCTCGGGGACCTCGCCAGGATAAAGAGCGACCGGAATCTCATCATCGCCCCCCATCCCTTCTACCCCGGATTCAAGTGCCTGAGGTCGAAACTGGAGGAATACATTTCTTCGTTCGACGCGGTCGAATTCTCGTTTTTTTACAATCATCTCATCAACCGGAATAGGGGGGCGGTCAGAGCAGCCGAGGATCACGGCAAACCGCTCGTCGGTTCCTCCGACTGCCATAACATCTGGCAGGTCGGCTATACCTATTCTCTGGTCGAAGCGGAAAAGGACATTCCCTCTATCATCGCCGCGGTGAAGTCGGGAAAAGTCGAAGTGTCCACCACTCCCCTGTCGCCGGCTACGATGATGAGGGTGGCGGCAAACTGGATTCTGGGAGACCGGCTGAACATCCATTGGAGAATTTAACTCGGGGGACACCATACATAATGCACAAAACATTGGAATACAATACCTAAATTCGGAGAGCTCAGAGTGGCCATAATCAATATCGCCCCAGATTTCAAAGCGATTGATTTGCCACAAGACACGGCCAACGAATCAAGAAAGGAGAGATCATGAGAAGGAAAACACGGCTACAGGCCTTGACGCCATTGCTTCTTGTTATTGGACTCGTCTCCTGGGCAGGGGGCCGGCAGCAGCCTCAACAGACCCCGTCCGCTCAGCCGCCCCAGTATCAGCAGCAAGCCGCGCCGGTGACGCTGGAAAAGATCACGGATCATGTCTACCAGGTCAAGGGCGGGAGCGGCGCCAACTGCGGCGTCATCATCGGCGACAGGGAGATCATGGTCATCGACGCCAAGATGAGCGAGGATTCGGCCAAGCAGATGCTCGCCGAGGTCCAAAAATTATCCACTGTTCCGATCGGGATACTCGTTTTTACACACAGCGACGGCGACCATGTCAACGGCATCACCGGGTTTCCCGCCGATATTAGGATCATCGCCCACGAAGAGACCAAGAGGTATATGGACGAGGCCTTCAAAGACGAGAAGCAGAGAGCTTATCTTCCCCGGATCAAGACATTCGGTTCAGCGGGCTATGAATACGACCTGGGCAACCAGAAAGTCCGTCTTTCTTACCTCGGTCCCGCCCACACCAGCGGCGATATCGTTGTCTTCTGTCCCAAAGAACGAACGGCGATCATGGGAGATCTTATTTTCATCGGCCGCGACCCGCTCATCCACCGCCACAAAAACGGGAATTCCTTCGGGCTGGTCAAGGTCCTTAAAGAAACCCTGAAGCTGGACGGCGAAGTCTTCCTCTCCGGTCACGCCGACAAGGCAACCCGCGCCGACGTCGAGGCGATGATCAAGTCGCTCGAGGACAAACAGAGCCAGATTAGGGCCATGATCGGTGAGGGAAAATCGCTGACTGAAATCAAGGCATTCTACAAGATCGAGGACCGGCCCGCCCAGCCCGGCCGCACCCGCTTTTTGAGCCTTCCTGAAGTCATTTATCTCGAGTTCACGGAGAAAAAATAACTACCAGTTGCGGTAAGGGATAAGCGGCAGAGCGACCGGCTTCACCACCCGGTAAAAGGCATAGATATTTCCCGTCTCCGGCACCAGCTTGAAGGCCCAATAGCGGATGAGGCCGTACTGCGAGTGCGGCTCGAGAAGACAGGGGATGAGGCTCGCTCCGGGCTGGGCGCAGGACACATAATAATCGCCCCTTTTGGCGACGATCGAAAGAACCCGCTTTTCCACCCCGATTTTTTCCGGCGGCAGGTAATCGTATTTTGCGGGTATGACTTCGCCCACCGCATAGGCTTCGACTTCCAACGCCATGTCCCGGGTGAATGTTTCGACCAGGATCCCATGATCAAGCAGGTTCTCGACGACATCCTGATGCCTGGCCGCGATAATGTACCCAAGCGGACGCGGAACGCTCACGGTCGGCGCTACCCCGGGGAACCAGTTCTTGACGACTTCGGTCACGACCTTTTGCTCCGAGGGAAAGGAGTAGGGACTGACGTCGGCCGCCGTCAGCGCCTCGCCGGCTTTTTTATCCACCTTCAAGATGCCCCGGACGGGGCTCTCGGTCCGCTCGAACTTTTTGAGCGTCAAAATCGGCTGTTTTTCGTCCCGCACATAGTCCATCTGGAGGTGGGTCAGGTTAGCTTCCGCATAGGTTTTGGCACTGGCCACCAAATCCACCCGCAGCTTCCTGACCAGAGCCAAAATCTCCGTGCCGTAATCGGCCACGGCCTCGGCGAAATAACGGATCCCAAGATACTGCCAGCGGGTCCGCTGCTCGATCGTCTCGAGATCATGTCGCGAGGCCCCCTCCTGGATAAACGAGAGCGTCTCGTAGATCCCGAGGCTGTTCCGGCCATCGTTGAGGTCGGTGGTGCTGTAACGCTTCATCTCCTCCCGTCCGGCCAGCTCTTCGGGCCGGTAACTGACTCCGGCCGATGAATCCAGCCCCATCTCCTGGGTGACAAGATATTCGAAAAAGGGGATCCTTTTCTTCTCCAAGTTCTTCCCGACTGCGGCAAGGATTTTCTCCCGGGAGAACTCCTGGAGACGGGCGCTGATATTGGCATTGGACACACAGCCGATGGAGACGCGGTAATAGTCGTCGCCTTTCTCATGGACGTCCATGGTCACCTCCGGCATCCACTGCCGGAAGACTCGGTGGATCGCCTTCACCGCCTCCGATTCCAGCTTGACGTGGTCGCGGTTGAGGTCCAGGTCCTGCTCGTTCTGCCGGCGGTCGAACTGGTTGCCGTAGGGATTGGCCTGCGGGATGATGAGAAAGTTCGCCTTCTTGAGCAGCGGCTTGAGCTCGCCGGCGGCGATGTCCCGGATGAGCCAGAGGGCCGCTTCCTTGGCCGACTGCTCGTTGCCGTGCTGTGACGCGGTCAGAAAAAGAGTGGGCTTGGCGCGGTTGAGCTTATCCAGAGAGCCGGCTCCCTCTTCGCTGATGATCGCCAAGAAGAGGTCTTTGGCGGCAAATTCCCTGACCTGGCGCGTCTTTCCGATGACCTGAACAACGACTTCAGGAGAAAGAAAATCGAGCGCGCTCAGAAAACGGGCAATCTCCTCGTGCTGCGAATATTGCGCGTAGCGGGATTCCTCGGCCGGAGTCTTCAGGCTTTCGGGCCGGAGGCTCGAAAGGCCGCCGACCAAAATAACGGCTGTAACAAGGACTGCGCTTTTAACTCGTCTTCGATGCATCAGACCTCCTCTTCCAACCGGATTTCGGACCCCGGGTTATTTCGCCGGGGGGGACTTCTGATCTGGCTTTTTTTCCGCGGGCTCGGTGGGCCGGAACTTGAGGACAACCTCCCTGATCTCGCCGCCGCGCAGCAGGCGGAACTTGACTTCCTCGTCCCATTGGAAACCGGAGAGATAGATCCTCAACTCGTTGATATCGTCCAAGGATTTGCCGTCCACCCCCAGAACGACATCCCCCTTTTCAAAATCCCCTCCCTGGGCAGCCCCGTCGAACGGTTTGCGCTCGACAACCGGGTTCTCCAGCCCGTCGACCTTCTTGAAAGCCAGACCGACTGCCGGATAAGCCGGGCGCTCCTGCTCCCCAATTCCCCAGATATAATCGGCCAGGCTTCTGGAGACCGTGACTGTTTTTTCCTCTGGAGCCAGGGTCACGGCCACCACCGTCTTGAAGGGCAGCCGGTTCTGTTCATAGACCCGGCGGTTGATCCCCAGGTTGTACAGAAGATGGCCGGAGCCCGCCAGGACGATCATTTTCCCCATCGCGGCTTCCGCTCCCCGGATGGCGTTAGCCGCCATGACCTCGTCCCAGGCCGCCTGGGCCCGATAGAGGCCATCAAACATTTTTTCTAGCCCCTCCCCTTTCATCTGGTGAGGAAGCTCGCTGCTCTCGAAAATGGTCCGGATGAGCGTCCGGTGCTCTTCTGAGGCGAGGCCCGGCTGCGGAACCAGCGCTTTTTCCTCCTCAGTAAGGCTCTCCCAGCCTTTCACCCGGATTTTGGTGATGAGTTCGCGGGGTGCGTTGAGCGCAAAGAGCGGGATATTTTTCTCCTTGGCGAAATCAAAGATCTTCTCGTAGTAACCGAAATTCATGTTCCAATGGATGTACCACTCCACTTCCCGCAGGAAATCTTCCTTCTCCAGGAGCCCCCGGCTCCACTTGTCCAGGACGGGCTGGGTTATGGCGGGCAGCATCTCCAGGCCGACGGCGATCATCTTATCGCTCTCGTAAAACGCCCGGATGATCCGGGCCTGGATGTCGTGCATGGCCAGGTCGTCGTGGCTTTCTCCGATGTAGATGAACCGGCTGTCCTTCATCTCCCGGACCATTTTCTCAAAAGCCATAGGCTTTCCCGAGGCCGCGGAAACGATCGCCCCCACCGCAACCTGAGCGTGTTTATCCCTGAGCTTGGGATTTCCGATGGCCAAACGGAGCGTTTTGTCTTCTGCCTCTTGTCCGGCAATAAATATAGAAAAGCAGAAAACAGCAGCCAACAGGACGGCAAGTCGAGGGAGGGTCTTTCTTAGGCGCGTCATCATTTCCTCCAGGTTAAATTCCTCTGTAATATAGCCCCCGCTCTCGCTTGAGTCAATCGCGGCGACGCCTTGACAGAGGAATCGGGCCGCGCTACTCTCTATTCCCGGTTTCACTCCTACGGGAGGGCGGCATGGACAAGCAAACGGACCAAGAGAAACGGACGATCCGGGTTTTCGCCGCTTCCTCCTTTCTCAACGACATGGGTTCGGACATCATCTATCCAATCTGGCCGCTCTTCGTGACCGACGTGCTCAAGGCCGACATGGCCGCCCTGGGGTTTCTCGACGGGCTGGGTGAGGCACTCGTCTCGCTCTCCCAGGCCGCCTCCGGATATCTTTCCGACCGCATCCGTAAAAGAAAGATCTTCATCTGGACGGGCTATCTCTGCGGCGCCCTCTCCCGCCTCGGCTACGCGGCGTCCCGTCTCTGGCCTCATCTCATCCCCTTCCGTATCCTCGACCGTGTGGGCAAGATCCGCAGCGCCCCCCGGGACGCCATGGTCGCCGATCTCTCGACCGACCTCAACCGGGGACGTCGCTTCGGCCTCCTCAGGGCGATGGACAACCTCGGGGCCGTCTGCGGTATTCTCCTCTGTGTCGCCCTGCTCAAGGTCTTGGGCTACCGGCTGCTCTTCGCCCTGGCCGCCCTGCCTTCGCTCTTCGGCTCGCTGCTCATCCTGATCAAGATCAAAGATAAAAAGGAGGACCGGGGAAAGATCTTCAAAGGCCTTTCTCTCCGCGACCTCACCCCGAACCTCAGGCTCTACATTCTGCTCAGCGCCGTTTTCGCCCTCGGCGCCTTCAGCTATTCCTTCCTTCTGGTTTACGCCAAAACACTCGGGTTCAAGATCGCCTTCATCCCGCTGCTTTACCTGCTCTATACGGCCATCGCTTCTCTCTTCTCTTATCCTTTCGGACGTCTCTCGGACAGGATCGGCCGCAAGCGCGTTCTTTTGCTGGCTTATTTCTTCTGGGCCGCCATCTGCCTGGGGATCCTTACGGCCCCCGGCCCAATTTTCGTCATTCTCGCCTTTATCCTTTTCGGCTTGCACAAAGCCGCCCTGGACCCGGTTCAGAAAACATTCACCTGCGAGCTCGCTCCGGCCGCCTTCCGGGCGAGCTGCCTGGGCGGGTTCCAGATGGTCGTCGGCCTCTGCGCCCTGCCGGCGTCCTTTCTGGCAGGTTTGCTGTGGGAAGAGATTGGCCCGGCCGCTCCGTTCGCTCTCTCTTTGGCACTCACCGCCGTTTCCTCTTTTCTCCTCCTTTTTATCAAGGAAGCGTGATTGGCTGGTAATCAGCAAGATGAGGACATGGACAACCCCGGTTAGATAAAAACATGCTAGAGACGTTGACCGTTATCCAGAAGCATCTCCGTTTATGTGAGGGTGTGGGAATTGAATGAGGGTGGCACGGCGAAGGGGCTCCCCGCCCGCCCGGAGCCTCACGGCGCCTCGGTCATCGCCTCTCTGGGATCATTTGGGAGCGGAGGCGAGGACGGCCGGGGAAGAGCCGTGACAGGACCCTATTCCAGATCAACGGCATCACAGAAATGGAGATGCTTCTTCGTTGTCCGGATTCCTTGACATCTTTCCTTGGCGCGCCTATATTGGGACGGAAGCCAAAAACGGATATCCCCGAGGAAGGAGACGGCCGGAGATGGACAAAGTCGAGACTCTCAAGGACGGCAAGAAAGTAGTCATCCGCTCCCTGACTTCCAAGGACCTCGACAAACTGATGGCCTTCTATCGTTCTCTCCCTCTCGAAGACAGGAAATACCTGCGGGTGGACGTCACGGACAGGAAAGTCGTCGCCCAGAGAATCAAGTCCGCCGAACATGACAAGGTTTTTCGGATCATCGCGCTTTACCAAGACAGGATCGTCGCCGACGGCGCGCTCGAGCTCAGTGGCGAGGAGTGGCGAAGGCACCAGGGCGAGCTGCGCGTTATCGCCGCCCGGGCTTTTCGGCGTCGCGGTCTGGGCCTGATCATAATGAGAGAGCTCTATTTCCTGGCCGCGGCCGAAAACGTCGAAAAACTCGTGGCCAAGATGATGCGGCCGCAGAAATCCGCCCGGGCCATCTGCCTCCGCCTCGGTTTCAGGGAAGAGCTCCTCCTCCCCGACTATGTCAAGGACCTTTCGGGAAAACCGCAGGACCTCGTGATCATGACCTGCGACCTCGACGACATGTGGTCGGAGGTCGACGAGTTCTACGGCGCTTCCGACTGGCAGCGCTGCCGCTAGAGCATGCATTCCGGGACTGCAGGGCTCGGCCAAGGCGGGCCCGAGGGGGGGCTTCTGGCTATTCGGCCGGCGAACTCGGCTGAAAAAAGGCACCCGGCTGTTGAAATGAGAGGGGCGAAGACCTTGCGCCAAAAGAGATTTTTCTCGACCGCCGTTTTTCTCCTCGCGCTGGCCGCGCGGCCGGCCTGGCCCGCAGAGGGCCGCCCGAAAATCGGCCTGGTCCTCGGCGGCGGCGGGGCCAAGGGAATTGCCCATATCGCCGTGCTCAAGACGCTGGATGAGCTCGACATCCCCATCGACTGCATTGCCGGGACGAGCGCCGGCGGAGTCATGGGAGGGCTTTACGCTGCAGGCTACAGCGGGAGCGATCTGGAAAAAATCGTCGCCGGCATCGACTGGGAGGACCTTTTTGACGACAGCCCGCCCCGGTCTTTGAAGCCGTATTTTGAAAAAAAATTGGATGGCCGATACCAGTTCGATTTTTTCCTAAAAAGGGGGATTCCCTCAGCGCCCCGCGGGTTGATCTTCGGGCAAAAATTCTACCTTCTCTTTTCCCGTCTGACCTTTCCGCTCTCGGGAGATTTAAACTTCGACGAACTTCCCATTCCCTTCCGTTGCGTCTCAGTGGACCTAATCAGCGGCAAGGAGGTGGTTCTCCAGGACGGCTCTCTGGCCAAGGCGATGCGGGCCTCGATGGCCATTCCGACCATCTTCACTCCGGTCGACTGGGACGACTCCCTGCTCATCGACGGCGGCGCCCTCAACAACTTACCGGTGGATGTCGTCAAGGCTATGGGCGCGGAGTTCGTGATCGCCGTGGACCTCAGCTCGCCGCTCCGGCCCCTCGAAGCGCTCAACACGCCCGACGAGATCCTCAACCAGACCCTCCTGGCTGCCGAGATCGGACAGAAAAGCGGCAAGATGGCCGATGTCGATATCCTCATCCAACCGGACATGAAGGGCCTGGGCCCGATGGATTTTTTCTTTTCCGACCGGCTGGACAAGATCCGGGAGCAGGGGCGGATCGCCGCCGAAAAAGCCATCCCCGCCCTCCGGGCGCTAAAAGAGAAACACAGACTGTCCCGGGCCGCGGCCGCCGGAGCGGAGACACGGCCGGAGAGCCCCAGACCCGGAGCCGAGCCGTCCCGAGCCAAGGTTCTCGAGAGGGTCATGATCACGGGAAACGAAAAGCTCCCGCCGCTTTATATCTCGCGGCTGTTCGGCCTGAAGAGGGGCATGCGCATCACCGGAGAATCTCTCACCCGGGAGGTCTCGGAAATCTATTCTCTCGGCTATTTTGAGAACATTCAGTGTGACGTCGTGGCCACCGGCCAGGATGAAGTCGGGCTCCGCCTGATTGTCAGAGAGCTGCCGCGGGGGAAGCTCCGGGTCGGGCTGGGCTATGATACGTTCCACAAGATCATCGCCGCCGCCGGAGTCATCCTCACCAACCTTCCGGTCCCAGGGATGCGCATCGAGAACGAGCTCGAGCTGGGCGGGCTGACCCGCTTCCGGTCTCAGCTCGCCTTTCCGTCCCGGACGCTGGATTTCCCGCTCTACCCCTCCGTCCAGTTGAACTATAAGAATGTCCCCACCCGGATTTATGCGGAAGACGGAAGGCTGATCACCAGCTATAAAGACAGGTCGTGGGCCGTCTCTTTGGGCTTCGGAATCCAGGTCAGGAGAAATTTCAACCTGGAAATGTCCTACCGTCTGGAAAAATTGAACGCCGAGCTCATCGGCACGCCGGAGCGGCCCGAACGCTTCCGGGGGCTTGACGACGGGCTCAGCGGCGTCGGTCTCAGCGCCACGATCGACACTCTGGACGGCGTCTGGATGCCCAAAAACGGCATTCTTGCCCGCGCTGCCTACGAAGGAGGCTTCGCGAGCTTCGGATCGGACGTTCACTACAGCCTGGCGGCAACGTCCCTGGACCTGTATAAAACCATCGCCAAGGTCCACACCTTACGCGGCTATTTCTATTGGGGGGAATCCTCTTCCAAAACGCCTTTCTGCAAGTTCTTCAACCAGGGAAATCCGGCCGCCTTCGTCGGCCTGAAATACGACCAACTCCTGGGCAGCCGGATGAAGATCGTGCGGGGCGAATACCGTCGCCGCTTTTCCGACCTCATCTATTTCAAAGCGATGGGCAACGTGGCCTTCGATGTCGCTCAGCGCTGGCCGGAAACCACCTACTCCGCCCGTCGGCTCTGGGGTGCCGGCCTGGGGGTCCAGGTGACCACGCCGGCCGGGCCCCTCGAACTGATCTACAGCGTCGGGAGCAAAAGCTTCCAGGAGCCGGGCGCCGCCCAGGGAGTGACCTATCTTGTCCTCGGGGCGAAATTCTGATTCTGCTATTCCTCTTCCGGCCGGACCCGTCCTTCCTTGACCGCTTCGGCGATGATTTTCTGCTGGAGGTGCGAAGGCACCTCATCATAATGGGAGAATTCCATCAGGAAAGACCCGCGTCCGCCGGTGATCGAAGTCAACGTCGGCTCGAAGTCCAGCATCTCGGCCATCGGGACCGTGGCCTTGATGATCCTCATGTTTCCCTTCTGCTCCATCCCCTGGAGCTTGCCCCGCCGGCCGTTGAGGTTGCCCATGATGTCGCCCATGTAGGACTCGGGCGTATACACCTCGACGCTCATGACCGGCTCGAGGATGGTAGGCTTGGCATCCCGCATGGCCAGTTTGAAGGCCTTGGAGGCCGCGATTTTGAAGGCGATGTCGGAGGAGTCGACCTCATGGTAGGAGCCGTCATAGAGGATGACTTTGAAGTCGACGACCGGATACCCCGCCAGGACTCCCTTTTTCCGCGCTTCCAGGATGCCTTTTTCGACCGAGGGGATGAAGTTCCTGGGGATGGACCCGCCGAAGATCTTGTCCTCGAACTCGAAATCCTGGCCCCGCGCCATGGGCTCCATCTTGATCCAGACGTCCCCGAATTGTCCCCGGCCGCCGGTCTGCTTCTTGTGCCGTCCCTGGACGTCGGCCCGGCCCTTGACTGTCTCCTTGTAGGAGATTTTGGGCGGCTTGAGGTCGACATCGACGTTGTAACGCTTTTTCAGTTTGTCCGTGATGATCCGGACATGGAGTTCGCCGCCCCCGGAGATGAGGAGCTGACTGGTATCGGGATCGCGCTCGAAGCGGACGGTCGGGTCCTCCTCCATAATCCGGTGGGAGGCCTGGGAAATCCGGTCCTCGTCGGCCCGGCTTTTTGGCTCGATGGCAAAAGAGATCGAAGGCTCGGGAAACTTGATGCGCCGGAAAACGATGTCCGAGCCCTTGGCCGAGAGGGTATCCCCGGTGGAGGTCACTTTGAGCTTAGCGGTGGCCACGATGTCGCCGGCTTTGGCCTGGCCGGCCGGGACCTGCTCTTTTCCCTGGAGGAAGAATAGCCCGCCCAGCTTTTCCTCGGTCTCCTTGCCGACGTTGGCGACGATACTATCCGGGTTGAGCTTGCCGGAGAACACCCGGAGCAGCGAGATGCGGCCCGTGTACGGGTCGGAGATCGTCTTGAACACGAGCGCGGCCAGGGCCTCATCAACGGAGGGCCTGACACTCGCCTCCTGGCCCTTGATTGTCGCCTTGACCTCTCCTATTTCCAACGGCGAGGGCATAAGATTGACCAAGGCTGCAGCCAGCGGCTGGGCCCCGATATTGGCCAGCGCGGAGCAGGCTAGGACCGGAAACAACTGGCAACTTGATACAGCTTTCTTCAGGCCGGAGTAAATTTCCTCCGGCGTGAGTGCCCCCTTCTCCAGGTATTTCTCCATCAGTTTCTCGTCGTTTTCGGCGATCATCTCGACGAGCTCTTCCCTTTTCTTCTCCGCTTCCGCTTTGAGGGCGGCCGGGATCTCTTCTTCCCTGACCTTGCCGCTTTCGTCTTTCTCGAAGACGGAGGCTTTCATTCTGATGAGGTCGATTACGCCGCCGAAGTCTTTTTCCTCGCCGATGGGAAGCTGGACCGGAACGGCCTGGCGGCCGAAAAACTGGCGGATGGATTCAAGGGTCCGCTTGAAGTTGGCGTTTTCCCGGTCGAGCTTGTTAATCACGATGACCCGGGGCAGGCGGAATTCCTCGACCATCTCCCAGACTTTTTCTGTCCCGACCTCGACTCCGGTGACGCCGCAGACCAGGACGGCCGCGCCGTCCACGGCCCGCAGGGCGGCCCGGGTGTCCCAGAGGAAATTGCTGTAGCCGGGGGTATCGACGAGGTTGATCTTGTGGCCGTCCGCCTCGAGGAAGCAGAGGGCCGAATTGATGGAAATTTTCCGCTCTATTTCTTCCGGCTCGTAATCGGTGATGGTGTTTCCCTTATCCACTCTGGTCAGCCGGCTGGTCGCTCCGAAATCGAAGAGCAGGGCTGCGGCCAGCGATGTCTTGCCGGAGGAACCGTGCCCGACGAGGGCGATGTTGCGTATCATGTCCGGAGTATAATCTTTCATTACGAAGCCTCCAAGGATTGGATCATTCGGCTTTGGTCAGCTCTTCAGACTCGAGGTGGCGCGACAAAAGAGCGAAGCGTATTTTACACCAAAACCGGCCCTGACCTCAAGAATTAGAAGGGAAATCAGGCGCGGATGATGTCCTGGAATTCCTGAGGGATGGGGGCATAGAACTCGGACAGGGTTTTGCTGACCGGGTGGGTGAAAACGATGTGCCAGGCGTGAAGATACAGACGGGAATAGAGTCTGGCCTTGTTTTTGCCGCCATAGCGGACGTCGCCCACGATGGGATGTCCGGCCGCGGCGAAGTGCACCCGGATCTGATGGGTTCGCCCCGTGACCGGCTTGACTTCGAGCAGGGTGAGATCGTCGACGACCTTCTTGACTGAATACAGGGTCAGGGCCGCCCGCGGCCGGCGCGTCCGGATCGAGATTCGCTGCCGGTGCTTGGGGTGCCGGCCCAGCGCCCAGTCGATCTTCCCTTCCTCGACCTGGATCCGGCCCCAGACGAGCGCCAGGTAGATCTTTTCCACTTCCCGCGCCTTGAATTGCCGCTTGAGCTCAGTGTAGGCCTTCTCGCTGCGGGCCACGACCATTACGCCTGAAGTCTCTTTATCGAGCCGGTGGACGATCCCGGGCCGTTCGGAGTGCCCCACGCGTTCGATCCCGGGAAAGTGGAAAATCAGAGCGTTGACCAGAGTGCCCTGGGTCACTCCGGCTCCGGGGTGGACAACCAGTCCGGCCGGCTTGTTGAGGACGATGATATGATCATCGACATAGATAATGTTCAGAGGAATATCTTCCGCCAGGAGCCGGTTTTCTTTTCCCTCGACGAGCTCCACTTCGACGACGTCCCCTTCGCGCAACCGGTGTGAGGCCTTGGTCCAGGTGCCGTTCAGACGGACTTTCTGGTCGGCGATGAGTTTCTGGATCTGCGACCTGGCCAGCTCCCGGAGGTGGGAGGTTAGGAAAACGTCCAGGCGCTGTCCGAACCCATGAGAGAGGGTGATGAAGAATTTTTCCCCGGCGGGATCGGCCATGTTCTTCACCTGTTTTCAGCCGGCCCGGAGACCTCGCCTTTGATCTCCCTTTTTTTCATAAAGAGATGGAATAAAACCCCGGCCGCCAGTCCGATGATACAGAAAAACTGGGGATAGGTCAGGCTCAGAGCCGGGGATTCTCCCCTGAGCAGGAAGGCGCGCTCCGGATGGTCGCCGCGGAAATACTCGGTGATGAACCGGATGACGGAGTAATTGATGATGTAATAAGAGAATACCTGGCCGTCAAATCTTTTTCGGCGCAAAATCAGGAAGAGGACCAGGAAGTTTAAGAAATTGAGCAGGGCCTCATAGAGTTGCACGGGGTGAAGGGCATTTTCCAGAGGAATCCCGGTCAAATCATGAGCATACTGGCTGTGGAAGGTCACGCCCGGCGGCGCAGCGCATTCCCGGCCGTAGCAACAGCCGGCCAGGAAGCAGCCGATGCGGCCGAACCCGTGTCCGAGGGCCAGGGCCGGCCCGGCCAGGTCGGCCACCGGCCAGGCGGGAATCCGGCGGCGGCGGAAGTACCAGAGGGCGAAGACGACGCCGAAGACCAGTCCCCCCTGGAAAACCCCGCCGGAGCGGGCGAGGCTCAAGAGCTCTCCGGGATAGCGGGTGTAGTAAGAGAAGCTGCCGACAAGGAGGACCAGCTTGGCGCCGAGCAGGGAGATGAGGATGGTGTAAAAACCGGCATCGATGATCTGGGGAGCGTCCAACCCCTGTTTCCTGGCCTGGACATAGATGAACCAGAGCCCCAGGGCGACGCCGACGGCCATCATCAGGCCGTAGCTGTGGATGGTCAGAGGGCCGAGGCGGAAGAGGACGGGGTGCATTCCGGTTTCCTTTTCCATAAAAAAACGAATAAAAGGAGGGCGCCGATGGTAATGGCGGAGTCGGCGACGTTGAAGAACGGCCAGTGCCGCCCTTTGATGTGAAAATCGAGAAAATCGATGACGTAGCCGCGAAAGACGCGGTCAATGAGGTTGCCCAGAGCGCCGGCCAGGATGAGTGAGAGGGCCAGCTTCATGCCCCGCTCGGAGGCCGGCGTCCGGAAGAAATAATACAGGACGAGCGCCAGGGCGACGAGGGAGGCGACGGTCAGGAGGAGGAAGACCGCGCGGCTATTGACGTGGGAAAAAGCGCCGAAAATGGCGCCTTTGTTCCGGATGTGGGTCAGGTTGAAAAAACCCGGGAGGACGGTCAGGCTGTTGTAGAGGGTGAGATAGCGGGAAACAAGCCACTTGGTCACCTGGTCGAGGACAATGAGCAGGAGAATGATATCGTAATAGACCAGGTTTTTTTTCATCAGGCCATCTTCCGAACCACATCCCGGCAGCGGGGGCAAAGCTCGGAATCATCGCCGCCGCTGCCGATCGCGGTCGAGTAGTTCCAGCATCTCGGGCACTTGGCGCCCGGCGCCCGGCTGACGCGGACTTCGAGCGCCGGCGCCGCCCCGGGCTCGACGGTTACCGCCGAGACGATGAAAAGGGCACCCAATTCAGGCTCGTATTTTTTTACCAGACCAAAGTCTTCGGCCGGGACCCGCAGGCGCACCTCGGCCTCGAGAGAGTTGCCGATGAGTTTCTCCTCGCGGGCCCGCTCCAGCTCCTTGAGAACGGCCTCGCGCAGGGCGACGAGCCGGCTCATCTCCCCTTTGGTCTTCTCCTCGAGCCACTTTTCCCCGAAAGAGGGAAACGTCTCGAGGTGGACCGATTCCCCCTTTCCGGCAAACGCCGGCAGGCTCTCCCAGGCCTCCTCGGTCGTGAACGGCAGGATCGGGGCCAGCAGGACCAGGCTGTCCTTGAGCACCCGGAAGAGGGCGGTCTGGGCCGACTTGCGCAGCCGGGAGCCCCGGCCCGAGCAATAGGCCCTGTCCTTGAGGACATCGAGGTAGAAGGCGCTGAGCTCGACCGTGAAAAACCCGAAGACCGAGTGAAAGACAGTGTGATATTCGTAGTCCTCGTAGGCTTTGAGGATTCTCTTCCCGACCTCGGCGGTCTTGTCCAGAACCCAACGGTCGAGAAGGAGCATGTCCTCTTTTTCGACCGACTCGGTGTCGGGCGTGAAATCATACAGGTTGCCCAGGATGAACCGCCAGGTGTTGCGGATTTTGCGGTAGGCGTCGACGAGCCGTTCCAGGATTTCGTTCCCGAACCGGGCGTCCTCCTTGTAGTTGAGCATGGCCACCCAGAGACGGAGGACTTCGGCGCCGTTGCGCGAGATGATCTCCTCCGGCTCGATAAAATTGCCGAGCGATTTGGACATCGCCCTCCCCTGCTCGTCCAGGACAAACCCGTGGGTGATGCAGGTCCGGTAGGGAGAAGCGGCCCTGGCGCCGACGCCGATAAGGAGCGAGCTGTTGAACCAGCCCCTGTACTGGTCAGTGCCTTCGATATAGATGTCCGCCGGCCAAGGCAGGTCCGGCCGCTTGCCCAGCACGGCGTGGCTCGCTCCCGATTCGAACCAGACGTCGAGGATGTTGTTTTCTTTCTCCAACTTCCCGCCGCCGCACTGCGGGCACGTCGTCCCGGGCGGAAGAAGCTCTGCGGCGCTCCTGACGTACCAGGAGTTCGACCCCTCGCGGGAAAAAATATCGGCCACGCGCCGCGTGATCTCCTCCGAAGCCAGGATGCGGCCGCAGCCGTTACATTCGAAGGCCGGGATGGGAACGCCCCATTTGCGCTGGCGGGAGATGCACCAGTCGGGACGGGCGGTCATCATGTTGGCGATCCGCTCCTCCCCCCAGGGCGGAATCCAGCGCACGTTCTTGATCTCGTCGAGCGCCCGGGTGCGCAGGCCGCCCTTGTCCAGGGAGATAAACCACTGGGAGGTGGCCCGGAAAATCACCGGGTTCTTGCAGCGCCAGCAATGGGGATAGCTGTGGCTGATTTTCCCCTCCTTGAGGAGCGACCCGTCCTTCTTCATGTCGGCGGTGATCACCGGGTTGGCCTCGAAAACGTTCATTCCCCCGTAGCGTTCCACCTGGGGGATGAACCGGCCCTCGCCGTCCACCGGCGTGTAGATCTCCAGGTCATAGGCGAGCCCGGTGAGGTAGTCCTCGTAGCCGTGGCCGGGCGCGGTGTGGACGGCTCCCGTGCCGTCTTCCAAGGTCACATATTCGGCCAGGACGAGCCGCGACTCGCGGTCAATCCAGGGGTGGCGCGCCTTGAGCCCCTCCATCTCTCTCCCCGGAAACTCGGCCAGCACCCAGGGATCTTTCAGGCCGAGCTCTTCGGCGATGATCGGGAGGAGCCGTTTCGCGGCCACGTAGACCTCCTCGCCGGCTGTGAAGGCGGCGTACTCGTGCTCGGGATGGAAGGCGATGGCCAGGTTGGCCGGCAGGGTCCAGGGAGTCGTCGTCCAGATCAGAATGAAGACTTTTTTCCCGGCCAGAGCCGGGTACTTTGGCGAAATGTCGGAGAGAAGGGGGAATTTCACATAAATCGACGGTGAAGTCCGGTCTTTGTACTCGATCTCGGCTTCCGCCAGGGCCGTCTGGCAGTGCAGGCACCAGTGGACGGGCCGCAGCCCTTTGTAGACGTTGCCGGAGCCGAAGAAGGCCGCCAGGTGCCGCAGCACGTCTCCCTCGTACTCGGGCGTCATGGTCAGGTAGGGCTTTTCCCACTCGCCGAAAACGCCCAGCCGCCTGAACTCCTCGCGCTGGATATCGATGAACTTGAGGGCATAGCTCCGGCACTCCTCGCGCACCGCGATGATGGACATGTCCTTTTTCTTCTCCCCGAGCAGCTGGTCCACCTTGATTTCGATCGGCAGGCCGTGACAGTCCCAGCCCGGGAGATAGGGCGCGAGGAAGCCCTGCATGGTCTTGCTCTTGACGATGAAATCCTTGAGGATCTTGTTCATGGCCGTCCCCAGATGGATCCGGCCGTTGGCATAGGGAGGACCGTCGTGCAGGACAAAGGTCGGCGCCTTCTCCCGCTTTTGCAGAATTTTTCGGTAAAGGCCCGTCGCCTCCCATTTCTTGAGAAACTCCGGCTCCCTCTGGGCCAGTTTGGCCTTCATCGAGAAGGAGGTGCGGGGCAGGTTGAGCGTGCTCTTGAAGTCCAGTTGATCGGCCATGGCGGTCTCCGCGGTCTCGATTTATTCCGAGATTATAGACCATCTCCCAGGGGGACACAATACCCCGGTCAGGCCGGATTTGACAATTCTCTCAAAGTGTGATTCGCTATTATCCGATAAGATTCGAAAGAGAGATCCGTCGGGAGGGAAATCAAGCATGAAAAACGTCGCCATCCTGTTTCTCGTTTTGGCCATCACCGCAGCCTGCGGGGTGAACATGATGCCGTCCAAGGACCCCTGGTATGCTCAGCAGTACTTCATCATGCAGAACTATGAAAGAGACGTGTACAGAAGCCTGACCGAGGCGGGGAAACTGGAGTTCCAAAAACTATTCTGGGAGGCCCGGCCCGCGGATTCCAAGAAGGAATTCGACAACCGGCTGGCTTACATCGCCCAAAATTTCAAGAAAGAGAATTTCGAACAGCCTTGGAACACCGACCGCGCCCGGGTCTATCTTTTAAACGGTAACCCGGCCAACATCGAGCAGCACGTCAATGACAACTGGACCATGCAGGTCAAGATCAGAGAAGGCGAAACCGGGTTTGAGAGCGCGGACGCCAGGACCGGGGAAGATATCACAGCCACCACCCTCGAGGTCTGGGCCTACAACTATCAGAATCAAATCGTCTATTACGGGTTCACTTTCCAACCGCCCAGCAAGTGGAGACAGGCGCAGATATCGGTCGGAGCATATCGCTATATGGGCGAGCTTGAGCTCTGGAGCAAGACCGTCACTTATGGACTGACAGACGAAGCCAAGTACAAGCAGAAGCTCGAGGAGTTGAGGGTCATCAAATAGCGGCCGCTTTCATTGGATGGAAAAGCGGACCGCGGCGTGGGCAAGCGCCCGCTCCGTC
>CAZYWP010000056.1:0-18467 GCA_964651495.1 uncultured Eubacteriales bacterium | reverse complement strand
GCTTTTCTTAAACCAGGAAAACAATAATGCAGAGTCGGCACAGAAGTCAAGGTGATAAAGAGCGAAGAGGAATTCTCAGGCGCAAAGCGGTCAGGCTCAGTCGAGGCGGATCTGGATATGGCCGTGGCGGTACTTTCCGAGTTTAAAGACGCGCATATAATTGCCCCAGGCAAGGTCAGGGTAATTCCAGTCCGTCAGGACGATCAACCTCATCCGGCCGTCGCCCGCCGCCTTGAGGCGGGCAGCCTGGTCGCCCCGGGATTCGACTATGAGACGCTGCGGTCCGTTTTCGAACCCGACAGCATAAGACAGGATGTTCTCTTTAAGGCTCCTGGCGTCATTGGACAAAGGCCCCGAACTATCGGCCGGAGGATGAACTCCGAAAAGGAAAAAATCCCAGACATCCATGGCCCAGCTCCCCTTCGGCGACTCTCGATAAGTCACGGCGGCGCTGTTTCCCAGCAAGGCCCGGCCGAGCAGCCGGCCGATGTGGTCATCCGGATAGGTTGACCACAAACCTCGCTTCCGCCACTCGACCCACGCCGGCTCGGTCAGGTCGAATGACAGTCCGAATTCCGCCGGCTCGCCTTCCGGAAGATCGGCGGCCTCAAAGTCCAAGATTACGGCGCCGTCCGGCTCTATGAGAAACCGCCAATCGACTCTGACCCGATCCTTTGCTGCAGCGGCCCCGGAACCCGAGATGGCGCCGGAGAGCCGCAATTCAACCCCCTGCCCATTCCCACCCGAATCGGCCTGCCCGATCCAGATCCTATCCATCCGCCAGGACTCTGGACTCGTCTCAAAAAAAGCATTCCGGTTCCAGGCGGGCTGTCTTTGTAGGGTACGGATATGGATGTAAGGACCGCCGGCCAGAAGCCGCTTCTCTCCCGATCGTCCCTCCTCGATCAGGCCGGTCTGGCGGCTGATCAGGCAGGAAAATTTCTCGCCCGATATCAGCCATCCTCTTTCACTTTCGGATAAGGCCAATTTTCCCATATTCCGATCGGATAACTGGGAAGAGGGCGTCTGTCGGCCCGGGGCGATCAGCTCTTCGTCGATGAACTGCCGCCCGCGGAAAAATTGAACGAGCCCGCGACCCCCCGCCCAATCATTCGTCGGGATGATGATCTCGCCGCGGCTGTGCGGCGGAACATCGGGAGCCGAAAGCTGACGGGGCCGTCCTTTTCCCTTCCAGACGATCTGGAGCTCGTCCAGGTTGGTGTGGTCGAAACGGTTGTGAACCGGGAGGCGAAGCGACTCTCCGGGCGGCCTCTCCGGTAGCTCCGTCTGCAGCACTCGCACGGGGCTGTAAGCTTTTTTTGCCTGCCAGAACTCCGGTTTTTTTCGCCGCCAGCCGTCCACGATTCCCCAAGGGCCGTAACCCGTTGGGCCCTCCGGCAGCAGGAAAACCTCGTCGATCATGCCCCAGATGGCTCCGCCCACGGCCTCGCTTTCAAACGTTTTGTCCCAGAACTTCTTTAGGCTCTCACCCCAGAAATTCCGGACGTTGGGGTCCTCGATGAGAGTCGCCGTGTCGTAGCAGGGAGCATGAGCCCATTCGTCGAAGATCACGGGGACATCCCCGGAGGCGAAGTTTTTGGCTACGATCCCGTACTGATTCAGGTCCCCCTCGTATGTCGGATAGTGCAGGCTCAGGATGTCATAACATCGGATCTCCCCGGGCACCTTGCCGGGATAGCTGAACATAACGGGTCGTGTTGGGTCGGCGGCCTTGACCCAGTCGTACTCCGTCTTGAAGTTGGTGCCGTAGAGGTTTTCGTTCCCGATCGACCAGACGATAACGCTCGGATGATTCCGGTCCCGCTCGACCATCTCGGCGAGCTGCCCGATGTACCGAGCCGTGAACGCCGGGTCGTCCTGGGAGAAGCTGATGGGGTGGTAGTCCGGCGACCGGTGTGTCCCGACGAAGCAGACGGCCGTCTCCTCCTCAACATACATTCCATAGGCGTCGCAGAAGTCAAGAAAGGCTTTAGACGGCGGATAATGGGATGTCCGGATGAAATTGAAGTTGGCTTCTCTGGCCAGCCGCACGTCCAGCCGGTCGAAGTCGCGCGTCGAGCGCCGTCCGAGGAGAGGATGGACGTCGTGGCGGCAGGCGCCCCGGAGCTTAACCGGCCGGCCGTTGACCAGGAGCTTGTTGCCGGCGATCTCCACCTCCCGGAATCCGACCTTTTGGGCGCGCTTGTGAACGGTTCTCCCGCTCACCCGAAGCGAGGCCGCGAGAGTATAGAGATTGGGATGCTCGGCGTCCCAGAGCAGAGGCTGCCGGACCGGAATCCGGATTTGGCCGGTCGGGTTTGATTTCGTGAGCCGCAGGACGAACGGCCTTAGCCTGATAGGGCCTCCATTCCGGTCAGACAGCGAAAAACGCAGCTCGCCCTTTTCTGCCTTGCCGAAGTTGACACCGGCCTCAATCTCCAGGGCGGCATCGCGGTATTCTGAATCCAACTCGGTCACCACGTGGAGATATGAAATATGTTCTTGCGGCAGGGCCAGGAGCGAGATGTCGCGCAAAATTCCCCCGATGAGATGATGGGCATAGCCGCTGCCGTAGGAGACCTCATCGTCCCTGTCGGTGATTTCGACCGTGAGCCAGGCCGTCTTCCCGGGTTCGACCAAGTCTGTGATCTCGCAGTCCCAGGTCGTAAAACCGCCATGATGGTCACGCACGAAATGTCCGTTGACCCAGACGCGGGCATAGCTGTAGGCGCCGTCGAAGCGGAGGAGGATTTTCTGGCCGGCGAAGTCGGCCGGAATCGCTACCTCTTTCTTAAAAGGATAGCCGATATTGTGGCGAATCCTGAAACCCTGCATCAAGCATTCGCCGGGGACTTCGATGTCGGCCCAATCTTCCGGCCGGACATCATTTGAGTAGAAGTTTTCTGGCGGAGTCAGGGTAAATTTCCAGGTGCCGTTGAGAATTACGACCGGCGTCTCGACCCCGGCCACCTGGTCCCAGGTCGACGGGACTCCCGGCACCCGGCCCCTCGAGCAGACTGCCAGGGTCAGACATACGTATGATAAAGCCACGTACTTGAACCGCAATCGTCCTCTCCGAGCGCCCCGATTCTAAGGAAGGAGATGGGCGAAGTCAAACTGGCGTCATTTCTTCAACCTTTACCGGGCTGATTTCGTATGATATATCGTGGTTTTAAAAATTCAGTCCTGAAGAATTATAAAAGGAGGTCAGGCATGTCCGATCACAAGAAAGGCCGCGGCATGTCCCGGCGGAGTTTCCTCGGGACGGGTGCGGCGGGGATATCATCGCTGGCGTTTTCCTCGGCGCTTCTGGAGATGCTTCTCCAGAGCACCGGCTGCAAGTCCGGCGTGGAAAAAGGCCTGGCTGATTTGATCATTCCAGAAGACGTCCTTAGAAAAGCCGTCGGATTCCTGATGGCCAAGGGGGCCGATTTCGGGGACGTCTATGTCGAGCGGGCGGCGGCCGATGCCGTGATGAGCGACGACCGCAAGATCAACACTTTTACGGTCATCGAGAAGGGCGTCGGACTCCGGGCAGTCAAAGACGGAAAGACGTTCTATGCCCACACCGACAGCTTCGAGGCGGAACAAATCTACGCCACCGCAAAATACGCGGCGGACGCGGCGTCTCTGGGCGCAGCAGGCGGGGAAGGATTGATCGTCAACCTCACGCCTCAGACTTCGAGCCTGTCTTTCCCCATCACCCCGCTCCCATCCGAAGTCGCCGTGGAAAAGAAAATTGAGTTCTTCAAGTCCCTGACCGACCGGGCCTGGTCGGCCGATCCCCGCGTCGTTCAAGTCATGCAGTTTCTAAGGGAGATCATTCGCCAGGTGAATATCGCCGCCTCGTCAGGGAAGCTCATCAACCAGACCCTGGGCCTGACCGAGTTCATGGCTCAAACCTTCGTCAAGGACAATGAAGGAAACCTGCAGAGCTCGATGGGCCAGCGCGGCGCTTATGCCGGCCGCGATTTTTTCAGCGGGGAGAATTCCTTCGCAGCCATCGTCGACAAGTCGGTCGAGAAAGCCAAAAAACTCCTGGAGGCGGTGGATTCGCCGCGCGGCATTTTTCCGGTCGTCCTCGGGCCGGGGGAGAACGGCGTTCTCTTCCACGAATCCTGCGGCCACGGGATGGAGGCCGACCTGGTCTTCAAAGGCTCCAATTACAAAGACCAAATCGGGAAGCAAACGGCGGCCAAGGGTGTGACCCTCATCGACGACGGGACGATCCCGCAATTCCCGGGGTCATATGCCTTTGATGATGAAGGAACTCCGTCGGAACGGACGGTTCTCATCGAGGACGGGATCCAGAAGAATTACCTCTGTGACCTCGTCTGGGGAAAGAAGCTGGGCCTGACGTCGACAGGGAACGGTCGGCGCCAGTCGTTCAAGTATGCGCCGATCCCACGGATGCGGAACACTTATATCGATAAGGGCACAGTCCCGCCGGAGGAGGTCATCGCCGCGACCAAAAAGGGCATTTATGTAGCCGATGTCGGAGGGGGCGGCGAGGTCGATGTCATCACCGGTAATTTCATGATGGGCGTCGGCGAGGGATATCTCATCGAGGACGGGAAGATCACCAGGCCGATTAAAGGATGTAGCCTGTCGGGTATGGGCATCCAGGCCATGAAGACGATCGACCTGATCGGCAACGACCTGAAGCTATTCCCGAGCGCCGGACGCTGCGGTAAGTTTCAGACCGCGCCCGTCGGGTTCGGGATGCCGACCATCCGGGTAAGGGGCATCCTGGTCGGCGGCAAGGGCGATGCCTGGGAAGACAAAGGATAAGAGGGGAGGCCGGAAATGAAAGAAAAAAAGGAATTCATGCAATTGGCCCAGCTGGCCGTTGAATTCGGGAAAAAGGCCGGCGCTGACGCGGCCGAAGCCTTCATCGCGGACACCAATTCGGTCCAGGTAAGCGTGAGCGGCAGGCAGGTCGAGCAGGTGAACGCCGTCCGGGAGGCCGGCATCGGCCTCCGGCTGCTCAAAGACCAGAAGATCGCCTTCGGCTCGACCAACGAGCTTTCCCAAAAGGCCGTCCAAAGCCTGGTCGGCGACCTGATGAAGAAGGTCGTTTTTCATACGCCTGACGAATTCAACGTCATCGCCGGGAAAGAGAGTGCGCCTTTAGAAGGGGAGTGGTCGGGCTACATGGATTTGATTACCTATGACCCGCAGATCGCCGAGGTGTCGATTCAGGAGAAGATCAAGCGGGCGATCCAGATGGAGGCGGTTGCCCTGGATTTCAGCACGAAAGTCACCGGAGCCATGTTCGCCGTCTATCAGGACGGCAGCAGTTACTTTTATCTGGCCAATTCAAACGGGATTAGCGGCTGGTTCCCGCAGGCCTCCTGCGGAGGGGGCATACAAGTTTCGGCCGCCGAAGGGGAGGACCACCAGTCGGGCTCTTTTTCGCAGGGCAAGGCTAAATACGTGGATTTTGACCCCGAAGCAGTCGGGAAGACGGCCGCGGAGAACGCTGTCAAGATGCTGGGGGCAAAACCGATACCTTCATGCGAAATCCCCATGGTCGTGTCACCCGAGGTCGGGACGCAGCTTTTCGCTTATCTGGCCGGCATGCTGAGCGCCGACGAGGTCCAAAAGGGGAAATCCCTTTTTGCCGGCAAGCTCGATACCCAAGTGGCATCCCCCGCTTTCAGCCTGATCGATGACGGGAAACTCAAGGGCGGGCTGGCCACATCGCCGGTGGATGGAGAAGGGATTCCCCAGCAGACGACACCGTTGATCACGGGCGGCGTTCTCAAGAATTATCTTTACGACAGCTATGCTGCCAAGAAGGGAAAGACCAAATCGACCGGAAATCGCTCCCGGGGCGGCTATTCCTCACCCGGCGGGATCGGCCCGAGCAACCTTTACCTCCAGCAGGGAGAGGTCAAGCGGGAGGACATAATTTCCGCCATCGACCGCGGATTCTACCTGACCGTGGCTTTCGGCCTCCATGCCGGGATCGACGGCACTTCCGGAGATTTTTCCATCCCGGTGGCCGGGTTCATGATCGAGAAGGGAAAGATCACCTATCCGGTCCGCGGAATTAACATCGGCGGGAACCTGTTTGAGCTGTTAAAGGCGGTGGACAAGATCGGCAACGACCTGACTTGGTTTCAGTCCCTGGGTAGCCCGACCTTTTCGGTTGCTAGCGTTAAGATCGGAGGCGTCGCCGGCTGAAAGCAGACCAGACCGAAATTCATCTGAGGCGGCCTCAAGAGTCCACCCGCGTGGACTTCATAGATTATTGTTGAAAAACCAGGGTCGTCCCCGTTCGGCCGTTGACCAGGACGAGCTCGTGCCGGAAGCCATTTCTCTGCTTCATATCGACCGTAAGTTCGGAGGATTCAGTCAGAAGGTGGTCCACTTCCATCATGATCTTCCCGGCATCCATTTTTCTCCAGACCTTGAAGGTATCCCATTCGCTCCTGGCCAGCTCGCGCGGCAGCTGGACGACACATATGAAAAAATCTCCGTTTTTGGTCACTTGCGAGTTGGCGTCGATCACTCTCAATTTGCCCTGGGCATAGGGCCCCCGGTCAAGGAGGTTGAGTATGAGCACTTCCCTCTCCAAACGGGTCATCTGCACGTAGTCTTTGCCGCGGGAAACGCTCTTGACGGTGAAAACCTGAACGTCTGGATTCTTCGGACGGATTTCAAAATCCATATCCAAGCCCTGGTACTCGTCGGAATCGGGGAAAGAGATCTCATAATATGCGGTTTCCATGCCGGCGATTTCTTTAGCGATCTCTTTTTCTGGGCCTTCGTAATAGCGGCCGCCGCTCTCATCTGCCAAAATCCGGAGAGATTGCTCCCCGGAGTCTTGTTCGTGAATGGCGAGCCGCGTCCCGGCCGGGTTGATCAGGAAGAGGAGAGAACCGTTCCGGTTGAGATATCTGCCGACGTCTTTCAAGGCCTGAAGATTGATCTGATCAGGAGCAATATTGAGGTACGATGCTGCGCCCTCCTCATCGGGCCGCCCGGGATTGCTTTCGGTCTCCCACTCCATCGCGCTTGTCGGAATCCCGCAGGAGAAAAGATAGATGATTTTGCTGTTGTCATTGAAATAGCCGAGGATGACGTTGAGTGTCATCAAGGATCGGATATAAACCGACGCAGTCCGCCTTTTTTCCCTGGTATCCAACCGCGCGAAGAGACTCTTCCGTCTTCCCGGCGTCATGGTTGCATCCGGATTTCTACCGGAATTCGACGGATAGACATTCCGGATTTCCGTGGAATCCAGGGCGTTGATGCGCAAGTATTCAGCCTTTTTGCCGGAGACGTATTTCCCGATATTCTTGGCGACGAGGTCCCGGTCGCGCGTGGGCCCGATGATCGGCTTCAGCCCGGCGAAGGGCTCGATGCTTAGAGCAATGAATTGCGTGGCCTGTCCTTCTTGGGCCATCATTGTCCCGGCCACCTTCTTGGCTTTCTCCAGGAGATTGTAGGTGGAAAAAGCGCTGTCGAAGACAAGAAAGACCATCTTTTTTTCGAAACGAGGGACGATTCTTGCGGCCGGCGCTTCTTTTTGAGTCTCGACAACCTGGAATTCTTTTTTATGCACGTCGAAAAAGGCGATCTTCTTGTCACTAATGTAAACCTCGAAATCCCCGGCGTTCAGGCCAAGGGCGGGGGACCCGTCCTTATTCATCGCATAGACCGGGACCAGCCACCAGCGGACCACGACTTCCTCCTGAATCTTCGGCTGTTCCTGGGCCGGAAGAAATCCGGCAACAAGACCGAGAAAAAAAGCCAGAAGGGCCGATAATTTCATGTTTTTCATTTTTAAATCTCCCCTTTAGTAAGGTAGCAAATTCTGTGCCAAATGAGCAGGCCGTTGAGCTTACGTTGGCTACACCAGAACAATAATCCAGGGCATTATCCTTTGTTTTCCCGGGACTTGGCCAATTTCTCGAAGTGGGGGCGGATGAAGGAGATGACCTTTTTCTCGTCCTCGATCTTTCCGGTCAGGCCGCAGACGGTGCTCAGGATATGATCCAGCCCCCTGGGCAGGGCCAGCCGGCGGAACTCCTCATCCGGTTCATAAAACCGTCCGTTCTCGTCCGTTTTCCGGAAAAAACAGGCCGCCGCAGCGGCCTCGGCCGTTACCACCGGTTCAATGCCGTGCCGGAGGTCGAAGAGCATGGCACCGATCAGGCGGTCGTCGTAGGCCAGCTTGCGCTGAATGTCCCGTCCCACTCGGAAAATCGTGTCGCCGAGGTGGACGTTGCCGAACCTCTTGAGGAGGTTTTCGATGTGCTCTTCCTGGTTTGCCTCGTCAAACTCGTCAGGGTAAGCTCCTATCAGGGCCCGGCCCGATTCCCACATGGCCGACTTGGCTGTTTTCCTCAGCTCCGGGTCCCTGACCGCTTCCCAGGTATAGGTATAACCTCTGTCCCAGATCCCCTCGAGGTAGGCCAGCGCCGCGTGGCCGAGGTTATGGATAAAGGATTTGCGCTCGACATAGGCCTTCATGTTCTCCTTGGGGTCGAGGCCGGGAACGTCCGGGATCGGCGCTTTGAATCCTTTCTTGTCGAGGATCAGGGTGTTGTAAGCTTCGGCATAGACGAGAAGCGGGTCCTTCTCCCTGTCCTGAGCCGACATGATCGGCACCATCTTGCCGATGCTCGTCTCGACCAGTCCGAGCATCGCCTCCAGGGGAAAATCGGGGGGCAGCACCCTCTCGAGCTCAGCCCTCAGGAAGGCCGCGCCGGCGAGGATATTTTCGCAGATAATGAGGTCGACGGGCTTGGCGCCGTAACGCTGGAAGCGCTCCTCGAGCCCGAACGCCAGGGCCGGCACGATGCTCCCCAGCGCGTTTTTACCCACGGCCGTCCCCAGACAATCGGCCTCAGCCACTTCCCCGGCGATGTGTTCGATATCAGATGCCGGCAGGGCGCGCACGTTCCGGATAATCCAGGTCTCCGGCCGGTCATCCCGGATCTCGACGGTGTATTCGCGGCGGGCGTTTAAGGCCTGGACAATCGTCTGATCGACATCGATGAAGACGACCTCATATCCCGCCCGCGAGAAAAGCTGGCCGATGAACGACCGGCCGATGTTGCCCGCGCCGAACTGGACGAGTTTTTTCATGGAAGGAAGAGCCTCAGCGGGAATTCTTCTCCAGGAACTCGGCCTCCTTTTCCCGCGACCAGGAATCGACGGCGAAGAGAGGATGCCGGAGGCGGGGGTAGATCAGCCCCTTGCCGAAGAAGGATTGCGTCCTGACCAACCTAATTAGGTCCACGGCTGCGTCCAGCCCGCCCACCCGCTTGACATAGAGCTCGGGCGAGATCTCCCCCTTTTCGAGAAGCGACATGACGGCGTGGACGTCGGACGGGTCGCCTCCTGATGAACCCACCATCGAGATGCTGTCGTAATGAATCCGCCGCGTGTCCACGGTGATCAGGTTTTCGCCGGCCCTGGCGCCGCCGAAGAAGGCGGCCACCCCGCCTTTGGCCAGATAACCCAGCGATTCCTCCTGGATTTTAGCGATCCCGAGGGCGGTGATACAGTCATCCACACCCCGTCCCTTCGTGATTTTGCTTATGGTCTGGGATAATTCCTGCGGCGTGGTGACGATGAACTCCACCCCCCGGGCCCTCGCTTTGGCGGTGATCAGGCTGGAGGCTTGCCTCCGGCGCTCCTCGAGAGGCTCGGAGATGATGACCGCGCGCGGCCGGTGCGTTATGGCCAGGTCGGCATGGAGAAGCCCCATCGG
The DNA here is from genome assembly GCA_964651495.1 of uncultured Eubacteriales bacterium. GTDB lineage: Bacteria > Acidobacteriota > Aminicenantia > Aminicenantales > UBA8522 > CAZNVB01. Next base: position 8,737 of record CAZYWP010000056.1, on the reverse strand, counting down.
ACCCGCCCCCAGCACGAGCACGACCCCGCCTTCTTTCAGGCCCAGGCGCGCTTCCCGGGGACTTGTCGGCCCCTCCTTATAGATGTGCGGAACCTGGTTCTGTGAGGAATAGACGCAGGACAGCGGCTCGCTGAAGGCGGCGGCGAAATAAGGGATTTTGCAAGAATCGTAGGGAATGAGCGAGTCGGTCTCGATGACTTCTTCCTGGATTAGGACGCATTCGGCAAAAAGCCCGCCGAGCGTGTAGCCGACGGCGACTTTGCGGACGGATTCGGGGTCCGCATAGCGCTCCCGATGGTTGATCGGGCCGGCGTTGATGGCCGGCTGCAGGGCGAAGGTCTGGCCGACCCGGATTTTATTTTTCAGATTTTTGCCGACCTCGACGGCCATGATACAGCCTTCGTGTCCGATGACAACGGGCCAGCGCTCAGAGTCCCACCCCGCCATCAGGGGATGGTCCTTGCCGCTTTCGATCAGTTTCCCGTCCGAGGAGCAGGCGAAAACGGCATCGACTTGGGCCAGGAACTGATTGGGGCCCGGCCGGGGAACCGGAATACGCCTCAGCCCGAGGTTTTCAAACCCCTTTCCCGCCAAGACGAGCGCCGTCATCTCGCCGGGAACATTGAAATCCTGCGGGTTCTTCATAACAACTCTACGGCCAGGGCATAGGCACCGCCGCTACCGAAGCAGAGTCCGACCGCTCCATATCTGATGTCGAGCCGTTTCATGTTGTGGACCAGGGTGGTGAGGAGCCGGATTCCGGCGGAGCCGAAGGGATGGCCCAGCGCGACCGCCCCGCCGCTAAAATTGATGAACTTGCGCGGGAATTCCCGGGCGAAGACCGGGAGTTGAATGCCGAACGCCTCGTTGAGCTCGAGGATCCCGAGCTTCTCCTCGGAGCAGTCCCGCTCCGCCAGCGCGGCATAAAGCCCCTTGACCGCCCGCACGGGGGAATCGATGAAATCAGCCGCGGGCCCGTCCACCCGGCTGAACCCGAGGATCTTGGCCAGCGGCTTGCTGCCGCAGGCATCCAGAATGTTCTCCGTGCAGAGCACTGCCGCCGCGCCGTTGTCGGCCGGAGTTGACGTATTGTAGGCGCAGGCGATATCGGTGCGGGCTTCCTCTCTCATTTTCTCGAGCGCCTCAGCAGAGGAAAGCTCATCCCGGGCGACATCGCCGACGGGAATGATCTCCTCATCGAAATAGCCTTTCTCCTGGGCCTTCCTCGCTTTCTCGTGGCTCAGAGCGGCCTGGGCGTTGACATCCTCCAGAGGGATGCGGTTTTTCTGGGCAAAAGCGACGGCGTACTCCCGCATGAATTTTCTCTCCACCGGCCAGAACAGCCCGTCGTAAGCCGTGGCATCGACGATGCTCGAAAGGCCGAGCTGCTCCTCGACATTTTCGCTGTACTGCCAGCGATAGGCGCCAGTTTTTTTCAAGCGCAGCCGTTCCCCTTTGGCATAATGAGCACCGCTCCGGAAGAACCGCGGCTCGAGGAGATAGGGCGCGTTGGACCGCGATTCCATCCCGCCGGCGACGGCGACCTGGGCGCGGCCGAGGAGCAGGACATCGATCGTCGCGACGAGCGCCTCCATCCCGGAGCCGCAGACGGACTCGACGGTCCGCGAATAGACGGTCTCGGGCAGGCCGGCCAGGAGGGCGGCCTGTTTGGCCGGCGCTTCGCCGAGTCCCGAGGTCACGACGCAGCCCATGGTCACGAGTTCGATCTGCGCCGGCGCCACACCGGTCTTCTCCAGGGCTCCGGCGATGGCCGCCCCGCCGAGCTGGGGAGCGGAAAAACCGGCCAGCTGGCCGTTGAACCAGCCGAGGGGAGTCCGCGCGGCGGAAAACAGGTAGATGTTTTTCTCGAAGACGTGAATCATCCTCAACCTTTCAACAGCCGGACGACGGCCTTGAAAATCCGCTCCGGCGAGGGAATGTTTTCGTTCTCCAGCGGCGCGGCCATCGGCGGCGGCACCGCGTAAGCGGAGATGATTTCGACCGGGCTGCACAACTCGCGGAAGATATTCTTCTGGACCTCGAAGGCGACGTGCTCGGCGAAGCTCGCCGTGAGCGGGGCCTGGATGATGAGGCCGCAGCGGCCGGTTTTTTTCACGGACCGGCAGAGGGTGGCCGTGTCGAGCGGAACGAGCGTCCGCAGGTCGACGACTTCCGCCTTGATGCCTTCTTTCTCCCTGAGCAGGTCGGCCGCTTTCAGCGTGTTCTTGAGCATGTAGAGGAAACTGATAAGCGTGATGTCTTTTCCTTCCCGGAGGACCGCCGCCTGACCGAAAGGCAGAAGATATTCCTCTTCCGGAACAACGCCGAGGTCCGCGTAAAGCAGCTGGTGTTCGATAAACACGACCGGGTTGTCGTCGCGGATAGCGGTTTTGAGAAGCCCCTTGGCGTCATAAGCGGTGAACGGCGCCACGACCTTGAGGCCCGGGAAATGGGCGATGGTCGCTTCCAGGCTCTGGGAGTGCTGTCCGGCATAGCCCTTCCCGCCGCCGATTGTCGTCCGCAGAACGAGCGGAATTTTCGCCTTCCCGCCGAACATGTAGCGCGCCTTGGCCACTTGATTTCCCAGCTGGTCGAGGGCAAGGGGGATGAAGTCGATGTACATGATCTCGGCCACCGGCCGAAGCCCCGCCATGGCCGCGCCGCAGGCCGTTCCGACGATGGCCGCCTCGGAGATGGGAGCGTTGAAAACCCGCTTCCGGCCGAAAGTCTCGAGCAGCCCCATGGTCACACCGAAAGCCCCGCCGTAATCGGCCACATCCTCGCCGTAGATGACGACGCGCCTGTCGCGGACCATTTCTTCGGCCAGCGCTTCCCAGACCGCATGCCGGTAGAGGATTTTTCCGCCCGGCATCCTCTTGATCTGGCGGACGGGCTTGAGGAGTCCGGTCGTGCGCCATTTTTCTTCGACCGTAGCGGCAGGAGTCTCCGACCACAAGCCCTGCTCGATCTCCTCGGCCCTCGGGTCGGCCGAGCGGGCGGCCTGGCAGGTGAGATCCTGGATATTGGCGCGGACGGTCCGGTTCATTTCATCGGCTTCAGCCGCGCTCAAAACCCCGGCTTCGATCAATTGCCCCCTCAGGAGGGCGATCGGGTCCTTGTCCTTCCAGGCTTTCTCCTCGGCGGCCGAGCGATAGCTCGTCCTCTGGTCGCTCAGGGAATGGCCGAGGTAGCGATAGGTCAGGCATTCGAGGAGAACCGGCCCTTCGCCGCGGCGGCATTTTTCCGCGGCCCGGCGCACGGCGTCATGGACGGCGAGCGCATTCATCCCGTCAACGACTTCGGCGTGCATGTTCACGGCATTGTAGCCCGCGCCCCGCTGCGCCAGGTAGCGGACGCCCGTGACCTCGGGGTACTGCTGTCCCGTCATCCCGTACTGGTTGTTCTCGACGAGAAAGACGACCGGAAGTCCTTTTTCGAACTGGCCCTGAACGGCGAAATTCATCGCCTCGTGGGCGATGCCGTTGTTGGCCGCGCCGTCGCCCACCAAGGTGACGACGATGTCGTCCGTGCCCAGGAGGTGTTGGGCCAGCCCGGCGCCCGCGCCGATGGCGTAGCTCCCGCCGACGATGGCGTTGGCGCCGAGATGGCGGGCGTTGAAGTCGGCGATGTGCATGCCCCCGCCCCGGCCGCGGCAGTAACCGTCCTCCTTGCCGAGGAGCTCGCACATCGTCTTGTAAAGATGGTGGTCCATGGCCAGGTCGCGGAGCGCCTCCTCGTCCACGGGCAGGGTGCGGCGGCTGTCGGCCAGGAATTGGAGAAGCTCCGGACGGCTCATGGCGGCGATGCGGTAGGCTCCCTTGGCGATCGAATGGCCGTGGCCGCGATGAGTCGAGGTGATGTAATCCGTCCAGCGGATGGCGGCCATCGTCCCGGCCGCGACGGCCTCCTGTCCCAGGGAAAGGTGGGTCGCCCCGCTGAACTGGAAATTTTCGCAGGGCAGAAATTTGCCCAGCTTCATTTCCACGATCGTTTCCTCGAAATGCCGGTTCAGCAGCATGACTTTGAACATGCGCAGGGCGTCCTCGGCCGTGAGAACTTTCTTCCGGAGCTCCGCTTGTAGGCTGGACTGGAACCGAAAAAGCGGGATGGGCCGGAGAGTGATCTTCCCTGGTTTGAAATCGGGTAAAACATCATGGTGTTTCATGGCGGGTCCTTAAAAAGAATATAGTTTACATCATCGCGCCCGGCCGCGTCCAACGGTCCATGGATCCAAAGATAGACTCGTGTCATCACGAGCGAAGCGTGGTCATCTCAGCTATTTATCATGAGATCGCCACGCACCCGATGGGTGCTCGCGATGACAGGGTGAGCTTTCGTCTTTCGGCAATTTCGGGTGGATGAAAAAACTTGTGATTCAGAATGGCCTGAATATAATAATTGCGAAGGAGAGTACCATGCAGCTCCACTGGCTTGACCTGACGATTTTTGTAGCCTTTTTCATTGTTGTCATCGGCGTGAGCATGTACCAGAGCCGGCGGGAAAAAACGGGCGAGGATTTTTTCCTGGCCGGCCGCAGCCTCGTCTGGCCGCTGATCGGGTTTTCGCTGATCGCGGCGAACATCTCCACCGAGCATTTCGTCGGCATGTCGGGACAGGGAGCGGGGATCGCTGGGTTTGCGATAGCCAGCTACGAGTGGATGGCCGCGATTACCCTTGTCATCGTCGCCCTTTTCTTTCTCCCGAAATTCCTGCGCAGCGGAATCTACACCATCCCCGAGTACCTTGAATACCGCTACCATCCGGCGGCGCGCGGCATCATGGCCTTCTACCTGGTCGTCGTCTATATCGCCGTGAGCATCGCGGCGGTCGTCTATACGGGCGCCCTGGCGCTTCATACAATCTTCGGCATGGACCTCGTCAAATCGGTCTGGATGATTGGAGTCATTGCCGCGGTCTACACGACCTGGGGCGGATTGAAGGCTGTTGCCTGGGCCGACCTTTTTCAAGGCTCCGGGCTGATCCTGGGCGGGCTGGTGACGATGATTATCGGATTCAAGGCCGTGGGCGGGATCGGCTCGTTCTTTTCGGCCAACGCCGACAAGCTCCACATGATCATGCCTTCCGATCACCCTGTCATTCCCTGGACGACGCTCGTCGTCGGCCTGTGGATTCCGAACTTCTACTACTGGGGCCTCAACCAGTTCATCACTCAGCGCACACTGGCGGCCAAGAGCCTCAGACAGGGACAACTAGGCATCATTTTTGCGGCCTTCCTGAAGCTGACGATCCCCTTTATCATTATCCTGCCCGGCATCATGTCCTGGCAGCTCTTCCGGGACCAGCTCACCGCGCCGGGTGCGACGACCGACCAGGCCTATCCGCTGCTCATCCGGAATCTGGTGGGGCCGGGGTTCCGCGGGTTCATCCTGGCGGCAATCGCCGGGGCGGTCATCAGCACCTTGAGCTCCCTTCTCAATTCGGTGGCTACGCTCCTGACGATGGACGTCTACAAGCGGCACATTAAGAAGGACGCCAGCGGCGAGTCGCTGGTCAAGATCGGGCGTTGGGCGACGCTCATCTTTGTCCTGGTCGTTTGCCTCATCGCGCCGCAGCTCGGCAACCCCAAGTTCAAGGGGATTTTCAACTACATCCAGGAATTCCAGGGGTTCATCTCGCCCGGCATCCTGGCCGCCTTCGTCTTCGGCCTGTTCGTCAAGCGGACTCCGCCCGCGGCGGGCATCACTTCGCTCCTCCTCGGCGTGCCCGTGTATGGATTTCTGATGTGGCAGTGCGGGAGCATTGCCTTCCTCAACCGCATCGGCATCACGTTTGTCTTTCTGATTATCGTCATGGGCATCATCACCGTGATCAAGCCGTTAAGAACGCCCAAGGTCTTGCCGGTGAAGGCCGATTTCGACATGCGGTCAACGCCGCTGCTGAAGTGGCTCTGCGCGCTGGCCATTATCCTGACGATCACCCTCTACATTATCTTCTGGTGACCGGGCAGGCCTGCTGAATAGAGGCCAAAAAATCTCGAAAAAAGTGCTTGACAAGGAAACCGATTTAATCTAAGTTTACTTAGTCTATTGATTAAGTCGACTATAAGACTGAATAAAGAATGAACTGGAGGGCAGGGATGGCGCAAAAACAAAGCAGGCGAGTTCAATTCATCGGTGTCCTTGCCTTGTTGACGGGCCTTCTCCCGGCCGGGTTGGCGAAGGCGCAGGAAAAGAAAGACCAGCCGCCCGTAACCTCCAGCCGGAGCTTCCAGTTGAGCGGTTACACGCAATTCCTGTACACATACTGGGACAAAGGAGTGGATACGGCCTCGATCCCGCGGGCCCGGCTCACTCTGAGCAGCGAGATCGTCAAGAACATCCGCTTCAAGATCCAGGTGGACGCGGTCAAAAGCCCGGCCCTCATCGATGCCCAGCTGGATTTTCTGCTCAAGCCTTATTTGACCTTGAGGGTCGGCCAGTACTATGTTCCGTTCAGCTCCGAGAACACGACTTCGGATTCGGACCTCGACCTCGTCCAACGTTCTCAGGTGGTCAACAGCCTGGCTCCCAGCCGGGACATCGGCTCTCAGGGCCGCGATATCGGGGTCTCGGTCACCGGGAAATATTCCGTCCTCGAATACCAGGCCGGCGTTTTCAACGGCGCCGGCATCAACAAGGCGGACACCAATAAATGGAAGGACCTCAGCGGCAGGCTGGTCATTCGTCCGGCCAAGTTCATCTCTGTCGGAGGATCGCTTTACAGCGGCCACCACAGCCAGAACGAGACGGCTCCTCTTGTGGCCAGGGACAGAGCGGGGTTGGAAGCGGCCCTGACCTTGGGCGAGTTTTATCTTAAGGGCGAGTACATTGCCGGCAAGGACGGCCAGACCTCGCGGGATGGCTGGTTTATCCAGGGATCTTTCTATTTCCTGCCCAAAAAACTCCAGGCCGTTGCCCGATGGGATACCTATGATCCCAACGGGGATATCACCCTCGACCGCGCCGATATCATGACCCTGGGAGCCAACTGGTATCTGTTAAACAGGACGAAGCTGGCGCTGAATTATAATCTCTACCGGAGAGAAGGGGAGGGGACGACGAACTGGGCGCTGTTTGTCCAGTTCCAGGCCGGGTTCTGACCCATCCAAACCAATCCTCAATTCTGAACTGTTGAGCTTATTTTTTGACTGTGATAAATAAAAGGCGTTGGATACTATTTTTTCAATGCCCTCATAAGGAGTCATCATATGGCCAAGTTTGAAGGGGTGAAGTGGGCTCCGCAGCAGATGCGCTACTCGCTCGGGGATAAGCAGTTTGAGATCCTGGAGGCTGATGCCAAGGTCCCTGCCGTCTCGCGGTCTGTCCATTATGGACTATTCCTGGCCTTCGAGGGAATCCGGTTTTATTGTAAAAAAAACTCGAGCGGCGATGTGGAGGTTATATTCCTCAACTGGCATAAAAACCTCGAGCGTTTCCGCAACGGCATCTCCTTCAACCTGAGCTCCGAGCAGCAGCCGCTCGTTCCGGTGGCCGAGGATCTGGAGAACATTTTGGCCCATCTCTACCTCAGGGACATTTCCATGCGCGGCTTCCTGGAGGAGATGGCGGAGCTCGGTGCGCAGGGTTATCTCCGGCCGTTCACCCTCGACGAAGAGCAGTCGATCGGCGTCACCTTCCCCGCCCAGCCGGCAGTCCGGGCCATGGCCTGCCGCTACGACCGCTACCTGGGCGAGCCGTTTTGCGGGGTCGTCATTCCTCATATGGTCCGGGCTGTGGGGATCAACAAAACCGGCTGTCTCAAGCTCGGCGTCAATTATCTGATGAGCGTCAAGGCCGTCGATGAAGCGAAAAAGTTCTGTTCCGAGGCGGCATCGGCGCTCTTCTTGGATGATCGCCCGGAGGCGCGGCTCGAAGAACGATATGTCACGGAGTGGGATTCTTCCTGCTGCCTTTTCGGGTTGCGCGACGGCACGGTCATCAAGATTCCCGAAAACCCGCTCATCCTTCCTTCAGTGACGATCCAGGGAATCGTGGCGATTCTGAGAGAGATGGGGGTGAATATCGAGGAGCGGCACCTAAAATACGGAGAGCTAATCGAGAAAGTGAAAAAGAACGAACTCGTCGTCGCCTGCAGCGTCGGGACGGCCGGTATCCTCAACCGCTGCGCCCGGCTCATCTTGATAGACGACAAGGGGAACATCGCCGCCACCCATTCGCCGGACGTCAAGCACCCCCTCTTTCAGAAGCTGGGAGAGGCGCGCGAATATTTCTGGAATATCTATAAAGAAAAGGTCAAGATCCCCGCCGGCCTGAAGCTGAATAAATATGTTCTGTAGGCGACTAACGAAAAATTGACCTGAGATAGTTTAAGTCGTATTCCACGCTGTTTTCGATGCCCAGGGGAAGCTTGATCCCCTCCAAGACCAGCCAGCCGCTGTAGCCGATGTCTTCGATCGCCGCCCGAACAGCCTTGAAATCCATCGATCCCTTCCCGTAAAGATCTTTGTAGTCCTTGGCATGGAATTCGCAAATGAGCGGGCCTAATTGGCGGATTTCTTTGAAGATATCATAGCCGGCTTCCTGGGAATTCCCGACATCGTAATACACCCGGACAGCAGGTGAGCCGACGGCCTTGATGATTCTGAGGTGATCTTCGGCGCTCAGCCAGGACTCGAGGGCGAGGATAACGCCGGCTTTCTCAGCTTCAGGGGCGAGGCGCTTGAGGGCGGCGATGACCGCCTCTGTCCCGGCCGGGTCGTTCTTGAGGTCGCCCTTGC
>CAZYWP010000055.1:2609-18878 GCA_964651495.1 uncultured Eubacteriales bacterium | reverse complement strand
TGGTGGTGGAACCATCCTTGTTATGGCGGGAGATTGTCCGCACATACATGTCTATTCAATTATCATATACTACCTTATTTGTCAAGCACTTATTTATAATTCGCATGCCTACGCTATTTTGGCTTACCAGCTAAAAGCGGTATTGAAAATAAACAACTTAGCCCCTAAATTATGCTAAAATATGCCTCTGACTGTCGAAGTCGGGTTTAGCTTGGATTGTTTTGAAGAGAAAGATTGGGGGATCAATCATAGGGCGTTGGAGGAGAGGATTTTTCGGCGCTCTTCCTGGATCTTTTCGTATTCGAGGGGGTGGAGGAGCCGGAGCTCCTTGCCCGTGATCTTGCCGTTGAGCCAGACCTTGCTCATCGGGAAGACCTCGGGGCTGAGGTGGACGTTGTACATGTGCCAGATGATAACCGCCAGGAAGGCCAGGATCGCCTCGTAGCCGTGGATGATGATGAAGATGTCGTGAACCCAGAGCGGGAAGAACCGCAGCGACAGCTCGACATTCCACATGAAGAACCCGCTGACGATCATGACGAAGGACCCCCAGCCCAGGGCCCAGTACTCGAACTTTTCCACAAAATTGTAGCGCCCGTAGAGGGGCGGCTTTTCAAAAAGCCAGTAGGGATGCTTGGCGAAGAACTTTTTGAAGAGGCCGCGCCGGTAGAGGAAGCGGGTGAGGCCGATGTTGTACCAGAAGATCTCGTAGGCATCCCGGATGTCCTTGACTTGGGGGAGCATTTCCTTGAAGTTGTGCCGGCCCCGCCTGGTGAAGGCGGCATAGAACAGGTGCCAGACGAGGTTGATGATCATCAGCACCGCCGCAATACGGTGGATGATTCCGCGGATGTAGAAGCTGCGTCCGGTCGGAAGGAGCCACTGGAAGAACTTGAATTCGTTAAAGAAAAGGGGAATGCCGGTGACGATGAGAAGGGAGAACGTGCTGATGAGCAGCCAGTGCTGAACCCGTTCGGCCAGGTTCATCCGCAGGAAGACCTCATCGTCTCGAATCAGGGGAGGGCTATCCATGTCGTTCCTTGCTGATGAGGCGACGCAGGAAGTCGGCGGTGATGAAGATGAGCATGACTCCGATGATCACAGCGATGACGATGATATAAATGTTCTTGATGACATGAGATGACTTGTATTTGGCCGGGACGGCCTCTTCCGGGACAAAGTGGATCTGCCCCTCGGCGAAGCGCCGGCTGGCTCCGGGGTGGCACTGGCCGCAGGTTCTGGGCAGATTCTCCGGGTTGATCGACGACTTGGGGTCGCTGGAAGCCCGGATGTCATGAAAGCCGTGGCAGGAGGCGCAGTTGGCCACCCGCGTCTCGCCGAATTTCGAGGCCGTGCCGTGGAAGGATTGATTGTAGGTCTTCAGGCGTGAGGTCAGAAAGCCGTATTGCCGGCTTAAAGCCATGTCGTCATGACAGCGGCTGCAGACATCGGCGACCTTGGTCGCGTAGACCTTGGAGTTCAAGTCCTGGGGGGAGAGGATGTTGTGCTCGCTGTGGCAGTCGGTGCAGACCGGGACATCGTTGCTGCCCTTGACATAATCCTTGCCGTGCACGCCCTCGAGATATCCCCGCTCGATCCCGACGTGGCAGAGGCCGCAGGTCTTGATGATGTTCTTCCGGGAGACGAGGGAGAGCGGGTTATCGGTGCTCTTGACGTCATGGCCGCCGTGGCAGTGGCTGCAGTTGGCCGACATGGTCAGGCCGGATTTATCCAAAGCTCTGAAATGAACGCTCTGGTTGTACTGGCGGATGAAATCAGGCCCCTTTTCCGATTCGACTTTTTCCAGATGACACTTCTCGCAGGTCGCCGGCAGGTTCAAGGGGAAGACCGTCGAGTCATAGTCGTCCTTTCCTTTGATCTCGTGAGTGCCGTGGCACTCGGCGCAGCCGACAACGAACGGGTTTCCGGCCTTGTCCCTGGCCTGGAAATGGACGCTGGACATCATGGCCTGGGCGGCGTCTTCGTGGCACTGGCTGCAGTCGACGAGCTTGAGCTTGGACTGGTGCGGGAAATCGCTGACTTTCCTGAGGTCGGCGTGGCAGTCGACACAGAAGACCTCCGCTTTTCCGTGGGAAGAAGCTAAGAATTTTTCGTTATCGACAAACACGGATTTCCCGGCCTCCGCCTTCAGCTCCTGATCTTCATGGCAGGCCAAACAGTCTTCGTTGGATTGGGAAGCGGCTGGCGCGCTGATCAAAATGACAGCGCCGACGGCAAGAATGAAGCAGAACAGAAATCGGCGGCCCATAACTATTTTCTTTTCAGCAGCTTCCTCTTTCTGATAAATCCCGGGATAAACCAGAGGACGGTGACCGCCAGAAGGATGAGGACGAGAACCAGGAGGACGCGCTGAACATAATAAAGGGCCGGAGAGGTCTTCTGGTCGGGTCCGATATGAATTCTGGCCGAGGCGATTTTTTCCGGCATGTTCGGATGGCAGTCCGCCTGTCCGCAGGTCCGGCGGAGGTTGGCCGGGTTGACCTTGGACAGCGGGTCGGAGGCCGGCCGGATGTCGTGGACCCCGTGGCAGCTCGCGCAGTTGGCCGCGGCCTTGTAGCCGAACCCGGCGGCGATACCGTGCAGGCTGTTGATGAACGTCCCGATCTTATCCTCGGAGATGCCGTATTTGGCCATGATCTCGGGCCTGGCATGGCAGGTGGAGCAGGTGTCCGGGATGTTCTGCCGGGACGCGGGAGAGCCCTTGTCCTGCGGAGAGACAATGCCGTGCTCGCCGTGGCAATCAATGCAGAGCGGAGAGTCCGGGTTGCCGGCCAGGGTATCCCGGCCGTGGATGCTCTCCTTGTACTCGTTGAAGACCAGCTCGTGGCAGCGGCCGCAGGTCTGCGGGTCCTTGGCCATGAGGTGCGGCTCGCCGACGCCTTTGATGTCGTGGACGCCGTGGCAGTCCGTGCAGACGGCGGCATACTGGAGGAGCCCTTTTTCAAACAGGGCCCGGCCGTGGACGCTTTTCCTGTATTCCTGATAGGGGGTTTCGCTGTGGATGTGATATTTGACGACCACAGCCATATCCTCATGGCAAGCGGAACACGTCAAGGGGATGTTTTTCCGGTGGACCGAGGACTCGGGATCGGAGGCGGGGCGGATGTTGTGCTTGCCGTGGCAGTCCCAGCAGCGGGCGACTTCCCGGACGCCTCTCTCGAGGTAGGCGCGGCCATGGACGCTGTCGGGATAGAAGAGGGGGTCAAGGCTCGGCTGCGCCTTATGGTCTTCCCTGTGGCAGACGGCGGTGCAGTTGGCATCGGGGATGTCTTTTTGGTGGGGGATGTCTTTCTGCGCCTCAATGGCCTTGACGGCGTGGCAAGCGGTGCACTCAAGATCCCTGTGGACGGAGCTAAGGAGATGGGTTTCGTTGATCCGGAATTTCTCGCTGCCTGCGGCGGTCGAGCCATGACAGGCGAGGCACCCGGCGTTCAGGGAGGAAGCCGCCTCCTGCCCCGTCAACAAAGACCCGCCCAGCCAAGCAATGAGAAAAATGCCGCTGTAGAGTTTAGGCCTCAAGACGGTTTTGCTCCTTATCGCCGGCCGGCGGGAAGGACGATTTTCCGCCGGTCGCGCTGGCCCGGCTTATTCGGCCGGTTTGTTGTGCTTGATTTTTTCCACCGCGGCCGCGAAATCGAAGCTTTTGCCGTGGGCGTTCTCATGGCAGGTCAGGCACTGCTTCTTGACCGCTTCCGGGGATTCGTAGATGATCAGGCCATTTTGCTTGGCCAGGGCCTTGTCTTTCATGATGTTCAGCTTTTTGTACTCGCTCCCGGGGCCGTGGCAGACCTCGCAGGTCACGCCCTCCGCCTTGAGTTCGGGGGCTTTCTCGAAGAGAGGGGCATGGCACTTGAGGCACTGGGGGCTGTCCGCCGGGGTCTGGACGCCGGCCGCCTGGGCGACCTTGGCGCCTTCAGCGCTGCAGGGGGCGGCGGCGGATTTGGCATGCTGGCTGTTCTGCCAGATCGGGTACTGCTGGCCTTGCTTTTCGGTCTTGTGGCAGATCGCGCACTTGGCCGCGCCGACATAGGTGAAGTTCTGGCCGATCAGGCCGAGGATGAAAACGCATGCCGTAACGGCGACGATGAGGGCAATCTTTTTCATCTGTCCTCCCTGGGAATTTAAGGGCCTGGGACCGATAGTGGCACTCGGTCCGTGTCCCCGAATTTTTAAATTCCATTTTAGGAAACTCCCGGGAAATTGTCAATAAAAAATCCCGAGAAAATCGATAATTTTTAGGTAATCTATAAAATTAATAAGAATAAAGAACGGCCGGAGCGCGTTAGGCGGACTTTCCGGCGTGGAGGTCGCGGATCTTGAGGTAGAGGGCCAGGGCCAGAAGGAGGATGAAGACGGTGGCCACGATGAGCCCGGCCTTCCTGAACCCGGCTTCCCGCAGGGCCGCTTCCCCCTGCCCCCTGACTTCGGCGATGACCCGGCCTCCCTCGCTCAGGGTCTTTTCGATCTCCGGGAGGGCCAGGCCGTGGGTCAGGTTGCGGACCTGGATGAGGGCGGTGCTGGCTTCCTGCAGCCGGAACTCGGCCTCGCTGACTTCGACTCCCTTTTTCTCCGCTTCTTGGAGAAGCCCCTGGACTCCCTGAAAGGCCGCGACGTAGTCATCCAGCCGCTGCTTCATCGCCTGGCCCGCCCGGTGGTCCTCGCTCCCGGCATCGTGGCACTGGATGCACACATCGGCGCTTCCCCCGGCCAGCATCTGGTCGGTCGGGGGAACGATCTTGTGGTTGCCGTGGCAGGCTTCGCATTCTGAAATCCCCAGGCCGTCGAAGGCGGTCCGGTGCGGGCTCCTGGTGAACAGGTCGCCGGCGCTGGGATGGCACTGCCGGCAGACATAGGCGATCGAAGTCACTTCGGGGGGGACGGCGCCGTGATTGCCGTGGCAGTCGTTGCAGACCGGCGCCGAAAGGTCCTTTTTTTCGAACAGCGTGGCGGCGTGAACGCTCTGCTTATACTCGGCGACCTGGTCAACCGGCAGGCCGTAGGCCTTCATGTGCTCCGCGTCGGCATGGCAGCGGCCGCAGGTCTGAGGGATATTCCAGGGGAAGGTCCGGGACTTGGGGAAGGTGGCCGCCTGGATGCCGTGGACGCCGTGGCAGTCCGTGCACACGGCCACGTTCGGGTCGCCCCTCTTGAGCATCTCGCCGTGGCGGCTCGTCCAATAGAGCGAAAGTTGGTCAACCCGGAGGTTGGGGTTGAATTTCCTCATGAAGGCGGAGTCGGCATGGCAGCCGCCGCAAAAATCGGGGATCTTGGCCCGCTGCGGGGCGCCCTTGAACGACCGGTCCTTGGCCAGCTCGACATCCTCCTGCGCCGGGTTGCCGCCATGACAGTCGTGACAGCTCAAGCCGAATTGACTGTGGACGTCCGAGCTCATAGCCTCGACGGGCGCCTTGAGGGCGTCTCCCATCTCGGTGTGGCATTCGACGCAGGAATTTTTCTGGGCGGAAAGGGCCAGCGGTAACAACAAAAGGAAGAAGGCAAAGACCAGCTTATGGCTTAAACATTTCGTTTTTCGCGGCAATGAGAGACTCGTCTTCATCTTCATGGCTATAATTTGGGGGCTAGATAGGTCAGAGCCGTCATGACGGCGATATAGGCCACGATCAGGAATCCAATGAAGGATATGACCGGGCTCTTCCTTTCCTTGGCGGCCCGGCGGTCGATCAACGGGATGGCCATCCAGAGCAGGCCTCCCAGCATGAACGCCAGAATGGCCAGGACTTCTCCCTCCAGCGAAAAGATGTGCGCCGGGACGAGCTTGAGGGTGGTGAACATGAAGGTGAAGTACCATTCCGGCTTGATGCCGAGCGGCGTCGGCGCGAACGGGTCGGCTTTGAGCCCGACCTCCCAGGGGAGGAAGACGCAGATCGCGCCGATGATGCCGAGGACTACGAGCCAGCCCAGCGCATCCTTGAGGATGAAGTCCGGGAAAAAGGAGATCTCTTTGGCTGCGCCAACTCCGATCGGCTTGCTCATCCCCAGGGTCTGAACGAGAAGGACATGAACGCCCATGATGAGCAGGGCGATCGCCGGGAGCACGGCGACGTGGAGCCAGAAGAAACGGGTCAGGGTGGCGCCGGAGACCTGCGGCCCTCCCAGGATGAATGTCTTAACCGCCTTCCCGACGATGGGAACGACCCCGGCGATGTCCGTCCCCACCCGCGTGGCGAAGAAGGAGAGCTCGTTCCAGGGGAGAAGGTAGCCGCTGAACCCGAAGGCCAGGAAGAGAGCAAGGAGGAAAAATCCGCTGACCCAGGTCAGCTCGCGCGGCGGGCGGTAGGCCTTGAGGAAGAAGGCGCTGAACATGTGGACGAAGATCGCGCCGACCAGGATGTTGGCCGTCCAGCTGTGGACGGAGCGGATGAGCCAGCCGAACTTGACCTGGCTCATGATAAAGACGATGCTTTCGTGGGCCGCATCGACAGAAGGGGTGTAGTAGAGAAGGAGTAGAACGCCCGTCGCCACCTGGACAAGGAAGAGGAAGAGGCACAGCCCGCCGAAATAATACCAGAAGGAGAGCCTGTGCTCGGGGACCTTTTTCTTCCGGCCGAAATCCAGGGCCGCGGAGAGCTTGAATCGAGACTCGAGATAACCGCGGAGGGCTTCGCTCCACCGGCCCATCTTAGCTCTTCCTCGAAACGTAGATATCGCTGCCGGAGACTTCGACCTCGAAGGATTCCAGGGGACGCGGCGGCGGCCCGGAGACGACGTTCCCGGCCAGGTCGAAGCGGCCGTTATGGCAGGGGCAAAACAGAGTCCCCGTGTCGGCCTCATAGTTGACCGTGCAGGTCAGATGGGTGCAGACGGCGGAGAACGCCCGGAGCTCGCCCTCGGCTGTGTTGATGAGAATGGCGGGTGACGAGCCGAACCTGAACAGCTTGGCCGAGTTGGGGGCGATCTCCCCGACCCTGGCGGCGGCCAGTTTCTTGGCCGCAGCCTCCGCCTGGCGCGGGGGAATCAGATAGCGGATGACCGGGTAGAGCAACGACGCGGCGGTCCCGAGGATAGACCCTCCCAGGAACAGGTTGACGAACCGCCTTCTATTCATCCGTCTTTTTTTTCCCGGATTGATTTTATTCGTTGCTCGAGCTTTGTCAAGACCTCTTCGACAAACTGGGAATTGTGGACCCCGGAGCTGCCGTCGAGGTCGAGGCGGCGGAGCGATTTCTCGACCTCCGCGACCTGCTCTTTCTCTTCTTGGCTAAGGGAGAGTTTTCTCTTTTCTATGAGCGCCTCATCAAGGCTCGAGCGAAGGCTCTGGAAGGCGTTCTGCCAGTCAGCGAAAGTCTGCCTGTAGCTTTCCTCATGGCAGCCGGCGCAGGTCGAAGCATCGGACCGGCTGACTCGGCCTCCCTCGACCTGGTGGCAGCCGTCACAGCTCACTCCGGCCTCGGCCATCATGTCTTTGGGCACAGTCCAGCCGTTGAGAGCCCCTCCCTCGAAAATTGTCTTCTGCAGCGCATGGCAGCTCCCGCACTCGCGCCTGGCGTCCTGATGGTGGCAGGAGGCGCAGGCCTTCTTGGAGCTCACGAATTCCCCGTGACGCTTGGCGTTCGAATGGCAGACGCCGCACTCCATTTTTTGGCCGAGGAGATGAGGCTTGTGGGGGAAGCTCAACCCGAAGACCGGGGCGCTGATTTCCTCTATCCCGGCATGGCATTGGGAGCACTGGCCGGGGACGCTGGCGGCCGAGACCGTGAATTTCGCCGGCTGATAGGTGGATCCCGACAGCCTCAGCGCCTCTTCGATGCTTCCGAAGGCCGCCTGCAAGAGCTCCTGTGAATAGGCCATGTTGTGGACGGCCTTGCCCCGCTCGACGACGTCGATGTTGAACCCGGCGTCCTGGAGCTGGGATTTGGCTTTGTCCCTGTTCTCTCCCGGCGCCCGGCGGGATTCCGCCAGCGCCCGGTTGTAGACGGCCCTGATCTCGGCCAGCTTCTTCTCGGTCGAGGACTGCCAGATTTGGAGCAGGCGGCCAAATCCCTTGCCGTGGCAGGATTCGCAGGCCTGCTGGCGCGATACCAGCGTGTCGCTCCCGACGAGCCGGCCGCCGGCCTCTTCGTGGAACATGTGGCAGCCCTTGCAGCTCAGCCCCTTTTCGAGCATGACGTTGGGCATCGCCCGGATGACACCCCTGCCGCCTTCGCCGGAATACAGGATTTTCTGGGCCTGGTGGAAATTGGTGTGGCAGGTCCGGCAGTCGGCGATTGTCTCAATATCCTTGACGATCTTGTGCTGGATCTCCGTGTGGCACTGGTTGCATTCGATCTTGTGGACGGAGATGTGGGTCGAGTGCATCAGGTCGGTGTCATCGTAACGGTCGACGCGGTCCCGTTCGAAGTGGCACTTATAACAGTTCTCGCGCGGCACAGCGCCGTCGCCGAGAATGATCTGGCTGTGGCATTTGTCGCAGGCAAAATTGTTCTCGAAGACCGCTGTATGGTCGAAGCGCGACTCCGTTTTTGAAGTGAGGGCCTCCCGGATATGGCAGTGGGAGCAACTGCTGATCTGGGGATAGTGCTCGCTGGCCTTGAAATGGCAGATGAAACAACTGCTTTCTGTGACCGTGATGTGGTCTCCCTGGACGATCTGGGAGTGGCAGCTCGTGCAGCGCAGTTTCTTGCCCCGCCGCATGTCCCCGAGATGGACCTGGTGATCGAAGACGACCTTGCGGAATTGGACCCGGCCCTCGAGCAGCCGCTTCTCGTGGCAGCCGGGCCGGAGGCAACTCTCATCCGGGATCTCCGCCCAGGGCTTGGACTTGACGTAGAGCTTCGTCCAGTAGCGGAGGACCTGGTTCAGGCCTTCCAGTTTCACCCGCAGAAAAGACCTCAGTCCGGGCGGATAATGGCATTTGCTGCATTCGATCCCGGCATGGGCGGATTCCTCCCAGCTCTGATAGAACGGCTTCATATAGTGGCACACGGAGCAGAACTTGGAATGCGATGTGTACTCGGCCGTGCCGGCGAAGAGAAGCAGGACAAAAACAAAGATGCCGAGGACGAAGAGCAGTTTTTTCTTCCGCGTCTTTTTCATGTTGTTGGCAGCTTCATATCGGTTCAGGCGTACGAATGGAAACCTGCCAGCGCCGGCAGGTAATTCACGCCGAAATAGGTGAACAGGGCGGCGAGAAAACCGATGATGGCGATGGTGGCCGACCGGCGTCCCTTCCAACCCATGACGATGCGGGTGTGGAGATAAAGGGCGAAAACGAACCAGGTGATCAGGCTCCAGACCTCCTTGGGGTCCCAGGTCCAGTAGCTCCCCCAGGCCTTGTAGGCCCAGACCATGCCGAAGACGAGCCCGCCCAGGGTAAAGAGGGGGAATCCGATGGCGATGGCCCGGTAGCTGATCGAATCGAGCCTCTCGGCCGTGAGCCCGGATTTGGGCGCCTGGCCCCTCTTTTCCCGGGCGTCCGCTCGGAGGTACATGATGCTGGTAATAAAGGCAATGCTGAAAAAGGCCTCGCCGAGGAGCGTCACCGAGACATGGAGCCAGAGCCAGTAACTCTGCAACGCCGGCACGAGCGGCGCAGTCTCCTTAGGCATTAGGGGCGAGGAGGCCAGGGCCATCAGCCCGATGACGATGAGAAGAAGGAAGGCGCCTACCTTGCGAACCTTATATTTCCATTCGATGATGAGGTAAGCGAATATCGACGCCCAGGCCAGGAAGGAGAGGGATTCGTACATGTTGGTGAAAGGGGCATGGCCGCTTTCCACGGTCCGCAGAATCAAGGCCAGCGTATGGAGGAAGAGCCCGAGCGAAGCGACCCAGAACCCGGTCGCGGCCAGCTTTTCCCTCTTGGAATAGAGAAATGCGAGATAGAAAAAGGCGGCCAGGGCATAAAGGAAGAAGGCCACTGCGAAAAGAGTGGATTCGTTCATTTCGTTTTCCTCAGCGAATTCATGATTCGGTTGAACTCGGCTTCGAAGGCCTCCCGGCTCTTGGCGGAAATTCCACCCGCCGTGATCTCCGTTTTTCCCTGGCTCGCGTCGAGGACCAGGCGGATTTCCCGGGTCGGCCAGTAGAAGGCCAGGAAGAGGCCGGCCATAAGCAGAGTGCAGCCGATCCAGATCAGCCCCACGCCGGGGTCCTTGGCCACTTGAATAACGGAATATTGAGGAGCTACGACGTCCTTGAGCTCGACGGAGAGGTCGGTATCCTTGGCGGAGTGCATCCTCGTGAAATCCGGGAACTTGGCGAAGACCCAGCCGGAGAAGATCGCCTCCTCTCCCCGCTTTCCTTCGATGAAGGCCGCCGGGTTGTTCGGCTCGAGCGAGCGGGTGGTCGGCTGGTTTTTCTCGTCGAGGATGAAATCGGGATAGAAGCGGATAGCCGAGACCTGCACGTTTTCCCCTTCGAGAGAGGCCGGCTCTCCAACCCGAAGCCGGAGCTTCTGGAGGTACGCGGAATCGCTTTGCTTTCTGACCCAGACTTCGAGGGAGGGGTTTTGCCAGTCCCAGCCGTAGCCGCTTTGGTATAAGACAAACCCGCGGTGGCTGAGGGGGTGATTCACCTCGATGGTCTTCTGGTAGAGAGGCTGGCCGTCCTCAATCACGGTGAGCTCGCTTTTCCAGTCCCTGACATTGCCGTCCGGGTAAAGCTCGGTCGTGAATTTATCCAGCCGGACGGAAAAACCGGCCGCGGGAACGGGAAGGGCCTGGTTTTCGACGAGGGTCAGGTTCGACCGCAGGCCGCCCAGCCCGCTGATGATGCCGCCGGCCAGGATGACGAGGAGGCCGAGGTGGACGACATCGGAACCGAAGAGGCCGAGCACCCGTTTGCGGGCGACCAGAAGGACTCGGCCCTCGGCCTCGTCCACTCTCGGGCGGTAATGATGTCGCGCCAGCTCCCTCACTGCGGACTCTTTCGCCCCGGCCAGGGGGTGAGCGGATTTGACCCTGTCCTTGATTTTCAGGGACAGAAGATTCTTGGTTTCGGTCTCGAACTTCGGCCGGAGGGCGCGGCGGAACTTGGAGGACAACCGTTCGAGGGTGCAGACGATAATGTTGAGGGCAAAGAGCGCCAGGACGGCGATATACCAGACGGAATGATACAGTCGCGTGAACCGGAGCCACTGGAGCGGGCTGGCGATCTGGCCGTAGCGGACGAGGTATTCCTGCGGGCTGCGGCCTTGGGGGATGAGCGTGCCGAGGATGGAGGCGCAGATCAGGATGATCAAGAGCGTGATGGCGACTCTGACCGAGGTGAAGAACCTGAGCAATGACTTCATTCCGGTTGTTCCGGCGCTAAAAAATGGCTATTAATAATATCGGAATAGTATATTTTTTTCAACCGCGCTATCTTCTACTTATGGGCCCGCCGCATCTCGGCGGCCATGGTCTCGATCCTCTTCAGGGACCTCCTCATTTCACTCCAGCCATACCAGAGTGCGTAATCGGGGTTAGCGTGGAATGTCCCCTGGAAAGAGCGCATTCGGTGCTCGAGAAACATAACGAAAAGCTCCTGCTCGATTTCGGTCGGCGCATCGTGGAAAGTCAGGAGGTCGGGGAAGGGATGGGCGTAATTCGCCGGCTTAGCCAGAACCCCATCCTTGTAGAGGGCGGCCACAATTCGGATCGCTTCGGCCATCAGATGGTCCACTTCCCGGATCATGTCATCGCCCTTGGCCAATTCAGCCCGGGCGAAATTGACGCTGTGGCACTGGTTGCAGGTCTTGATCATCTTGTCCCGCTCTTTTTGCCAGGCCTCCTGGGTGAGGCGGGCGACGTCGGCCGCCTTGACGACATCGAGCCTTCCGGTCGGGTTTCCTGCCGGGTCGAGCACTCCCAATCCCTGCAGGATCGCGGCCCGGTCGCCGGCCCACTGCTTGTCCTCCGGCATGGGGAGACGCACGGCCAGAAATCCCCAGGCCGTCCGGACCTCGTGGTTGCCCGCCTGCATGTGGCACATCTGGCATGACGGTGCGGCCACCGTCTCGGGCAGAGTTTTGTTCTGTTTCAGCAGAAAACGGACGCCGTGCTTAGAGGCGGAGTACATCTCCCACTGCGGGTGGTCGAAGCCCATGTGGCAAGTCTGACAAGCTTGCGGCTGGCGGGCCTCGGCGACCGAGAAAATGTGCCGGGTGTGGCAGGCGTCGCAGGAGGCCCGGCCGAACCCGGCTCCCGCCTTCTGGAGGTCGCGGACCTCGGCCTCGGTCTTGAGCCCGATCTTGTGGCAGCCGCCGCAGCCCTTCATCCCTTCCATCAGCGCGACGGGCTGGGCATGGGCCGTGGGCATGGCCTTCATGGCAGCCCAGGCTAAGGCGTGCTTGCCTTTTTTAAATTGGACGACCTTGTCCTCGTGGCATTGGGCGCAGGTGTCGGGAGTTGGAATCCGGGCGACGGCATAGTCGTTGGCGGCCTTGTGCTCCTCTCCATGGCAGACCGAGCAACTGACATCATTCTGGCTGTGCTTGCTCGCCTGCCAGTCGCTGACGATGTTCGGCGTCGTTTTCTTGTGACACTCGACGCATTCCTGGCTCAGGAGAGGAGGCACGAGAAAGACGCCAAGAAAGATTCCCAGACAGATAGAAGACGGCCTCAGTTTCATTTCATGTCTCCTTTCTCAAGCATACGCCCCTCCTGGCAGGGCCATTAAAAACCAGAATTGGAAGGCTTGTCAATAGGAATTGGCTATTGTCCGCCGAAAAAAAAGGGGGACACGCACCGAGGCGCGTGTCCCCCGGTTGAGCTTATTTTACCGCCAGGTGTACGGCTTGATGTCGCCGCCGAGGTGGCCGATGGAATCGACGAGAAGCTGGGCAATGTAGAGGGGGTTGTGAATATAGCCGCAGGGTTCTTTCTTGGAGAATTGAAAATCGTAGGCCCCTCTCAGCATAGGAGCCGTGAACCGGTAGCCGTTGGCGGAAACCGCCTCTGCAGCGTCAACCACTCCGTTGCCGTTCAAGTCCTTGAAGAAATACGGATAAGCGTTCTCATCATAGGCAACCGGCGCGCCGATGCTGTTGCCGTAAGCCTGCAGCCGGGCGTAGAGCGCGTTCTCGAGGCCGTCGAGCTCCGCTTCCAGGGATTCTTTGGTATTGCCGTCCGCGTCATAGTCGGGAGTCTGGGCCGGTCGGATTCCCTCGAACTCGAATTTCTCGGGATCGGCGCCGGGATGGGGCTGGGAGATATCCTGGCCGTGGCAGAGGACGCAGTCTTCTTTGCTGGGCTCTGTATTGTGGAATAGGGCGTCGGAATCGTCCAGCTTGCGGTTGAAACTCTTGGTGCCGAAATGGCATTCGACGCAGTTGGTGAAAATCCCGCCGTGGTTGGTGAAGACGTTCCGTCCTTTATACGTCTTGCCGGCAAACTCGTATCCGCCGCGGACTTCCGAGCCGAAGAAGGAGGCTGCGGCGGGAAAATAATGGATGTTGGTAAATCCATAGGGCCCCGGCCCGGCGGCGATGGCCGTATCCACCGTCCTTTTAGAGGCCCGGCCCTGGTGACAGTTCAAACATAGGTTGCTGGCATCGCCGAGGTCTTTGATATCGCCGGAGGGAAAAGTCACCGGCCCGGCAAACCGGGTGTGGGGCGGGGAGGTGTGGCAGGTGGCGCAGAGAAAACCGTTCGAAATGGGCATGTTTTTATCGATCTTGCCGTTCTCGAGGAAATAGGGAAGTCCTTCGGCGCTGTGGCATTTGGCGCAGGTCGAGGGCACGGAGTCGGAGTCATCCCAATCCCTGAAGGCCATGGACGAGCCGTCGAAGTGGCCTTCGTCCGTCCGGTGGATTTGACCCAGCGCCGGTTCGCTCAGAGCGAACTCAGCAGCAAACGGGGGTTCGACCTGGTCTTCCCTGGCGAGGTCGCGGCCTTTCTTCGGCAGCCGCCGGACCTTTTCTCCGGACTGATTCTGTTGGGCCGCCAGGACGTGTCCGGAAACGCCGGGACGGAAGATTCCGGACGCCTGAGCTCCGCCCTCGATCTTCGTGTTCAGGTCCTCGATGGAGTCGAAGATCAGCTCGATGAGATATTTCCCGTTATGGGCGAACCCGTTGGGGTCTTTGATCGTGACCTGGTAATTGTAGGCGGCTCTAAGCAGGCGGGCGCTGAATTTGCTGTAGCCGTTGGCCGTGTTGGCTTCGCTCGTGTCGACGACGCCGTTGTTGTTCGGGTCGTTGAAGAAATACGGATAGGTGAGGCCATCGTAGGCGATGGGGGCTCCAAGAACCGTGCTGGCATAGGCCCTTATGGTATCGTAGAGCATGCCCTTCAGCTGTTCGATTTCATAATACACCCCTTCGCTGATGTCCCCATCGCCGTCGTAATCGACGAAAGAGCCGTAGTAGCGAATGTCCCTGGGATCCTTGATTCCGGTGTGACAGGTGTTGCAGGCTTCCATCTCGACTTCGAGGGAATGAGGGTTATGGCAGGTGTTGCAGGCGTTGTAACCGGGGATATGGGCGAAGCGGTGATCGTACTCTTTGCCCGCATACTGGTATCCGCCTTTGGCGGCCGATCCGAACTGAGTCGCCGAAGCAGCGAAATAATGGATGTTGATAAAGCGCAGCTTGGAGCTGGCCGTGTCGTCGTCGGGGAGGGCGGCTGCAGCGATGGAGTCATCGACCGTCTTGGTCGAAGCTCTTCCCTGATGGCACTCCATGCAGAGCGCTTCGGGGCCAAGGCCCTTCACTTCGACTCCGGACGGGAAGATGACGTTCGTCCGGTTGTGGACGATCCCGTTCTCCGGGTCGGCATGGCAGGCCGCGCACTCGATTGTCGTTCCGAGGGCCGCCGCCTTGTCGACCGTGTTCACGGCCGAGCCGTCGGCTCCGATG
The DNA here is from genome assembly GCA_964651495.1 of uncultured Eubacteriales bacterium. Lineage (GTDB taxonomy): Bacteria > Acidobacteriota > Aminicenantia > Aminicenantales > UBA8522 > CAZNVB01. Next base: position 4,060 of record CAZYWP010000055.1, on the reverse strand, counting down.
TAGTCGCGGTAGCCCGGCGTGCTGTGGCATTTGGCGCAGGTTGTCGGGACGCTGCCCTCGGCGTCCCAGTGTTTGAACGCTTCGGCGGTCTTGTCGGCGTGGGGCGACTTGGACCAGAGCCTCTCGGCATGGTCGGATTTGTCCAGAGTTTTCACTGTCTGAGTCGTGCCCGGGATGGCCAAAAACAGCCCGGCCGCGAAAAAGACAATCAGGATGGCGAAGATATATGGTCTTTTAAGCATCATGTCCTCCTTAGTCGATTCATTTCCAGCGGTAGCCGAAGGAAAACTCGAGGATGTTGGCTTTGTAGTTGTTGTAGCCGCCAAGCTTTTCCTTGAAATCGACGTAGCGGTAGCCGACCCGGGCCGCATAGCCGCTCAGGAAGGCGTACTCGAGGTAGCCCTTGATCGTGGCCCGGTCGATTTCGTAGGATCCCAAGTTCGAATAGAAGTTGGCGTAGCCGCCGATTTTCCAGCTCTTGTCGAGGTCATAGGAGAGAGTGACATCGAACAGGCTGGCTTTCCCCTCGTAGAGGATTTCCCAGAGGAAAGTCCCGCCCGGTCCGGTCCAGAACGGAGGATAGTTCACCGTCCTCGCGCCTTCGCGGCTGGACTGGATATGGGCATAGCCGAAAAAGGCCTTGATCTTTTCTCCGTGAATGCCCGCGCGGAGGTTGAGCTGGTTACGCGAGGCCTGGAAGAGGTCTTCGTCGACCTCGCTCTTGGAGTCGCTCCAGAGATAGGAGCCCGTCAGGCTGAAACTCCTGAACTGGTACTTGGCCGTGAGACGCAGGCGGTTGTAGTCGGTCGGAGAAATCAGGGTGAAGGGGTTCTCGTAGGAGATGTGCTCGTAGTCGAGGGTGAGCTTCAAAGCCTTGAAGGGGTTCCACTTGAGGTCACCGAAAAGGCCGCTTTGCGTAGTGTCGAAATCATAGGTCACGGTCTCAAGGCCTTTCAGGTCGCGGTCTTCGAAGCGATAGCCCAGGGTCAGGGCCAGCTGAGGGGTGAATTCGTACCGGACGCCGACGTCGCTGCCCAGGGTCTCGTAGGCGAAATTCATTGTTTCGGTCTCGTTTCCGACCGTGAACGAGCCGGTCTGGTCGTATTTGTGGAGACGCACGGCGCCGACCAGGGAGAGGTTCTGCCGCAGCAGCAGCGAGGCGTCGACCTCATAGAGCTGCATGTCGCGGTCGAACTCGGCCGCGCCGTTCCAATCGTACTTGAACCTCCGGCCGAGATAATTGAGGCCCTCGGCGGATTCCGAGTAATCGAGGTCCATGCTGAGGTTGCTGATCCGGCCGGACCCGCTCAGGACCAGCTGGTCAAACGGCTTGGCGCTGAAGCGCAGAGTGTGGAGGTTGGATTTCAGGTCGTACGGCTGATTCATCTCGAAAGAACTGAGAGAGGTAGGATAATAAGCGCCGTCGCCGCCGTCGGCATAGCCGGGGAGGA
>CAZYWP010000055.1:0-2509 GCA_964651495.1 uncultured Eubacteriales bacterium | reverse complement strand
CTGAGAGAGGTAGGATAATAAGCGCCGTCGCCGCCGTCGGCATAGCCGGGGAGGAAGTAGCTGTTGGCGTTCTCATAGGCGAGGACTCTTTCTTCCAGGGAGAAGGTGAGGCGGTTGAATCGGACGTTTAGTCCGACGGCGATGTCCTTGGACTCCTCCTGGACGGGATTGGAGAACTCGAATTCCAGCCGCTCAATGTCCAGCGAGGTCGTGCTTTCGCCTTTCTTGGTGTAGCGGTCGAAGCTGAAATAGAGGTCGGCCGACCGGCTCAGCCAGACTTGGGCCAGGCCGCTGTCCGCAACCCGGTCGAAGTCGAAAGCATGCAGATCGTAGAGCGAGCCGCCGTCACCGAGGGCCAGGTCCTGGAAGAAATAGGCCGACTTGCGGCGGTCATACTTCATCAGGTACTTGCCGTATTTCTGGATGGAGGCCGAGAAAGTTTCGAACGGGTCGCCGCCGAAATTGTTCAGCTGGATATCGAGGCGGTCGAAAACCTTCTTCAAGCCGTCGGAGGGGGCGTAGGCCAGGCTGAAGTTGGACAGGCGGGCCCCGCCGCGGAGGTTGATGTCTTCCCGGTACTTGTAGTCTGCGCCCGGTCCGCTCGTGTCGACGACGCGGAAGCCGAAGAGAAGATTGCCGTAGAATGTGTCCTCGGCCCGCAGAGACGGAGTCAGGGAGGCGACGAGAGCAAGGCCCAGGAAAGCGCTGATCAATGTCTTTTTAGCCATGACGTCCCTCTCACTTCAGGAATTTCCGGCTCAGGTTGGAGCCATGGATGGTGGCGTGGCAGGTCACGCAGTTCGTTCCCTCGGAGGTGAACCCGCCGTGCCAGGACGGGGCCGCCGCGTGGCAGCTGAAGCACAGGTCGGCGGTGCTCTCGTGGGTCAGCAGGTGGCGGTTGGGGGAGCCGTGGACCTCATGGCAGACCGTGCAGCCTTCGACCTGGGAGGCCTCGTGCTCGTGAAGGAAGGGACCGCCCTTGTCGGCATGGCACTTGAGGCATTCCTCCTGCTTAAACCCGCCCAGCCTCATCCGGGTTGACGGTCCGTGAGGGTCGTGACAGGTGGTACAGGTCATGATTCCTTCCTGCAGCCGGTGCCTCTCGTTGAGCTCGAACTGGGCGAAGATATCCTCATGGCAGACCGAGCAGTTCTTGTTCGGGCTCGTCTTGAGAAGGGCAGCCTCATTTCCGCCGTGGATGGAATGGCAGGCGGTGCAGTCGAGGGCTGCTTTGGCATGGGGACTGCCCATGTACTGCGGATTGTCCTGGCTGTGGCAGGTGAGGCACTTGCCCGATTTTTCGCCGGCCGGGTCGGCGGCGGCGAAGGCAAACACTCCGCCCTTGCCCTCTTCCTCCAGGTGCTTTTCCGCGCTGCCATGGCAGGCGGTGCAGGTCCGGTCCGGAAGAGCGGCGTGAGGCTGGAGGGAGAACGCCTTGACGACGTCCTCGTGGCAGGTGCCGCAGGTCTCCATATCCTTTTCCTGGGGGACGGGCTTGGCCGCCGTGCCCAGGCCGACGACCGCCGCGGCCAGAAACATCAGGCCGACAGCGGGGAGGGAGAAGCGTCGGAGCAGTCTTGGTGATGTCGCGCCCAAATCACACCTCCTCCGGGGGGCAGGAATATCAAAAATTTCCCCGTCGTGTTTGAAGTTAAAAATCATAGCCGCTGGATCAGGCGCTGGTCTGTTGGATTTTGGTCCAATACCCGGCCTGGCCAGCGCTGGGTTTTATTAAATCTATAAAATTTATAAAAAGAATAGTATTTATACCGGAAAGCCCGCCCCTTTGTCAAGGCTCCAGAGGTCGACGGAGGATCTCTTTTTCCGGCCGGATTGATCTTTCAGCGCCGGGGCTTGGCTTTGCCTTTCTGCTTCTTTTCGCAGATTTCGAGCATGTACTGAAGGGTGACCTTCTCGAAGTAGTTTTTCAGGAGCTGGCTGGCTTCGCTCCAGATCTCGTGGGCGGCGCAGCTAGGGAGGCGGTCGCAGAAGTCCTTGTCCTCGACGCAGTCGACCAGGGCGCAGGAGCCTTCCAGGGCCTCCAGGATCTCGCAGATCGTGATCTCGGACGGCCTGCGGGCGAGGGTGTAGCCGCCGCCGGCGCCGCGGATGCTCTTGACCAGCTTGTAAATCTTGAGGGGAATGATGATCTGTTCCAGGTAGCGGATGGAAATCTCTTCCTCTTCCGCCACGTTCCTGAGAATCACCGCCTTAGTGGCGCTATTATAGTGGCGGGCCAGGTTGAGCATCAGGCGGGTGCCGTACCGTCCTTTGGTGGAGACTTTAATCAAGGCGTCCTCCTTATGATCGGAAGTCGGGACATGATTCAGTTCTTATACTATCCCAATCCATCTTTCATTTCAACATAATTTTATCGGAACGATAAAATTTATAAATCCTCTAAATTAACTCACCTTTGACCCCCGGATGCATCTCCCCGCGATATTCCAATGCCAGTAGAAGGGGCGGGTGGCGTGGTTCGGGGGCCCCAGGGGGGAAGAGGCGAGGG
>CAZYWP010000054.1:0-18896 GCA_964651495.1 uncultured Eubacteriales bacterium | reverse complement strand
TTCTGTTATAATAAAAAACCAATATGATCAAGTTAAAGAACAAAATCAAACAGGAGCTCCTGACCAAAGTGGGGGACAAGTACCAGCTCGACGGGGCCGAGATCGACCTCGCCTACACGCCCCAGCAGAACCTCGGTGACCTGAGCTTCACTTTCCCGTTCAAGCTGGCCAAACGGTTGAAAGCCAACCCCCGCCAGATCGCCCAGGAGATTATTCCCCGCCTCTCGGGCATCGAAGGCCTAGCCAAGGCCGAAATCGCCGGTCCCGGATTCATCAACCTCTTTCTCGACCGCCAGGCTTTTTTCCACAGGGAACTGAGCGCCCTGGGAACGACCGCCCTCTCACCCGAGCTGCGAAAAATCATCATCGAACACACTAACATCAACCCCAACAAGGCCGCTCACATCGGCCATTTGCGCAACGCCTGCCTGGGCGATACCCTGGCCCGCTGCCTCCGCTATAAGGGCGAAAACGTGGAGGTTCAGAACTACATCGACGACACCGGAGTCCAGGTGGCGGATGTCGTCTTCGGCCTGATGGACCTGGAGGCTAAAGCTCTGTCCGACCTGGACCTGATCCCGGGCAAATTCGATTATTACTGCTGGGACCTCTACGCCCGCTCTGCCGCTTACCTCGAAACCCACCCGGAGGCCCAGGCGAGACGGGCGGAGATCCTCAAAAAGATTGAGCACGGCGAACCTCCCGAGGCCGCTCTCGGCCACGATGTCTCCCGCCGCATCCTGCGCGCCCATCTCGCGACCATGGGACGGCTCGACGTCACTTACGACTTGCTCCCCTGCGAGAGCAGCATCCTCGGTCTCCGCTTCTGGGAAAAGGCCTTCGCCTTATTAAAAGAACAAGGTGCCGTCTATCGTTCCAGCGAAGGGGAAAACGCCGGCTGCTGGGTGATGCGGCTCGAGGAGGAGGCCGAACGGGAAAAGATCATCGTCCGCTCGGACGGGACAGTCACTTACGTCGGAAAGGACATCGCCTACCAGCTCTGGAAATTCGGGCTGCTGGGACGGGACTTCTATTACGAGCCGTTCGCGCGGGAAGACGGCAGGACGATTTGGATCACCACCACGACGCCCAACGACCGCGCCTTTTCCTTCGGCGGGGCCGCCGAGGTCTATAACGTCATCGACACCCGCCAGTCCTACCTGCAAAAAATCGTGGCCCAGGGACTCCGGTCGCTCGGCCACGCCGAGCAGGCCGAGAAATCGATTCATTATTCTTACGAGATGGTGGCCCTCTCGCCCAAGAGCCTCAGGGAGCTGAACTACGAGGTCTCGGAAGCGGATAAAGACCGCAGCTTCCTGGAAGTCTCCGGCCGAAAAGGCCTGGGTGTCAAGGCTGATGACCTTCTCGACCGGCTGGAGAAGAAAGCTCTGCTCGAGGTCGAGAAACGAAACCCCGAGCTGGCCGGCGGCCCGGGGGCCGTCATCGCCCGCCAGATCGCCTGCGGCGCCCTGCGCTATTTCATGCTCAAGTTCGCCCGCAATTCGCTGATCGTCTTCGATTTTGAAGAGGCGCTCAGCTTCGAGGGGGAGACCGGTCCCTATCTCCAGTACACCTGCGTCCGCCTGAATAGCATTTTCCGCAAGCTGGAAGACAGGGAGGGGTTCGGCGACAGAGAGCTGACGGCACTTCTCGCCGGGAATGACCTTCCGCTCGAGCGCCTGGGCGAGGCGGAAAGCCGGGACTTCTGGGACGTAGTCTTCTACGCGGCCCAGTTCGAGGAAAATGTCCTCCATTCGGTCTATTCCCTCGAGTTCTCGCACCTGGCCAAGTTCACCTTCAACCTCTGCCAGAAGATCAACGCTTACTATCACCTCTATTCCATCCTGGGTGAAACCGACCCGGACGTGAAAAGACTTCGGATTTTGACGATTTATTATGTTCGAGAAAACCTAAAAAAAGCGCTCTCCCTCATGGGCATCCCCTTGCCCGAGAAAATGTGAGGCGGGAGCCGGCGGCCGTCGAAATCGAATGCGCCGCCCCAAGAGAAAGGAGGTCATGGGATGATTGAAGTCGAACATCTGACCAAAAAGTATGGTGACCTTGTGGCTGTCCGGGACCTGAGCTTCAAGGTGGAAAAAGGCAAGATCTGGGGCCTTCTCGGCCCCAACGCCGCAGGCAAGACCACGACCATGCGCATCCTGACAGGTTACATTCCGGCCACCGAGGGAAAGGCCACGGTCGCCGGCTACGACGTCTTTGAGCAGCCCAATGAGGTCAAGCGGATCATCGGCTACCTTCCCGAAAACGTCCCCCTCTACCCGGAGATGACGGTCTCCGACTACCTGAACTTTGTCGCGGCCATCAAAAAAGTGCCGGCGGCGAAGCGGAAGGCCGCCCTGGACCGGGCCGTCGAAATCAGCGGACTGGAAAAGGTCAGAAAGAGGCTGATCAGGAACATCTCCCGGGGGTTCAAGCAGCGGGTCGGGATCGCCCAGGCCATGATCCACGACCCGGAAGTTCTCGTCCTGGATGAGCCGACGATTGGACTCGACCCGGCCCAGATCATCGAAATCCGCGAGCTGATCAAATCCCTGCGGGGAGAGCATACCATTATTCTTTCCTCCCACATATTGCCCGAGGTCACCCAGACCTGCGACGGCGTGGTCATCATCAGCGAGGGCCGGCTGAAGGCTTCCAGCTCTCTCGATGAGCTGACCGCGCTGTTCGGCGAGCTGGACGGTGTGATCCTGAAGCTGCGGAAAGGCCATGACGAAGCCGTGGCCCAGCTGGGGAGAATTCCCGGCGTGGCCCGGATCTCCCGCCAAAACGGGGAGATCGCCGTCGAGTGGAGCCGGGCCAAGGACCTGCGGGAAGAGGTCTCCGCCGCAGTTGTGGAAAAGGGTTGGGGTCTTCTCGAGATGAGGTCGGTGATGAACCTCGAGGAGCTTTATCTCCGCATCGTCTCAGGAGGTGAAGTCCAATGAGCAACATCTGGCATATCGCCAAAAAAGAGATCAAAACCTACTTCTCCTCCCCCATCGCCTACGCGGTCATCGCCGTTTTCCTTGTCCTGGTCGGGTTCTTTTTTTACAGCGCCGTCTGGTGGTTCAATTCCCAGTCCATCCAGGCCGCCCAAAACCCCTATTACGCTCAACAGATGAACATCAACCAGATGGTCTATGCGCCTCTCTTTCACAACATGAATATCATCCTCCTGCTCGTCCTGCCGCTCCTGACCATGCGCCTCTTTTCCGAGGAGAAAAAGACCGGGACGGAAGAGCTGCTCTTCACCTCTCCTGTCGGCGTCGTCCAGATTATCCTGGGAAAATACCTGGCCGCCCTCGTCGTCCTGGCGGCCATGCTCGGGCTGACCGGCCTTCTCTCCATCTTCACCTTCGCTTACGGCAACCCGGAACTCGCCCAGATCCTGAACGGCTATCTCGGGCTTTTTCTGCTCGGCGCAGCCTTCATCGCCGTGGGCATTTTCTTTTCCTCGCTGACCGAGAACCAGATCGTCTCGGCCATCCTGACGTTCGGCGCCCTGCTTCTTTTTTATGTTCTGGGCTGGGCCTCCTATTCAGCCCCGGGCATCTGGAAGGACGTGCTCAACTATGCCTCAATCTTTCAGCATTTCGACGACATGACCAAGGGCATCCTGGACACCAAGGACATCATCTACTATTTCAGCTTCGCTTTTTTCGGTCTCTTCCTGACTCATTCGGTGATCCAGTCCAGGCGGTGGAGGTGAGCTATGGAAACAATCAAAAAATACCTGAACTATATCGGCCTGACCCTGGTCGTGCTGGCTGCTATCACCCAGTGGATCTGGCCCTACCGGAAAACGCTGGCCATCGTCATGTCCGTGCTCGGCATCGCGGCCATTGCCATCTATGTCATCCTCAACCTGTCCTCGCTCAAGCGCGGGTTCAGCCGTAAGTCGTTTCTCTATTCGAGTAACCTGCTCTTCGTCGTCGTCCTGGTCCTGGGCATCCTCATCCTGGTCAACTACTTTCTCGCCCGGCACCACTATCGGGTCGACTTCACCGAAGCCAAGATCCACAGCCTTTCCGACCAGTCGGTTCAGGTCCTCAAAAACCTGAAGGCCGACCTCCAGGTCAAGAGCTTCTACACCGACGGGAACTATGGCCGGGGCCGGATGGAGAACTTCCTCAAGATCTATGCCTACCACTCGACCAAGCTGAAATACGAGTTCATCGACCCGGACAAGAACCCCAGCCTGGTCAAAGCCTACAATATCACTACAGACGGGACGAGCATTCTCACCAGCGGGGACAAGGAAAACCGCATCACCAACGCAACCGAGGAAGACATCACCAACGCGATCATCAAGGTGACGCGGGAGAAGAAGAAGGCCATATACTTCCTCGAAGGCCACGGCGAGGGCAGCATCGAGCAGACCGAGGACATGGGTTATTCGTTCGCCAAGGAGGACCTGGAAAAGCTGGCCTATGAAGTCAAAAAGCTGACCCTGGCCCTGTCCGACACATTTCCCCAGGACTGCGATCTGCTGATCGTCCCCGGCCCGCGCAAGGATCTCCTTCCCAATGAGCTCGAAACGATCCGCAACTTCCTGAATAAAGGGGGACGGGTCTTTTTCCTGGTGGACCCGGATTCGGCTCCCGGAATGACGGCCTTTCTCGGGGAATTCGGTGTCCGCCTGGGCGACGGTGTCCTCGTCGACGCCGTCTCCCGCTTGTTCGGCGCCGATTACACCATGCCGGTGATGACCGAGTATGAAACCCACGAGATCACCCGCAATTTCCGCTACGCCACGTTTTTCCCTTACGCCAGGGCGGTCGAGCCCGCCGACCAGAAGCCCGAGGGGATCACTACCTCGGTCCTGGGCAAGACCAGCCCCAACTCCTGGTCGGAGATGAGGCTCGAGGAAGAGATGAAGAAAGGCCGCGTCAGCCTGGACAAGGATATGGATAAACAGGGCCCGGCTTCCCTGGCGGTCGTCGCCACCCTCAAGGCCAAAGAGGAGGCCAACCCCGCAGAGAAAACGGAGGGCGAAGAGAGGACGGAAGAAAAAACGCCCCCGCCGCCCGCGGAGGGCAAAGAGGGGCGCCTGGCCGTCTTCGGCGATTCGGATTTCGCCACGAACAGGTACTACAACCTCTCCGGCAACGGAAACCTCTTTCTCAACACCCTTAACTGGCTGACCGAAGAAGCCGACCTGATCTCGATCCAGCCGAAAACATCCGCCCCCCGGACCCTGCAGATGACCCCCTCCCAGGCGCGCATAATCTTCTTCGCCTCGGTCATCATTCTTCCCTTGGTCGTGCTCATCCTGGGAATCACCGTCTGGGCGAGGAGGCGCTCGCTATGAAATTCAAGACGACTGTCATCCTGGTGGCTGTCTTTGCCGCCCTGCTGGTCTTCGTTCTCTTGTTCGAATCAAAGAGTAAGGGGAAAAAAGAGGAGGAGAAAAAACTGGTTGACCTCTCCTCGGCGGACGTAGAAAAGATGAGCCTGAAAAAGGAGGATGAAACCATCGCCTTCAGCAAAGACGAAAAAGGCGACTGGCTGATCACCGAGCCCCTGGAGGCCAAGGCCGATACGTACGAGGTCAACCGCCTGGCCGAGGATTTCTCCGGCCTCAAGTTCGAGCGGCTGGCCGAAGCCGAGGCCGCCGACCAGGCCAAATACGAAATCCCTAAAAAGGAGCTCACCCTCTGGTATAAAAACCGCCCTGAACCGGTGAAACTGCTCTTCGGCATGGAAAATCCGATCGACAACACGATTTTTTCTAAAAAGGAGGGCGATCCGAGAATCGTGCTCCTGGCCACTAACCTGAAAACCCAGCTCGAAAAAAAGGTTTTCGACTTCCGGCAAAAGGACATCTTCAAGTTCGAGCCCGAGGACGTCGCCGGCCTCAAGCTCAGGGCCAAAGACATTGCCTGGGAGGTCAGAAAAAAAGACGACGGGTGGTTTTTCCAAGCGCCGCTCGCCGCCCTGGCCAAGAAAAGCCGAGTGGAGGACATCCTGCGCGCGCTTTCCGGCATGAGAGCCAAAGAATTCGTCGCCGAGACGAAAACGGATGAGGAAATCGCCAAGTTCGGTCTCAAAGATGCGGAATATTCCGTCTCTCTCTCGCTGCCCTCCAAAGACCAGGAAGCGACCTTTTTCCTCCACAAGGAAGACGACAAGGTCTATGTCACGACCTCGTTGTCCCCGAAAATCATCCTGGCCGAAGGTCAGGTGATCACCGATATCGAAAAGAACGTGGAGGACATCAGAGAAAAAGCGGTCCTCGTCTTCAACAGCTGGGAGGCGGACAAAGTCCGGGTCAAGAGGGGCGACCTCGTCCTCACGGTCGTCAAGAACGCGGAAGACAAGTGGCTCTTCGAAGACGGCGGAAAGGAAGCGGACAAATCCAAGGTGGAGACCTTCATCCGCAAGATCGAGGGCCTGGAAGCGGCGGAGTTCATCGATGCCCCGGCAGGTCTTCAGGAATACGGCCTGGCCACCCCCCAGGTGGAGGTGACGGTCTGGACGAAGTCGGGTGAGAAAGAGAAGGAGTTCCAAGTGCTCTTCGGGACCGAAGACCAGGAGAAGAAGCAGCTCGTAGTGAAGAATCCGAAGTTCGAGTACTTGTTCCGGGTCGATTCCTCTGTCCTCGGCGATTTTCCCAAAGCAGTCAAAGACTGGACGCCGGCGCCGCCCGAAGACAAGTCAGACGAAAAAAAAGAAGAAAAGAAAGGGGACGATCAATAGAGCCCGGACGGCCGTTGCCTCCCCCGACTGCTCAGACAAACGGGCGGCGAAAAACGCCCGATTTAGCCCGAGACATTCTGCGCTGGTACAGGGCCTCTCAACGAAAACTGCCCTGGCGGGAGACCGGAGACCCCTATAAAATATGGGTCTCTGAAGTCATGCTCCAGCAGACCACCGTGCCGGCCGTCCTGCCGCGCTACCGAGAATGGCTCCGGGTCTTCCCCGACCTCCGGGCGCTCGCCCAGGCGCCTCCACAAAAGGTCCTCAAAGCCTGGCAGGGGCTCGGCTATTACCAGCGGGCCCGGAATCTCCACCGCGCGGCCAGACTTGTCATGGAGAAGCACGGGGGGGCTTTTCCCCGGCGCTATGATGAATTGATTGAACTCCCCGGGTTCGGTCCGTACATCACCGCTGCCGTCCTGAGCATTGCTTTCCGTCAGCCTTACCCCGCGCTCGACGCCAACGTCCGCCGGGTGGTCATGCGCTTGGCCGGAATCAAGGGCCCCATCCAACCCGCGCGGGACCGATCGATACTTCAATATCTCCGTCCATATTTCCCGGCGGACTCGGCGGCGGACTTCAACCAGGCTATGATGGAGCTGGGCGCGCTCATCTGCCGGCCCAGGAACCCGCGCTGCCTCCCCTGCCCCGTGCAGCGCTTCTGCCGCGCCTTCGAGAGAGGCGTACAGGAGATCATACCGGCGCCCCGCGAACGCCGTTATGAGAAGACCGAAGCCGTCATCGCCATCATCGCGGAAGGCGGAAAATACCTGATCCAGAAAAGGCCGCCGACAGGACTCCTGGCCGACCTGTGGGAATTCCCGGGCGGCAAGCGGCGGGACGGAGAGCGGCTGGATGAGGCCCTGCGCCGCGAGATTAGGGAAGAGCTCGAGGCTGAGATCGAGGGGGAGAATCTTCTTCTCACGGTAAACCACTCTTACACCAGGTTCCAGGTGACCTTGCACGCTTTTTCCTGCCGCTTCGGCACCCCGCCCCGGCTCCGCCAAGCCGTCCACCGCTGGGTCAGCCTGCAGGCGCTCGAACGCTACCCGTTTCCTTCCGGGAGCGCGAAGATCGTCCGCTTCTTGGAGGAGCGGGAGCGAAGCTCGGAGGAATTGACCTGAATCTTTTGGCCATGGAAGTCAGCTGCGAGTTTGTCAACTACGGGACGGACATCGACCCGCAGGCCGGGACGGTTGTCCTGGATGTGGGGATGAAAACCGTGCCCGGTGTGATCGACCATCATCACCCCTCGGCCGAGCCGGAGTGCACCGCTTCACTCATCGTCAAACATCCCGGACTCGTCCTCGAGCACATCAGGCCTCTTGAGAGGGGCGGTCAGGGGGCAGGTCAGGAAGGGTTGCGGGTCATCACCCACCGCCTTCCCGATTTCGACGCCCTCGCCTCGATCTTCCTGACCGTCAGGCTCTTGCAAACCGGGCGGGTTGACCCGGGCATGGAGACGATCGCCGCCTACACCAGGATGGTGGATTCGGCCTCGCTCCCCAGAGAACTCGACCTGGCGGCCACCCCCTACTCCATCCTCCGGGCCCTGTTCTCCGGAGCAAGAAGGGACGAAGCCGTAATTAACCGAGAGCGTGTGGCCGAGGGGTTGAAATTCATGCAATTCCTCCACGGAAAATTGCTGGAAGGTTATAATATCCTGGAGAACCGCGGGCTCTTTTCCGGGATCGACCGGTACGCGAGGGCGATGCGCAAGGTCGAGGACGACTACTTCCACTACCTCGATGACCTCTCCCGCGCCGGGATATCCGCCCTGCGCCTTCCCCGTTCGGATGGGCGGGGCTGGAAGGACGTCAACGGCCTTATCGTCAGGAATCCCACGTGCTTTTTGCTCAAAGAATGGGCCCACCGGGACATCAGCCAGTCCTCTCTAGGCGAGGGCTTCGGCCTGACCTTGACTAACTTCGGAAATAAGAGGTATATCATCGGCGTCGACCCGATGAAAGGCGTCTACCTTAAGGGTCTCGGCGGCCTCCTCAACCAAGCCGAAGCCGGGAAGAGAGAGGCGGCCGGAAAGCCCTTTCTCTTCCGCTGGTATGAGGGCAACTGCCCTTTTTTCAATTACCGGATCATTGATTCCCCGCAGGACGGCACGCTTCTCGCCCACCAGGATGTCGTTCGGGAACTGCTCGAATTCAGCGCCAGTTTCATCCCGGCTTGACAGAGCCCATGGAATTCTGTTAAAAAGCTTACTTCGATTCTTTGGCGGATATGGGATCTCATCTGCTTTGTTGAAGGAGAGAGAGAAGACAGCCCGATGAACACGATGATACGGTTATTCCAGCAGGCCTGCAAGGTCTCGCCACAGCTAAAACATTCCCTCTGGAGACTTTTTTATCAGTACCTGGTCAGGATGGACAGGGACAATGAAATGATCTTCATGAATTACGGATACGCCTACCTGGATGGCAACAGGAGCAAGCTCGTCCTGGCGGATACGGATAAAAAACACCTTTTTTGTATCCAGCTCTATCATTACGTGACAAGCTCGATGACTCTCTCGAATTCGGATGTGCTCGATGTCGGCTGCGGCCGCGGGGGCGGGCCCTCTTTCATAGCCAGATATCTCGGCCCCAGGAAAATGGTCGGGCTGGACTTTTCCAAAAAGGCCGTTGATTTCTGCACCAGGCACTATTCCCACCCGACGCTTTCCTTCTCCCACGGGAATGCCGAAATCCTCCCTTTCGCTGAAGACTCGTTTGATTATATTCTGAACATCGAATCCTCTCGGTGCTACAGCTCAATGGCCGGCTTTCTCGGACAGGTCAGAAGAGTTCTTCGTCCCGATGGCTGCTTTCTCTTCGCCGACTTCCGGCATAAGGATGAAATCCCGGCGCTGGAGAAACATATCGCTGCCTCCGGCATGAAGCTCGTCGCCTGGAAATGGATAACAGAGAATGTTTACCGGGCGCTCGATCTTGACCACGACCGCAAGTCTGAGCTTTTGCGGAAAAAGGCCCCTCCTCTGATGACCGGTCTGCTGGCGGATTTCATCGGCACCAGGGGCTCATCCATCTATCGTCTGCTCGAATCCAGAGAAAACGAATATATCCACTGCGTCCTGCAAAAAACATAATCGGCCGGGTGGGCGGCGGGCTAAGTGAGATGGAGAGGGCGGTACGCCAGGGCGAGCTCGGCCAGCCGGCCGGCGATCCGGCGCACGACCTCGTCCGGCACTCCATCGGAGGTGTTGGATTGCAGGCGCAGGTCGATCGGGTCGTTGACGTAATCGACGGCGACGAACATCCCCCCCTCGGTCAGAGCGATCTCAGTGCTGAAGACGTCGAGCCCGCAGATTTCGCCGATCGCCCGGGTAGTCGACCAAAGCGGCGTCAGGCCGTGGGCGCTGACGTCCTCCTCGGTCACCGGGACATAGACATGGGTCGCCGTATGCCACCAGAACGGGAAGACTAGACCTCCGCAGGAGATGACCCGGAACCACGCCGGGCGACCCGCCAATGCCGCCGGAACAATGTAGGCCTGCAGAAGGTAGTGATCGTAGGGAAGTTCTAGGCGGGCCTGAAGAGCCTGGTCGAAAGAGGTGGCCTGGACGATCACTCCCCCGCCTCCGCCGCCGTGGGCCGGCTTGATGGTGAACCGGCCTCCGAGAGGACTGAGGTCTCGGGGCGCCAGAACGGGCTGCTCATCGTAAGGCGGGAGGATGATGGTGTAGGGGGTCTGGATGCCGGCCGTGATGAACTCCAGGTGCATGGAGGCTTTATTCATGGCATGGACGGCCCGCTCATGGGGGTTAATACGGTAGAGCCCGCGCTCGGACGCCCAAAAAACGAACGGAAGGAAACGCGCGTCTGATTCCGAGGCGCGGTCGAGAAAAGCCGTGAAACCGAGCTCTCCGGACTTGAGGTCTTCGAGCCTCGCGGCAAGATTCTCCGGGGTCACCTGGAGGAAGTTGAGACTGCGGGCCAGGCAGGCGCTCTCCAGGAGTCCGACGAAATCAGCATCGTACTCCCAGTTCCAGGCCAAGCAGAGCTGATATTCTCTCATGGCTCGGGCGGCTACGGAATCTTACTCCGGCAGTTTCCTTTTCAGCAGGCGGATGCCGTCGACCCAGATGGTGCCGGTCCCTTCGCTGACGATATTCAGCTTGACGTTGTCGGGATTCTCGCCCGCCTTCAGGAAGAACGGGGTCTCCTGCGAGGTCCAGCCCAAAGTGCCCTTCATGGGAGACTGCAGCCCGCGCGAGAAAAATTCACCCTTGCCCTCAAACCGGCACCAAATCTCCAGGTAGACATTGCCCTGGGCGTCCTGGGTACGGACTTTGGCCTGATAGACCAGCGTGGCGTTTTCGACGTCGATGTCCCCCGTTTCGAAGAGTGGGATGACGGAAGGCTCTGTGAGCGTGATTTTTAGAGCGGCCTCGCCTTCCTTTTTCACCGCCCGGTCGACCTCCACCCCACTCGCCTGGATGACGCCGTCCAGGCTGTCGAGGGAATATGCCTTAAGCGCGATGTCCTTTGAGGACGGTTTGGCACAGGACATGGCCAGGCCGGCCATGAGCGCGCCGAACAGGAAAGCCCAAAATCTTGCTTTCATGGGTTCTCTCCTCGGTCAGACATTTATCCCATCAGCCGTTTCATCTCACCCCTTTTGCGTACTTGCGCTCGTGGGCCAGGAGCCATTCCTTTCTCCACAAGCCGCCGCCGTAGCCGGTCAGTCTGCCGTCGCTCCCGATGACGCGATGGCAGGGGATGACGATTCCGATCTTGTTCACCGCGTTCGCCATTCCGACGGCCCGGACCGCCTTTGGCCTTCCCATGGCTTCCGCGACCTGGCTGTAAGACACCGTTTCGCCGTAGGGGATTTCGAGGAGCCGGCGCCAGACCTCTATCTGAAATTCGGTCCCCTGGAGGACCAGCCCGAGGCTGAACTTCGTCCTTTTTCCCCTGAAGTACTCATCGAGCTCCTGGACAGCTCTTTTCCAATCCGGAGGGGCGGGCAGCGAGGCCGGCGGCTCCTTTGGGACAAAGCCCAGGGCGAGAAGGCCCTGCTCATTCCCGATTATTTCGATCGTTCCGATCGGAGAACAGTAATAGGAGCGGCAAGCGGGCGGGGGCGGGCTTTCCTTCAAGCTCATTCTTGCTCTCCAACCCGACGCCGGCATCCTCCCGGACCGTTGTGATCGGATGATGGCATTGCTTTTACAGCCTCGGACCTTGAGTGCGCCTCTGTTTCCAGCGATACGCGCCTCCCCTATCTTAAAAGCCTGCGGGCCAGCCGTCAATAGCGCCAGCTCGTCAGGTCCGCCCCGGGCGGGCCCGACTTCCGGATCCGCTCCATGATCTTGGGGATGTGCATCTGGTGGTAACGCAAGCGTGAGATGTAATTCGGCTGGGTGTGGTCGCCGTTCCAGCAGTGCTCGGCCCGGTCGCCGTAGTCCACTTCTCCTTCGTAATACGGGTCGGTGGTCTTTTCCAGAAAATCCTCCATCAGGTAAACGGCATTGTTGAGATAGAAATTGTCCATGTCCCCGCAGTAGATGTGGATTTTGCCCCTGAGCCTGGGGCCGAGCGTCTTCCAGTCGCGCTCCAGGATGTAACGGAGGTCATAGTGCTCGCGCCAGTATTCGGCCGTTTGACAATCGATCTGGCCGGTCAACTTTTCCCAGATCCGCCGGGGATAGCCGTCCTCGCCGACCGGGGAGAAGACCGCCTCCCAGATATCGTACTGATCTCCGGAGCGGGACTTTATCCCGAGGACGAGCTCCCGGTGGTTGGATTCTTCGAGCGTGGAGCTGACTTCGCCCAGATAATTCCGGGAGCCGGGGCGCGGGGTCCGCTTCCAGCGGCTGTCGTTATAATAGGCGTTCTTGTGCTCGTAGATGTTGACGATCGTGTAGGCCCGGAAGTCGATCGGGTCCGGGCAGGCCGCCCAGCAGCCGTTGTATTCGTCCGGATAGAAGACCTGGACTCCAAGGGCTTCCCAGCCGCCCGTCGACCCGCCGTAGAGGAAGCGCGCCCAGCCCTGCCCGATCCCCCGGAACATCTTCTCGATGTGCGGGATGAGCTCGTAGGTGATCGCGTCGCCATAGGGCCCCAGGTTGGCGGAGTTCACGGCGTAGGAATCGTCGTAGTATGGGTTGGCATGCTGGATCTCGATGATCAGGAAGCGCGGCGTATCTTTAGCCGTCCAGTATTGGAAGAATTTATAGGCTTCCTCTTCGACGATCCGATTGTAGCCCTTGATTCTGAATCTCTCGCTGTAGTCCGGGTTAAAGTCGGGGTCGGCCGGAGTCTCCCGGAATCCGCCGAAGGTGTAGGGAAAATGGCCGTGAAAGACGATCAACGGATAGCGGGCCTCGGGATGCGCGTCGAACGCTTCGGGCAAGAGGACATGGGCGCCGAGATACATCGGCCGGCCCCAGAAGTCGGTCAGAAGCTTGCTCTGGATCCTGACGTGCTTGATGTATTTCGTCTCCGGCGGGTCGGGGATGGGAGGAATTTCCTGGTCGAGGACAAGGCGGATGATTTCGTCCCGGCGCGGGTCGAGAGCGATCTTTTTAGGCTCGCTGTAGAGGTTTCCCGGCTTCCGGTTCCACTGCTGCCCCTCCCCTTTGTCGGGAGGGAGCTTAACCGTGTGCCCGTCGGCCCGGTGGAACGTCTCGTACCGGTTGAGCAGGCCCTGGACCCAGTAATCTCCCGGCGGAAGATCGCCGATGCTCTTCAGGGGATAGCCGAAGGCGCTTTTATCCAGGACGGCCTCCTCAAGGAGCCTGAGTCCGTCCACGTCGAGCCCGAAGACGAGCTGCGTCTGGGGGCTGTCGCTGATCTGGAAGCGAGGTTCAGTCGACCCGTCGTCCGAGATCAGGAGCAGCATCCGGCCGTCGAGGGGCTCTTTCGACCTCTCCGCCGCAAAGCTTATGCCGAAGCGCAGCCGGCACTCGTCCTTCCCGGCTGTCGCCGTCACCGCGCCGATTCCAATCAGGGCAACTAAAGAAATCAGGAAAAATATGGACGGGTTTTTTTTATGAACTTTCATCATTTTGACCCCTCTCTCCACCATCAAGCGATTTTTTTTCTTGGTTGGAGATGATTTCTTCCCCGCGCCCGGCGCGAGGACAACAGGAGAAGTTCTTTACTCCTGTCTTCGAATCATCCGGGCTGAATAGGAATGTTTTCAACTGACGAACAAATTCTTGCTCGAGAAGGTGGGATCGCTGGTCAGGTTGACACCCAGGCGCCTCAGCCCGGCCTCATCGCCGGGCGTGGGAATGTGAGTCAGATGGACCTCGCAGCCGCGCAGTTCGTTGAGCTTCTCCATGGCCAGCTGGGCAGCCGGGCTCGTCGAGGCGTTAATACTCAGGGTGATCAGGACCTCCTCGACGTCCAGGCTCACGGCTTTTGCGCCAAGGATGTTCTGTTTCAGGTTGCCGACCGACTCGATGATCGCCGGCGAGAGGAGGTGAATCTTGTCCGGGATCTCGGCTAGGCTCTTGACGGCGTTGAGGACCAGGCTCGAAGCCGCATGCATGAGCGGTGAATTCTTGCCGGTGACGATGTGGCCGCCCCGAAGTTCGACAGCAGCGCCGCAGAAGACACCGTTATTTCCCTTCCCCGTCTCCCGCGCCTCTTCGGCAGCCCTCCTGGCCGGCATGACAACCGTCCGGTCTTCCGGCCGGACTCCCAGCTCTTTCATCAGCAGCTCGGACCGCTGGACAGTCTCTTTGTCGACAAAACCCATGGCGTATTCACACGAGTAGCGGAAGTAGCGCCTGATCAGTTCCTGAAAGGCGGCCCGCCGGATGGCTTCGTCGTCGGCGATGGCCGAACCGGCGCAGTTGACGCCCATATCCGTTGGAGACCTGTAGACGGAGCGCTCGCCCGTGATCCTCTCCAGGATGCGCCTGAGGACGGGAAAGACTTCGACGTCACGGTTGTAGTTGACGGCCGATGCGCCGTAGGCTTCCAGATGAAACGGGTCGACCAGGTTGAAGTCGCCGATGTCGGCCGTGGCTGCTTCATAGGCGATGTTGACGGGGTGCTTGAGGGGCAGGTTCCAGATGGGAAAGGTCTCGAATTTGGCGTAGCCGGAATGGACGCCCCGCTTGTGGTCGTGATAAAGTTGGGAAAGACAGGTGGCCAGCTTGCCACTGCCCGGCCCGGGCCCGGTCACAATGACCAGGGGATGACGCGTTTCAATGTACTCGTTGGCGCCGTAGCCTTCCTCGCTGACGATCAGGTCCACGTCCGTCGGGTAGCCCCGCGTGTAGCGGTGTGTGTAGACCCGGATCCCCCGCCGCTCCAGCTTGTTTTTGAATATCTTGGCCGAGGCCTGCTGGTCGAAGCGCGTGATTACCACGCCCAGGATTTCGATTCCCCAGTCGGCCAGGTCGTCGATGAGCTTGAGGGCATCGACGTCGTAGGTGATGCCAAAATCCGCCCGCAGCTTTCTCTTCTCGATGTCTCCGGCGTAAATACAGAGAAGGACATCCGCCTGGCCCTTCAGCTTCTGGAAGAGCCGCATCTTGACGTTGGGGTCATAGCCGGGGAGCACCCGGGCCGCATGAAGGTCATAGAGAAGCTTGCCGCCGAATTCGAGGTACAGCTTGTTGTTGAACCGCCGGACCCGCTCGAGAATGGCCGCGGTCTGCAGGCTCAGGTAGCTCTCGTTGTCGAAGCCGGTGCCGGCTGTCATTTTTCGCGCTCCACTCGTAGACAGGAACTTATATCGAATGCCGCCCGTCCTGTCAACTTGGAAGGAGCAGGCTATATGGACAAAGCGAAGAGGAGCTGAGCGGGAAAATAGGTCCCTAAGATCAGGATCTCGGCCGGCCCGAAGGGCTTTCTAAATCTTTTAAGGCCATTGAGGCAATCGGAAAATAAGAATAAAAGGGCACCGCTACAGGAGAGCAGGCTGTCCGTGTCGCGCCAGGCCAGAAAACGATTGACCGCCAGCCCGGCCATCCCCGAGATCATAAGGATATAGGCAAGAACGGGCCAGCGCATTCGTCCCAGTCCGCCGTAGAGGAATAGGAAAAACACCGAGCTATAAGCGAGAATAATGGCCAGGGGTTTCCAGTCAACGCTCTCGATTCCCCGGCTGAAGGCCAGGATGTACAGCACTTGGGCGCCTAGAAAGGCCAGCAGGCCCGGCTTGATCTTATTCCCGGGAAGCATGAGAAAAATATCGCCCAGGAGGGAAAAACAGAGACCCCCCAGGATGAGATATCCATAGGCTGAGGGCGCCGCCACCGTTCTTTCCCAGGCGAGCGAAATAATCAGCCCCATCGTCAGCGGTTTGAAAGCGTAGTGGACAAACCGCTGCTTCTTGTGTTTGCTGTAGACGGCAATCACGGCTGAAAGGACGATGACAAGAATGGAAAGCCACAGGCTGAGCTTCATCATCGCCTGCCCTGCTTCTCACCTCAGGGCGCGTAAAAACATCGTGTATTCCTCGAATAGCCCGTAACCGCTGACATGATAAGCGGAGCCGGGAGGATATCCGCCCTCCGCGCCCTTTTGAAACATGCCGGGCCAGGCGGTCCCGAACTGCGGGTTGTTGTGGTGCGGGCCGAGCGTGTTCTTCAGCGTGCCGTAAACGACGACGCTGACCGTATTCTCCCCCTCTCGCAAAAAATCCGTGATGTCCAGTTCAAAAGGCTCGAAGGCAATAAACCCGGCCGAGCGGTCTCCGATTGTGACCTCGGCGACAGCGCCCTCCCAGCGGCCGAGCTTAATGATATAGCGCTCGCTTTCGGGGTCCAGCGAGTTAACGGTGACAGCCTTGCTGTAGCTCACCCCGCCGCTGTAGAAGGGCATCCCCTGCTCCGGCCAGGCGCCCGGATGGAGCTTGCCGTTCGGCACCAGCTTGAACCCTGTGTCCTGGGTTTCGAGGAGGAAATTGCCCAGAATGTAGATCGGCTCGAGCTCGGTGTGGATGGTGAAAGGCCGGGCTTGGAGGGAAATCCCGTTCTTCCCGTATTCGGCCAACTGGCCGATGGCAAAAACTCCGAAGGCCCGGTCGAGCCAATACGTATCCGGGATCGCCTCCAATTTCCGGCCGTTGATCGATATGACGTAGAGCGTCGGCCGCTCGACCACCAGCTGCAGCGAGGCCAGATCCGTTTCCGCAGTTGCGGTGAACCAGTAGGTTGCTTCAAACCCGGAGTTCGCCGGAAATTTGTCCAGGTCGAGAATATTGGTCTGATATTGAACGGCACTGTCCCAGGGGTTGCGTCCCATGCCGTGTTGTTCGAACGTCTTCCGCTGGGCATCGTAAAAGTAAAGGTCTCGGTACAGGCGGTTCCCCAGGCGGAGGTCGCAGTAGTCGATGGTTAAAATATTCGGAGTGACCGCCTGGATGACCGGGTCTCCCTCGAGCTTGACCTCGAGCGTTTCCCGGGACGGCTCAACCACTGGGGCGGCCTTTTCCCGGCGCAGGCAGAAGATGCGGCTGCCTCCCGGAGGGAGGTTGAAGGCGACGATGACCTTCCCTCCCTGCCGTGCCCCCGGATAGGGAGAAATTTCGCCGCTGAAGGCATCCCAGCTCTCTACAGATCTGCCACCGGCAACGAATTTTCCGCTCATCGCCGTGTCGCCGCTGGTGTTGGCCAGGAAGATGATCCGGGCATCCGCCAGCTCTCGGCGCTGGTGAAAGAACATGGCCCTGTCGCCCTCGAGTTCGGAGAATTCAAGCTCCGGAGCGCAGGCCAGGACGAGTTCCGCTATCCCCTCGGGTTCATTCTCATTCATCCAGTTTTGCGGTTGCGCGGCGGCGATCTCTTTCGGCGGGTCCGATTTTTTGCCGTCCACAAGACCCGGCTCGCCGATCAATGAGATCACCTTCCCTCCCGCCTCAAGATATCGAGAAAGCAAATCGACTGTCGGCCCGTTTAAGTTCTCCATTCCCGGCGGCAGGACGACAAGGTCATAACTTCGTTTGCCGACGGTGAGCGTTCGCTTCTCGGCACGGCCGTGATTTCTGAGCGTGTCCTCGCTGGCCAGGTCGTATTCCACCTGGCCCGCCTCTAATTTATTGAGGAAATTCTGGAAGTCTTCTCCGATCGCCTTGAGCCGGTCGCTCTGCACCGCCGGGGAATAATACATCCAGGCCGTCGTCGTCGGCTCGATGACCAGGATATGGTTCAACTGTTCGCCCTGGCTCATCAGGACCGACAGCCGCCCCAGATAATCCCCCATGATCCTGTACGCCTGCCACCAGGGTTCATGGTAAGAGAACGACAGTGGATGATCCCGCTTCCGCGCGCCCATGATCGTGACATAAGAGAGGTGCTGGTTGATAAAATTAACGCCCAGGGCGAACTCCCAGTCGGCGATGCGCTTCTGATCGTAAAAGGTTAGGTCCCAGCCGCTCGCTCCGTAAGTTTCCGACATCGTGCGGCGGCGGCCGAGCTGGTTGGCGCTGGATCGAATCTCCCTGACCGCCCGGGCGTTGCCGAACTGGGCGTGGGTATCGGTATGCCACTGGTTCATCAGGCAATCGATCCCGGGCATGTGCGAATAGGCGGCCATGGCCAGATTGTCCGGGCTGAGCCTCGGGTTGGGCCATTCGTGCTCCCAGTAATGACCCGTAAAGGCAAGGTTGTTGGCGGCGCAATAATCATAATAAGGCTTGGCCCAGTTCTCGATGAAGAGGTCGAGGAGAGTGGCGTAATAATTATGCCGGACGGTCTGCCATTCGCCGACTTCCTCAAAAAGCGACGGCAGGTGAAGGCGCAAATCATATCCCCATTTCGCCTGGAATTTCTCGAACAACCGGGGCGTGAAATTGACGGCGTCCAGGCCTCCCGCCGGGTTGATGTGGGCCTCGTCCTGGAAGCTTCCCGGGACGGTGGCGCCGAATTCGCCGCCGATGGCGCGTTTATAAGCGTTGAGGGTGACGTCGATGAATTTTTCCGTGACGTCCTTCCGCATGAGATCGACGTAAGTATAGCCGCCAAACCAGGGGGAGACGGCGGCTTTCTGGATCTCAAAGAGATAGTATTCGCCCGCGCCCAGAACGGCGCCGGCTCCAGGCTGGAGAGCGCGCTCGCTGACGTTCTCAAACCCGGAATCCGTCCTCTGGAGGACCAGGGCCGGCTTCTCGGCGAACTCGGCCGGCAGAGCCGCGCCTTTGCTCATCCGCAGGCCAAGGCCGATGGAATCGGGCATCTCCGCCGGCACATGTCCGCCGGCGAACCCGGACGGGTAGGAGTT
>CAZYWP010000053.1:0-18973 GCA_964651495.1 uncultured Eubacteriales bacterium | reverse complement strand
CGCCGTCAAAATCCCCCCAGGCTGCATAAGGGACGGTCTTTCGGAAGCTAGCCCATTCGCCGGTCATGTCCTGCGGACCGGGAAGTCGGTAATCCGGGAAATAATCCTCAAGAAAAATCCTGATCCTTTCCGGGAGCACCAGGACCGGTTCCCCCGCCTCTTGTTTGACGGACGGAACATTGTCTTTGGCCCGGCAAGCCGGCAGAGCACTGAGAAAATTGATGATCAGCAGGCTGACAAGCCAAAGACTGGAAGTGCCTTTTGTTCCCGTATTTTCCGGTTCGGCGATATCAGTTCGCCAGAGGCTGATTATTCGAGATCGCCGGGACAACGATTTAAGCCTTTTCCAGGGATTATCTTATCCGCCACCGAAAGGCCCGTCAACCTCAGGGGATATTCTGTTCTCAGGCGCGAACCCGCTCATTCCTTGACATTTTACATCAGGCGGCGTATTTTTTAATATCATAGACAAGGACGCTGAATAGGGGCTCCATCGAGTTCCGTGAGATAAGCGAGGATGCTGCTCAACAAAGGGGTCGAAAAACGAAATTCCATAATCCTTCGCCTTCAACGGAGATTTATTCTTTGCCTCTTCCTGACCCCCACCCTCTTATTCCTGTCCTGCGAAGCCAAAAAAGAAACGCCGGCGCCCCCAGCGCCTGCGCAGCCCCCGGCCTCTCAGGTCGACCAAGCGGCCCTTAGCGACCTCAACAGCATCGCCCATTCGATCTCCGGTTCATCGCCCCAAGAAGGAGACGCCATCGGGAATTCAGATCTGTCGCCCCTCGACGATCTGAAGCAGGCCCGTGTCGTCGGGCTGGGCGAAGCCACCCACGGCACGCGGGAGTTCTTCGAGATGAAACACCGGATCTTCAAGTACCTTGTGGAGAAGCACGGCTTCAAGGCTTTCGCCTTCGAATGTGACTATGGCGAGTCGATCTTCTTCGATCGGTATATCAATGGAGGCCCGGGCGATATCGATGAGCTGATGAGGACCAGGATGCACTTCTGGACATGGAGAACCATCGAGGTCAGGGAGCTGCTCGAGTGGATGAGATCCTTTAACACCGGAAAGGCTGAGGCCGAAAAGATTCACTACATCGGCGTCGACTGTCAGTTCAAGACCTATCAGGGGTTGCTTCTGCGTCAGTACTTGGGGTCGGTCTCATCGGCCTATCTCTCCGAAGTCAACCCGCTCTTGAGCGAGCTGGAGGGCCTCGAGGACTCCCAGTACAAGACCATGGAGGAAGCGGTTTTCAACAACTATAAACAGCGGCTGGACGATCTCTACCGCACTTTGTCGGCCAAGGAAAAGGAATTCGTCCCTCTTTCATCCAAATTCGAGTTCGAGCTGGCCAGGCAACTGGCCAAATCGCTCTCTCAGGTCCATGATTACAAGTACTCTTACAACAAATTCAACGACTACTCAAAAAGGGATTCTTACATGGCGCAGAACACGCTCTGGGTTCTTGATCTCCTGGGGGGCTCTGCGCGGATCGCCCTTTGGGCGCATAATGGCCACGTCGCCGACGATCCAGCTCTCTTTTCGGGAAGCGGCTCCCAGGGAAGCCACCTAAGAGAGGCTCTTGGCGATCAGTACAAGATCATCGGTTTCGGCTTCTCCAAAGGAAGCTTCACGGCGGTCGCGCAGAATCCGACGACACAGCAATACGAGGGGCTGAAGTCCCACACGGTCACAGCCGAGCCGAAGCCCGGCTCGGCGAATGAGCTTTTTCACGCCGCCAAGGAGAAGAAGTTCCTCCTTCGCCTGGACAGGCTTGAGCCTGCTTCTCCCCTTAGGGCGTGGCTCTCTTCCAGCCGGTATTTTCTGAGCATCGGGGCCGTCTTTAACGGCAATCCCGATGCCTATTATTATCTGCTTCCCCTGCTACAGCATTTCGACATTCTTGTTTATTTCGACACGACTGCCTATGCGGCTCAGACAGGGACGGCGGTTTTGAGTTCTTCCCCCCAAGTCTCCATCTTCTGATCAAAATCGAAGACGGCCCCCCCACCGACCGGGGGATCATTATTCGAAACCCCGGAAATAAAGCGTGAATAAAAATGAAGCTCCTGCATTTTGACTCCAACTGAAAGGCTATGCTATAAGCGTTTTATGGACTTCCCGCAGGGAAAATCCAGCTTCAAATCTAAAGAGAGGTGACATATGCGTCGGGTTTTGATCGCCATGTTCGCAATCGCTTTTCTGACTCTCAATCCGGCAGGGGCCGCTTCATCACTCCAAGAGCAGCCACAATCTCAGAGCCAATCCCCGCCGGCGGAAACCCATCCCTTCTCCGTCCACGACATGCTGGCCATGGACCGGATTTCGGACTCCCGGGTCTCGCCGGACGGAAAATGGATCGTCTTCAACGTGCGCCAAACCGACCTGGAAGCCAACCGCGGGCGGACGGACATCTGGCTCGTTGGGACGGACGGCAAAGGCCTCCGACGCCTGACTTCTCACCCGGCGGCCGATTCTAACGCCCGTTGGTCGCCCTGCGGGAAATGCATCTTTTTCCTTTCAACGCGGTCCGGCTCGGCGCAGGTCTGGCGGATCAAGGTCGACGGCGGAGAAGCGGAGCAGGTCACCAACCACCCGCTCGATGTCGGCAGCTTAATCATGTCCCCGGCCGGAGAGACTCTGGCCGTTACCATGGAGGTGTTCCCCGGAATGAACGCGGAGGCGACGGCTCAGAAGCTCGAAGCGATCCAGAAGAGCAAGGCCACGGGCCGGATCTATGAGAAGCTGTTCGTCCGGCACTGGGATACCTGGAGCGACGGCCGGCGGTCGCATCTCTTCAGCGTCCCCAAGAAAGGGGGCGAGGCGAAGGACCTGATGTCGGCCATGGATGCGGATACGCCCAGCAAGCCGTTCGGCGGGCCGGAGGAGATCACCTTCACGCCGGACGGAAAAGGGCTTGTCTTCACGGCCCGCAATGCCGGCCGCGAAGCGGCCTGGTCCACCAATTTCGACCTCTATTATGTCCCCGTCGACGGGTCTGCTGCGCCCCTCTGCCTTACTGAAGCCAATGAGGCCTGGGACACAACGCCTTCCTTCTCACCGGACGGGAAGACCCTCGCCTATCTGGCTATGCAGCAGCCCCGTTACGAGGCCGACCGCTTCCGGATTGTGCTCCGACCGTGGCCCGAAGGGCAGGAACGCGTCCTGACACAAGCCTGGGATTTTTCGGTGGCTTCGTTCTGCTGGACCCGGGACGGCGAAAAAATCCTGGCCACCGCACCGAATAAAGGGCAGACGTCCCTCTTTGCCGTCGATGTCGCGACCGGAAAAGCCGATGTGCTCGTTGAGCAAGGCAGCATTAACGGTTTCGCTCCGGCCGAAGAGGGGATCGTCTTCGAGCGGCACACCTTGAAGTCGCCGGTGGAGATTTCTTTAATCAAGCCCGGCGCGGGAGAAGTTGCAGTCACCGGTGTCAATGCAGCCAAGATTGCCGCCGCCCGGATGGGGGACTATGAGCAATTCAGCTTTAAAGGCTGGAATAATGAAACGGTGTACGGCTATATCGTCAAGCCGGTGGATTTTGACCCGGTCAAAAAATACCCGGTGGCCTTTCTCATCCACGGCGGCCCTCAGGGTTCATTCGGAAACGATTTCCATTACCGCTGGAATCCCCAGGCCTATGCCGGCGCGGGATACGCCGCCGTGATGGTCGATTTTCACGGCTCGACGGGATACGGGCAGGCGTTTTGCGATTCCATCCGCGGCGACTGGGGCGGCAAGCCGCTCGAGGACCTGAAGAAAGGCCTGGCCGCGGCGCTGGCGAAATACCCCTGGATGGACGGAACGCGGGTCGGCGCCCTGGGCGCCTCGTTCGGCGGCTACATGATCAACTGGATCGCCGGCAACTGGCCGGACCGGTTCAAGTGCCTGGTCAGTCATGACGGCAACATCGACGAGCGGGCCGCCTACTTCGAAACCGAGGAACTCTGGTTCCCGGAATGGGACCACATGGGCACGCCCTGGGAGAATCCCCAAAATTACGAGAAACACAATCCCGTCAACTTCGTCAAGAACTGGAAGACGCCCATGCTCGTCGTCCACGGGGGCCAGGATTTCCGGGTCGTGGAAACGCAGGGAATCGGAAGCTTCAACGCCCTGCAGCGGCGCGGCATCCCGAGCAAGTTCCTCTACTTCCCGGATGAGAACCACTGGGTCCTCAAGCCGGCCAATTCCGTCCTCTGGCACGAGACGGTCATCGGCTGGCTCGACCGGTGGCTGAAGTAGATCCTTCTGAGATCAGAGCCGGAAAGCGATTCCCCCTCGCAGCAGAAATCCGTTCCAGACTCCGGCGTCGACCAGCAAGTGGATATTCGGCGAGATGACCGCCTTGAGGCCCAGGTTCAACTGGACGAACGGGATAAACCCGGGCAGGAAGAAATCCTCCCCTTCGTCTTCCAGCTCGTCCTTGAGCTGCCTGAGATTCTTGCGGAAGGAGTCCCCATACTGCTTCGAAGGGTATCCGGGGACTGACAGGTCGCCAGCGTACTCATAAGTCACGACAGCCTCTTCCAGAGCAGTTCCGGTCGCCGCGCCGAACCCGAACGTGATGTAGGGATGGACGACCGAGGAGGGGACGATATCCCAGCGCAGGCTAAGGTGGAAAGAGAGCGGCTTGAGCAAGAATTCGCCTTCCGCCGCAGCCTGGAAGTCACCCGTTTGAGCAGTTACCTGGTCGCGCAACCCCATGGCCACCGAAATGCTGGGCAGGGAAACCTTCATTGACGTTTTTTCCACGGATAGCCCCAGGCTGAACGAACCCCTGTGGCCGCCCGGATACCAGCGCGCTTCGAAGCCGTAATTATCGCCCGAAGAATCAAATTCCACGCTCTGGCTGTAATCGGTCTCCATCAAGGTCGGATAATCGCTTTGAATCTCCGCCAGAATTTCGTCCTTGAGCTCGGTTTCCATGGCCTTGCTGATTCCATCTTCAATCATCCCCCGCAGCAGGTCGATGCTCCAGCGCGAATAATGGAATCCGAACTCCCAGCGGCCCTGGGACTGGGCCGGGAGAGCGAGAAAAAAAACAAGCAACAAAATAGAAATCAGGTGGATTCCCTTAAGGTTTCTCATTTTTCTCCTTTTAGCATCTGGAAAACTTCTCATAATCCTGTCATCCTCCCGCAGGCGGATCAATTCTCCGCGGCAGCCCTGGACGGCCAATCAGCCGGCACATCCAACACGAACCAAGGTGCTCCGGTGTTTTAGTCGTAGCTCAGGGTATTGTGCCGAAGCGATCATACTCAGTATGATCGTCCTATCGCCCGGGCGAGCCTCGGGACTCATTCCTATAAGCGTGAATCTTTCCTCAGCAGAAAGAATTTGCTCACCAGATTCCGGGGATCACACGGTATTTGACGCGCTGCTTATATTCCCGGTAACCATCGAGCTCCTCGGTCAGCACTTTTTCTTCGTTCCGGATTCTGGCCACCAGGATGAAAATCGACAACCCGGCAGGAAGCAGCGCCCAGAACGATCCCAGCGCCAGCGGGCTGACATAGAGGACGAACTGCTCGCGCACGGTGCTTTTGTAAAGGCCGACGAAAGCGCCGGCCGCGCGGTCCCAGTAGTTCTCGTGCGGCCCCCGGCCGTACCACTCGACCCGCTCAAAAGCATTGGGAACCCGGAGGCGCATGCCGAACCGCGGGAGTTCCGGGAGGTCTTTGGCCCCGATCCGGATCTGGTTCTCTACGAAGATGTCGCCGCTGCCCAGGACCGTATATGATGTTTGATGCTTGGACCGGACATCGGGCAGGTCAAATTTGGCGGTGAGCGGGATGACGGAATCGCCGGGCTGTTCGACCGTCAAGCCCTCGAGCGTCCTGGTCAGGCTCGCTTTTTGCCACGGCGCGTCCCCGTCCGCTCGCTTGGAGGGAGAAAGCTTCGCTTTCCCCCTTCCAACGTTCGCCAAGCTCACTGCCTCCCCTTCTCGGACAAGAGTCCTGCGACCCAGGGGGTATGCCCCCTGGGAACCCCCTCCATCTCCTCGCTCCGCACCGACCTTGCCAGAGACGCTAACCATTATCCCCTCTTATTTCCCTAAGAAGGGAAGGGGAGATAAATATGGATAAGAAAAAATCTGGAAAGCGTCTCTGGAGATATTCTTAGACGCTCCGGGCGTTACGGGGACTGACGCCATGCCACCCATTCCCATAATGCAGAGTTAAAGACTTTCACATGAACGCAGATGCATCTCCGAATAAGGGCTCCTGAAATTTCGCGGAATATTGTATACTATATATATAGAATATATAGGAATACTAAATTAAGGGAGATGGAATGAGACACGGGTTCTATAGGGCCGCCGTGGTCCTGATCGCCTTTTTCGTCCTGGCCGGCTGCCGCTCTTCGGGCGCATCCGCAGGGAAAACGGCGACAGGTTCCATATTCCATTCAACTCAGGAGGCTGAAATGGCGAAAAAAATCGACAAAACGGATAAAGAATGGAGGGAAATCCTGACTCCGGAGCAGTACCGGATGCTCAGGCAGGCGGGCACGGAGCGGGCCTTCACCGGAAAGTACAACGATCATTCTGAAGTCGGGGTCTATGTCTGCGGCGGCTGCGGGACTCCTCTGTTCAGTTCGGAGACAAAATACGACCACGGCACGGGCTGGCCGAGCTTCACTGCGGCCATCAGTGAGAGCAATATCCAATTCCTCACTGATAAATCCCACGGGATGGTTCGGACGGAAGTGAGATGCGCCGCCTGCGGCTCGCATCTCGGCCATGTCTTCGACGACGGACCGGCCCCGACCCATCTCCATTTATGTATCAACTCGGTCGCGCTGGATTTCAAATCCACTCAAGCCCAAGATCAGACCTCACCGGCAGTCTCGGCCTCTCGCGCCTCATCATCATCCAGCCAATCTGTTTCCACTCTCCCCGATTCCGGGGACAAAGCGGCCTCTCCCGGGGAAAACAAGCCCATCGCGACGTTCGCCGCCGGCTGCTTCTGGGGCGTCGAGGACAAGTTCCGGCAGGTCAAGGGCGTCATCTCCACGCGCGTCGGCTACAGCGGCGGGCAGGTCAAGAACCCGACCTATCAGCTCGTCTGCTCCGACGAGACGGGCCACGCCGAGTCCATCGAGATGGTCTTCGACCCGGCGGTCACCAGCCACGACGAGCTCCTCAAACAGTTCTTCCGCCTCCACGATCCCACCCAGGTCAACCGTCAGGGCCCGGATGTCGGGACACAGTACAGGTCGGTGGTTTTCTACCATAACGAAAGACAAAAAGAGGCGGCCCTGAAAATGATCGAAAAGCTCAACAAATCGGGGAGGTTTGACCGGCCGATCGCCACCCAAGTCGTCCCGGCCGCCGAATTCTACCCGGCCGAAGACTACCACCAGCAGTATCACGACAAGCTTCGCCGCGGCAGGTGACATCAACCCGGGGCTGGAGGGCCCGGTGTTTGGTCAGAACTTCCGGGCCACAGCCCGGTAGGCATCCCGGAAGGCGGCGCCTTTTTTCACCATCTCCAGCGCTTTGTCGGCCGCGTAGATTTCTTCTGTGCAGGCCCTGCGGCACATATCCTCATCAACCTCCAGGTTCTCCAGCACCAGGTTCATGATCTCGACCGTCTCCAGGGTCTTTTTGAATCCCCTGATCAACGGCTCTTTGGTCAACTGCAGGTCCCGATGATACCCGGAGGGAAGCCCTTTGATCATTTCGACGACTTGAAGATATCCCGAATGGACGACGGCAAAATTCGCCCGGGCGATCTCCAGGACATCGGGATTCTTTTTCTGGGGCATGATCGAGCTGCCCGTGCAGAACTCATCCGGCAGGCGGAAAAATCCGAACTCCTCCATGCTGAACAGGACAAGGTCGGTCGCCAGCCTCTGCAGGTCGAGCATGACCTGGCTCAGGGAGAAAAGGATGATGCTCTCGAATTTTCCCCGGCTGTTCTGGGCATAGAGCTCGTTCTCCTGCGTCTTCCGAAAGCCCAAAAGCTTCGTCGTCAAAGCCCTGTCCAGTCGCAGCGTCGTGCCGAACCCGGCCGCACTCCCCAGGGGATTCTGGTCGGTGAGCCGAGAAACGCATCCGAGGAGCCGCAGGTCATCTTTGAACGCCTCGCCGAAAGCTGCGAAATATTTCCCCACGGTGAAGGGCATGGCCTTGCGGGAATGAGTGTAGCCGGGGACTGGCGCATTTCCGTATCTCCGGCTAATCCGGCTGAGAGTTCCGGTCAGATTTTGCAGGGCAGCCCCGGTCTGGTTGAGCCTGTCTTTGCTGTACAGCCGGATCGCCGTCAAGACCTGGTCGTTCCTGGACCGCCCGGTATGGATCTTTTTTCCGGCGGTCCCGAGTTTGCGGGTCAAGTGATTCTCGATTGCCGTGTGGCAGTCCTCATCCTCGATCCTGATCCTGAACTTTTTTTCCCGGCGCAGGGCAATGATCTTTCCGAGCTCCGCGGCCAGCTTCCGCGACTCCACGGCGCTCAAAATTCCGATCTTTTTCAGCATCCTGGCGTGGGCGATACTGGCCAGGCAATCGTACTCGACCAGCTCGAGGTCCAGTTCGGGGTCGTTCCCGACGGTGAACTCCTCTATCCGCCGGTCCGGCCCCCCTCCCTTCTGCCAGAGCTTCATTCCGGTCAGGGCATACCCGCCATCGGAAGATGATTCTTCAACAGAAGGTAGGCCGGCTTGAGACCCGACGGAGATTCCTCGATCGGATGGCACATGATCTCGCCGTTATGCTTGGACCGCACCAGAATCCGGGTCCCCCCGACCCAGTGGCTCAGCGCGATCACCATGCCGACGACCGGTTTCGCGTTCCTTCCACCTTGCCCGTAAACCGCCAGAGCGGGAAGGTCGAAGGCCAGGTCGGACCAAGGAACCCGGCTCCAGTCTTCCAGTTGGAAGAATTTCCGCACCGGAAAGTCGGGGTGGGTGCCGTCCTGATCTAATTCCTCCTGGAGATCGTCCAGGATGTCATTTTCGCCGCCGTGTTCCGTCATTGTCTCCTCCGCCTATTTTTTCATGAAGGGCATCGGCCAGACGCCCTGTTTTTCCAGAATGGCGTGATGAGCCTTGAGTCTGATCGCATGGATGTTGATGAACCCCTTGGAGTCCACCTGGTTGAACCCGCCCTCGATATCCATGCTGGACAGCTCCTGGTCGTAGAGCGAGCTGGGAGACTCGCGGCCGAGAACAGCGACGTTTCCTTTATAGAGCGATAAATGGACAACGCCGTCGATCACCTCCTGGCTCTTGTTGAAGGCGGCCATCAGGAAATCCATCTCCGGGCTGAACCAGAACCCGTTGTAGACGAGCTCGGAAAATTTGGGGCTGAGCATATCCCTCAGGCGCATGACCTCCTTATCCATAGCGATCCCTTCGATGTCCATGTGAGCGACGCGCAAGATTGTCCCTCCCGGAGTTTCATAAACGCCCCGCGATTTGATGCCCACGAACCTGTTCTCGACCATGTCCACCCGGCCGATGGCGTTTTCGCCGCCGAGCTTGTTGAGGTAGAGCAACAGCTCGAGGGGCCGGTCCTTGACCGTGCCGTCGGTCCGGTTGACCACCCGGACCGGGACTCCGTCTTTGAAATGAACCTCGATCCGGGTCTCCCGGTCGGGTGCGTCCCGGGGGGACTTGGTGTAGCTGAAGACGCTCTCATCGGGCATCAGCCCGGGGTCTTCAAGGATGCCGGCCTCATGACTGATGTGCAGCAGGTTGGCATCCTCGCTGTACGGCTTGGCGGCCGTCGCCTTGACGGGGACGTTGTGCTGTTCGGCGTACCTGATCATGTCGGAGCGGCCCTTGAACTCGGCCAGGAACTCAGGGTCTTTCCAGGGCGAGATGACTTTGATTCCGGGCTTCAGAGCGTAATAGGCCAGCTCGAACCGGACCTGGTCGTTGCCCTTCCCGGTGGCGCCGTGGGCGACGCAGTCGCTCCCTTCGCGGCCGGCGACTTCGACCTGTCTTTTGGCGATCAGCGGCCGGGCCAGGGCCGTCCCCAGGAGGTATCTCCCCTCGTAGATGGCGTTGGCCTTGAGGGCCGGGAAGATAAAATCGGTGACGAATTCTTCCTTGAGGTCCTCGATGTAGACTCTCGACGCCCCGATCTTTTCTGCTTTCTCGCTGGCTTCTCCGAGATCGTCGTCCTGGCCGACGTCGGCGATATAGGCGACGACATCATAGCCTTTTTCGATCAGCCACCTCAGGATGATCGAAGTATCCAGGCCTCCGGAATAGGCTAAGATCACTTTCTCCATCACTTCACCTCCGTCTCAGCGGACCCCGGCCCACGTCTGTCTGCCTTTCCTGCGGCCGCTTCCCCGGCCGGGCTGACAGGATGATCATCTTCCACCGGAGTTCAGAGGAGCCGCCTGAAGGCGCGCTCCACCTCGGCCCGATTTCGGTCTGTGTCGACGACAACAAGAATGGTATCGTCTCCCGCCACGGTCCCCAGGATCTCCGGCCGCGTCAGGCTGTCGACCAGGCTGGCCACGCCGTTAGCGTTGCCCGGCGACGTCTTGATCAGGATCAAGTTCTTGGTGCTTTTGATGTCCGTCACGAAATTATGGAAGAGGAGCCGGAGACGCTCCCAGATGACGTCCGGCGAGGCTTTATCCAGCAGTTCATATTTGTATTCACCCTGGCCGACCCGAATTTTCACAAAACCCATTTCCTGAAGGTCTCTCGAGATGGTCGCCTGGGTAGTCGAAAAGCCGTTCTTTATCATGGCCTCAAGCAGGTGGTGCTGGTCTCCGACGCCCTTTTCGAGGATGATGTTCCGCAAAACCTGCTGCCGACGCTTTTTCGTATTTTTATTCATTGATTTGTATAATTATACATTTTTGTTCTTTTGTCAAGCCCCGGAGCAAGATTTTCTCCATTTTCAACTTTGCCTGGTCTTGAGTTTGCGTTCCTGCTTTGCCCCTCCCCTGGCGGGAGGGGATGATGGGGAGGGGGAATGTTGTCGTATTCACCCTCCCCCCCACCTTCTCCCGTCCAGGGAGCGGGACCCATTCCCGTTACATAAATCGAGATGCTTAACTGTCCGGGCGCAAGATTGACTTCCCCGGAAGCGGCGCCTATAATCGACGCGCCAACGTCAAGAAACGGAAGGAGACGTCCGATCAGCAGCGCCTTCCTCGAATCGGTCCGCAGCAGAGTCCTCCTCTGTGACGGGGGAATGGGAACGATGCTCTACAGCAAGGGCATTTATCTGAACCTCTGCTTCGACGAGCTCAACCTGAGCAACCCGGAGCTGGTCAAAGAGGTCCATCGGGAATATGTCCGAAGCGGCGCCGACATCCTCGAAACTAACACCTTCAGCGCCAACCGGTACAAGCTGAAAAAGCACGGCCTGGAAGACAAGGTCGCGGAGATTAACCGGGCCGGAGCGCTGATCGCGCGTGAAGAAGCGACGCCCGGAGTCTTCATCGCCGGGTCGATCGGTCCCCTGGGGCTGAAGATCGAACCCTGGGGGCCAACCTCCGTCAAAGACGCCGAAGCCGCTTTTCGCGACCAGGCCGGAGCCCTCCTCGAAGGCGGTGTCGACCTCTTCATCCTCGAGACTTTCGCCGACATCAACGAAATTCATCAGGCCATTCGGGCCGTCCGGAATCTCGACCCCGTTATTCCGGTGGCGGCGGAGATGACCATCCGTGAGGACGGCAACAGCCTCTATGGCACCACGCCTGAAGTCTTCACCAGACAACTCGAAGACTGGAACGTCCAGGTTGTCGGGGTAAACTGCAGCGTCGGCCCGGCCGCCATGCTCCAGTGCATCGAGCGCATGGCGAAAGTGACAACCCTCCCTCTATCCGCCATGCCCAACGCCGGAATCCCGCAAGAAGTGGATGGCCGGAATATCTATCTGTGTTCCCCGGAATACATGGCCGAGTATGCCAAAAGGTTCATCCTCAACGGAGTCAAGCTCGTCGGCGGATGCTGCGGGACGACCCCGGCCCACATCAAGGCCATGCGGGCGGCCATCCGAGCCCTGCAGCCGCCGGAGAGGAAATTCATCACGGTCTCCCCCGCCGTCGAAGAAAAAGAAGAAACAAAAAAGGCCGGGATGCGGGAAAAATCGGCGCTGGGGCGAAAGCTCGAGGACGGCGAATTCGTCACCAGCGTTGAGATCGTCCCTCCCCGCGGCCATGACCCGTCGCGGGCGATTGAAAGCGCCCTCTTGCTCGAGCGGAACGGGATCGTCTGCGTCAACATCCCGGACGGCCCCCGGGCGAGCGCCCGGATGAGCCCGATGGCGCTGGCCTCGATCCTGACGGCATCGACCGGGGTCGAAGTCCTTCTCCACTACACCTGCCGCGACCGCAACCTCCTGGGCATGCAATCGGACCTGCTGGGTTTGCACGCCCAGAACATCCGCAACCTCCTGATCATCACCGGCGACCCGCCCAAGCTGGGAGACTACCCGGACGCCACAGCGGTCTTCGACGTCGATTCCATCGGACTCGTCCGGTTCGTGAATTGCCTCAACCGGGACATCGATATCGGCGGCAAAAAGTTGGGCGCGCCGACGATGTTCCTGGTCGGCGTCGGAGTCAACCCGGGAGCCATCAACTTCGAGCATGAAATGTCGCGCTTCGAACGGAAGGTCGAAGCCGGGGCCGAATTCGCAATCACTCAGCCGGTGTTCGACATCCGGCTCCTGGAGAATTTCCTCCGCAGAGTGGAGCGCATCCGCATCCCCGTCCTGGCGGGGCTCTGGTCGCTCTCAAGCCTGCGCAATGCAGAGTTCATGCACAATGAAGTCCCCGGAGCGGTCATCCCCTCCGAAACCATGGAGCGCATGAGGCGGGCCCAGGAGATCAGCCCTGAGCGGGCTCGCAAGGAGGGAGTCGACATCGCCCGGGAAATCCTGGCCTCGATCAAGGAAATGGTCCAGGGGGTTCAGGTCAGCCCGCCGCTGGGCAGGTACGAGCTGGCTCTGCAAGTTCTCAGCCCGGATTAGTTCGGAACTCCCCCTCTCCTTTATCCTCCCCCAGCGGAGACTGTGTCGCAATTGCAATTTGTCATTGCGAGCAACCGTCGGGAGCGCGGCAATCCCCTTTCTTTTCAATACATTATGAGATTGCTTCGATCGCTTCGCTCTTTCGCAATGACATCGCGACAGAGTCTCTCGGTGGGGGGAGGTTGGAAGGAGGGGGTTTTCACAGTCTGTGAGGGAAGGGGCGATTATTTTTCGGGTTCGGATTTGGCTTTTTCCCGGATAAACCTTAGATAATCCCTGAGCGAGGGATCTTGTCCGAGCAATGCCCGGGCGGCGCGAAGGCCGGCCTGAAGTTCGGCGTCGAGAGGGTCGCAGATCGCCGCATCCAGGCCCTTCTGGAGGGCTAGGATGAGAAAAGTCCTGTTCAAGAGCCTGCGGCGAGGGAGCCCGAAGGAGACGTTGCTCAGCCCGGCAACCGTCCGGACCCCGGGCAGGTGCGCCTTTACTCTCTCGACCGATTCAAGAAAAAGCGAGCCTGATCGCCAGTCGACACCGACCGGGCGGATAAGGGGGTCGATGAAGATATCTTCGACGGCAATCCCTTGGGCGGTGAGCAGGGTGACCTGCCTCTCGGCAAGAGCGAGCGCCCGCTCCACCGTGCCCGCGGGACCGCTCTCATCCAGGCAGAGGGCGATGACTCGGGGCCGGAACTCTCTGATTAAAGGCAGTAGGGCATCAAGGCGTTTCCTCTCCGCGGTCAGGGAATTCAGGACCGGCCGTCCGCGGTACGCTTGGAGAGCCGCTTTCATCGCTTCCGGGTTCGGAGTGTCGAGGGAAAGAGGAATGCTCAGGTTCTCCTGCAGAAGGGGAACGGCCCAGCGGAGGGCATCCTCTTCGCCATCGAGAAGGGCGGCGGCGTTGAGGTCGATGTAGGCGGCGCCGGCGCGTTCTTGCTTGACCGCCTGGTCGATCAGGTACTGCCCATCCCGCTGCTCGAAGGCATCGAGGATGCTCTTCCGGCTCGAATTCAGCCGCTCACCGATGATCAACATAACGTGGTCAATCCCGCTAAACCCGGCCAAAATATATCTTCGGCCGGCGGGGAAGTCAAGGACGTCCCACCAGCTTTCCCTTGATATCCAGGACGACTACGCTGTCCACCTGGTCGGGGGCATCCGCCGGCAGTTCGATGACGATGGCGCCCGCATCCCGGGAAGCGGCCAGCCGAGTCTTCTGAACGTCGGCCAGGAGATAAGCCCGGCCGGGCTTATTGGCGATGCCGGGGACGACCAGCCGGCCGTCTTCCGGCCAGTCGAAGACATGCAGGTACAGGCGCGTCCCGCCGGCGACCGCCTTCTGCGTGCACCTCCCCCACTCCAGCGCCTGGAAGGGGCTGGCCTGGGTGCCGTAGATCGCTTCGCCGTTGACCTTCATCCATTTTCCGATCGCCTCCAGCCGTTCGATGCTCGGCGGGGGGAACACGCCTTCGGCCGTAGGACCGACGTTGAGCAGAAAGTTTCCACCCTTGGAGGCGATGTCTGCCAGTTTCCGGATCAGGTCTGCAACCGACTTCCAGTTGTCGTCCTGCTTGTTATAGCCCCAGTTGTTGTTCATGGTCATGCAGGTTTCCCAGTCCACACCGGACAGTCCGGTGGGCGGGATCTCCTGCTCCGGCGTCCCGAAATCGCCGACGTACTCGCCGGATTTGGTCAATCCCTGCATGCCGGCCCGGCCCACATCCACGCGGTTGTTGATGATGATCGACGGCTGGAGGCCGCGAACATAATTATACAGGTCTTTTCCGCGCTCGTTGCTCCAGGTGTTCTCCCACTCTCCGTCGAACCAGAGCACACCGATCTCGCCGTAATTTCCCACCAGTTCGCGGAGCTGGTTTTTCATATGGGCCACATAACGGTCGAAATCGGCCCCCTCGGTCGGCCGGTCCGTCTCCCAGTCGCGGCGGGGCAGGTAGTCCGGGTGGTGCCAGTCCATGATGGAGTGGTACCAGCACATCTTGAGCCCGGCCCGGCGGCAGGCCTCGCTCAGTTCCCTGAGGATATCCCGGCCGAAGGGCGTCGACATGACGTCGAAATCCGTGTATTGCGAATCGAACAGGCAGAATCCGTCATGGTGCTTGGAGGTGATGACGATGTACTTCATGCCCGCGTCCCTGGCCAGGCGGACCCATTCTTCCGCGTTAAATTTCAGCGGGTTGAACTGGCCGACGAATCGATCATAGACTTGGAGCGGAATGCGGGCCGTCGTCCGGATCCATTCGGCATGCTTGGTCTCGGCATTCCATTCGCCGGCCGGAATCGCGTAGAGGCCCCAGTGGATGAACATCCCGAAGCGCGCCTCCCTCCACCAGGCCATCCGGGCATCGTGTTCGCTCAGGGGAGCCGGAGGTTCGGCTGCTTTCTTGGCGCAACCCCAGGGTAAAACAAGAAACGACAGAAGAACCAACGACAGCCAGCGGCAACACCGCATCCGAGGGGCCCTCCTTATCTTGTCCCTTCCCCTCACCGGAGTGGGGAGAGATAAGGCCAGCCGGTTTTTCATGAGTACCTTCATAAACTCCTCCTTACCTGACTTATTCAAAAACAAGGTAACACAAAAAATCGCGTTCATAATAGTGCAGGTTAATAAAATTACCGCTTTTCCTTTGCCCCAAGGATTGAAGGTCTAAGCCGTGACCATGCTTCCCGCCGGCTCGCCAGCACGGCCCCCCCCGCAAACGCCGCCAGCGAGCCCGCAATGGAGGTCAGAAACGGCGCTTGGAGCCTCCAGACATAGGTGGCCATGGGCGTGAGAATCAACCCCGCGATCATGGCGCTGATCGCGGCTTCCTTCCGGCCCCAGCGCGAGTACAATCCCATCATCGTCACCACAAGGATTCCCGCCGTTCCGAACGCCGAGGCGGTGAGGACGAGTTCGTAAATCCCTTTGCCGTAGATGGCGATCACGTAGGCCAATATACCTCCCCCCAGGACGGTCATTCTGGCGGTCAGCACCCGGCCCCGCTCGCTCCTAATGCCGAAGACGGGGACGATCAGGTTGTGCGACAACAGGGCGGAAATCGCCAGCAGGATGCTGTCCACGGTCGAGATGATGGCCGAGATCAGCGCCCCCGAAAAGACAATGAACAGGAGGTTGGGCAGCTGCTGTTCGGCCAACTGGATCAGGAACTGCTCCGAGTCCGCAAGCCCGGGAAAAATAAACGGCCCGAGGAGACCGAGGAACACCGGAATAGAGCCCAGGGCGAGGTACATTCCGCAGGCGATGAAACTCGCCCTCCGGGCGACAGATACGGATCTTGCGGCCAGGACCCGGGAAATGGTTTCCTGTGTAACGAGCGATCCCAGGATGGGTACCATCCAGCGGTCAATCCTGGCGAGAGAGGATTCGCCGGGGCCGATGAAGCTCCATCTCGCCGGCTCCATGGTACCGAGCAGTTCCTTCCACCCGGGTGCGCTCTGAAAAATGGCGGCGAGCAAAAGAACAAGCCCGAGGATGACAAAAATGCCCTGGATAAAGTCGGTATAAATGTCCCCCAGCAGCCCGCCTAAAAGAGTATAGATCAGCACGAACAAGGCCGCGACGGCGATCCCCGGGTTGACGGGCAAAGGAGTCGTCGCCGCGATCACCTGTCCGAAGGCCCGGATCTGCGCCGCTCCCCAGATCAGCGATGAAGGGATCATGATCCAAACGGAGAATTTTTCAACTAGGGAGCCGTAGCGCTCGCGGTAGTAATCGGCCAAGGTCACATAATTGCCCCGGCGCAGCTTGCCGGCCAGAAGCAATCCCAGCAGGAGCAGACAAAGGCTGAAACCGAACGGGTCGGCCCGGCTTCCCGACAGTCCCTGCCGATAGACGGCCGCCGAGGAACCCATGCATGTCTCCGCGCCAAACCAGGTAGCAAAAAGCGAGAATGTCACCAGTGGAAGGGAGACGCTGCGGCCGCCGACGAAATAATCGCTCTCCGAGTGGATCCGCCTGGATATCCAGATGCCGATACAGAGCTGAAGCCCCATATAGGCCAGGATAAAGATCCAGTTCAAATGAGATATCCCTTGACGATGATCAGGAGAAGACGCTGGGCCTTCAAGGAGGCGAATGACTTGCGCATCGATTTCCAGCCGCGAGTCGAGTTTTCTGGGGTTTTATATATCAGCGGATACAGAGTGTCAACACGGTTATTTGCGGAGAAGAGGGCGCTTTTTGTTCCAGCGCTCGCGGAGGCGGACCGAATCGAGGCCGAGGAGCATCCCCTTGGAGAGCGGGTTCCGGCCGACACCCTCCAGGCGCAAGGTGTGTTTTCCTTTGGGCAGGCGAAGGCTGCCGACATAGATATCGCTGACCGTCATGCTCTCCGAGTAGAAATCGACCGACCGGAGCCAGTCCTTTTTTTCAATGTCGACAACGTCTTTGCCGTCCAGCAGCATTTTGTAGATTCCGTAATCGCCGGCCTTGGTGAACCGCAGCACCAGGCCGCGATATTCCTCCTTTTCGATTTCGAACTCGAGTTCGAGGACGGGGCGGTCGGAAGACGGCCGGAAAAAGAGCTGGCCGCTATCGGTCCAGTCGTAGCCTTCCTGCAGCTCCACTTCCCCATCGGCCTTTTTGACTCGCGCTATCAAGTCCTTCCCTTCGATAATGATGTCCAGGTTGGGAAAGATCCTTTCTTGGAGCGGCGGCAGCGCGGCAAAACGCTTGGGCTGGCCGACCTGGTACCAGAAAGCGACGGTGGCCATGTCGTCTTCCCTTTCCACATGGCCCTCCACCTTGTCCGACTCGGTCTCGTCCGCCGTGATCCATCCGGTGTGCTCGATTTCGAAGCGCAGAGACTTGCTGAACCGGATCGGGTCCGGGATGTGCCACCGGTAAAGCGTGTATTGGACGCCCAGGTCGTCGGCGCCGGCGCTCATGTAGGTGCAGCCGAAATAGGGATGCAGGGCCGGGTCAAGCCCCCAGGCCAGCAAAAAGTAGTCCTCCGTGCCCGTGCCCTGGATGGTCGGTTTCTGATCCCCGTCCACATAGACCCGGACGTCGCCCTCTCCGAACCAAAGTGGCGACCTCGACCGCGCCGACATGACCGTCCCGACATAATGGCCCTGTCCTTCGGCCTCTAATATCAGGTAGTCACGGCCGGCCTGCTGGGGAAATTCCTGCCGGTACTGAGCGCAAAAATAAGCCGTGTCGGCGGGCAGGTCATCCACCTTGAGGTAATCGATATGGTAATAGAAGCTCCGGACGTTCTTCTCTCCTTCGTTGGTGGCCGTGATCCTGGCCTTTTTTTTGAACGGCATCGGCCAGTAGCAGTTGTAGCCGTCCCCGCCTTCGACTGCCACGGGTAGGGAGCGGATTTCGTTTCGCAGCCCGAACCCGGCGGCGAAAAAATCCCCCAGCGGCGCTTCCACGGCCGGCTCCGCGGCATCATCCCAGTACATCCGCAGGACGATTTCGGCCGGGTTGGCCGACCCTCCCTTTTCCAGCCAGTTTGGCCGGGCTTGGTTGAAAGTCAGCCAGATGTGCTGGATGACGGCCGGCCCGGGAATTTCGGCCATGACCAGAGTCTCACCGGGCTTGACGTAGGTGACCCGGTCGAGGTTGGAGCGGAAGTCCGGGTCGGACGAGGTAACGGCCGCCGACCGGCCGCTCCGTACCCTGGTCAGGTCGGAGAGCGAGGGTTCCTGGGCCATCAGGCCATAAGATAATAAAAATGAGAGCATCACGGGGCAAAAAACGAATCGTCCGGTCATCGATTTCATGATCTTCACCTCCTCCAGGCTATTTTAACCCAGATCAGCGATAAGAATAACATTTGCTCTGGATTCTCAGAATTGCCGATAGCGCCCCTTCAGTATCCCCAATCCTTATGATAGTTAGGAGATCGGAATGAAAGCCTGACACCCGATGGGTGACGCGGTTCGGGGGTCCCCCGGGGCAAGAGGCGAGGGTGTTGGGTGAGGAAGTCCGTCGAATCCTGAGCGGGCACGGTTTCTCGACTGAAGCGAGTTTGCTGATTTGCGACAGCAAAG
>CAZYWP010000052.1:3794-19007 GCA_964651495.1 uncultured Eubacteriales bacterium | reverse complement strand
GCCACGGCCGTCCCGCGGTCCTTGAAGCTCTGGGTCGGGTTCATGGTCTCGTTCTTGGCGAAGAGGGGAGGGAGGTCCCATTTTCGGCGCAGACGCTCGAGCGGCATAAGGGGCGTGTTCCCTTCACCCAGGCTGAGCTTCCGGTTCACCCGGCCGAGCGGCAGGAAGTCGCTGTATTTGTCGAGCGACAGATCTTTTTCCTTGTGAAATATCCGACTGAAGCGCGGATAGGAGACCAGCATCGGCTCCCCGCACCCAGGACAGAATGGGTCGAAGACATCCAGGGTCTTTTTGATGCTGCAAAACGGGCATTCCACTCGGTCCATATTTACTCCTCCGCAGGCCGGTCTTTAGCAGTTTATAAAATATCCCCGGATGTCAGTCAAGAATCCGATTTTTTGATCGCTTTTGTTCAGAGCAGCTTCAAGATCTCTGCGGGCAGTTCAAAGAATGGGATAAAGACGACTTGCGTCTTTTCTATTTCGACAGTCTCTTTTAAGGTCCTGTTCACGACGTAGGCTTTCGCCGGCTTGTAGCGCAGGATGAAACTCCGTAGGCCGCGTGGAACCGCCGGCCTCTTAAGATATGAATATTTAACCTCAACTGGGACCAATTCCCGGGCGAAATCCAAAACAAAGTCGACCTCGGCTTGGTTCACCGTCTGCCAGAAATGAATTTCGGCGGGGGTAGAATAGAGGAGTTCCTTAATCAGATTGAAAACGAAGTTTTGCAAGACAAAACCCTCCTCGTTTGCGTTCAACCGCCCAAATGCGCCCGCAGCGTAGTTTCTTAAGCCGAGGTCATAAAAATAGAAGAGGGGAGATTTGCGAATTTCCTTCCGGACGTTCCGAAAGAAAGGTGTTACCCTTCGCAAAATGAACGTTTTTTCCAGGTACCAGAGGTAATCTTTGATTGTGGGAGCGGCTATCCCCAATTCCGAAGAAAGTCCGGCCACGTTAACAAGCCCGCCCAGTTGGGCCGCTAGGACCCTGATCAGTTTAGACAGAGACTCGGTTTTCTTGACTTGGAGAAGGTAGGCGATGTCTCTCTCGAGATAGCTCTGGTAGATCTCGCCGATCTCTCGCTGCTTCTCACGGGCATCCTCGGCTAAGACGACTCTCGGATAGCCTCCAAAATTCAGGTATTCTTCAAGCAAATGCTGTGCTTTTTCCGGTTCTGAGCTGAGATAATTCGAAATCCTGTCCACATAGCGATCGTCTGTTTTGAAATTAGTGAACTCTTCAAAGGACAAAGGGTTGAGTTCAAAGACTCTTTTTCTCCCGACGAGCGATTCATGGATTTTCTCCTTGAGCTCAACACTGCCTGAACCGGAAACTATGAACTTACAGGGGAGCCCCATATCATAAAGTCCCTTGAGAAAAAGCCCCGCATTCTCTTTTCGTTGGATTTCGTCGAGGAAAATAAACGCCTTCTTCTTTCCGACCTCAAGTTCGATCTTTTGGAGGAGCGATTCCTGAGAGAGAAAATATCGCATGTCGGCTTCGATATCGAGGTTAAAATACACTGTTGGCAGGCCCTGTGATTCAAGGAGCTTCTTCAGCATCAACATCAGCGTCGTTTTCCCGGCCTGCCTGGGACCAACAATAAGGCTGATTTCTTTTGAATGGAGATGAGATTCAAGCTGGGCGAGCAGAGTTCTTTTAAT
Organism: uncultured Eubacteriales bacterium; assembly: GCA_964651495.1. Taxonomy (GTDB): domain Bacteria; phylum Acidobacteriota; class Aminicenantia; order Aminicenantales; family UBA8522; genus CAZNVB01. Next base: position 17,341 of record CAZYWP010000052.1, on the reverse strand, counting down.
CATATCTATATAATAACCCGATATTTTCAAATGTCAAGTATAAATATTATCGGACTAAAAAGACACATATTATGCTCAAGGGCAAGGGGAGCAGAAGGGATGATCTTTTGCTCAGACCTCAGATCCTGAATTCAGGAAGTCCATCGCACTTGTCATCATCATCTAAATTCTCGGTTCCCAGGCGCCGAGGATCTGTTCCGCTCGGCCAATCAGCCGCCCAGGGCCGTGATATAGATCCTATCGCCCGAAATATAGGCAACGTCCGAAAAAGCCGCCCGAAGTTGTAAATTCGGCCGAGGGCGTGTAAAATCTGGCTCTTCTGGAAATGATGGCCGAAGATGACGAAAAATGGATGCGCCGGGCGTTTGCCGAGGCCAATAAGGCTAGGAGCAGGGGAGAGGTGCCGGTCGGAGCCGTCCTAGTCGCTGACGGACGAATTCTAGCACGCGGTTATAATCAGCCGGTCGGCAAGAACGACCCCACGGCGCACGCGGAAATCGTGGCCATCCGGAGGGCCGCCGCCAAACAAAAAAATTATCGGCTGGCCGGCTGTGACCTGTATGTCACGCTCGAACCGTGCGCCATGTGCCTTGGCGCCATCGTCCAGGCCAGGGTCCGGAGGCTTGTTTTTGGCGCAACCGATCCGAAGGCCGGGGCCGTCCGGTCGGTGATTAGGTTTCCATTTCAAAAGATGAACCATCGGCCGGAAATCCAGGGCGGCGTGCTGGCGGAGGAATGCGGTCAAATTCTCGGGGAATTTTTTAAAGCTAAGCGCTAATAAAGAAATATTGGCACTGGCTTCTGCTTTTCCGGTTATCGCCAGCAGAAGCGACGCAATATTAGGTTGAGATTGCTACGGCATCTTTGATGCCTGGCGATGACCTCATTGAGTCGTCTGCGGAGAGGTGGCCGAGTGGTTGAAGGCGACGGTCTCGAAAACCGTTATCCTGGGCAACCGGGATCGTGGGTTCGAATCCCACCCTCTCCGCCAGTTCCTTCGGGAGGGCCCAGAGTCCTGTCCGGCCCATGACAGAAAAAACGATCAGTCTTATCTTAATCGGGTTCGGCCATGTCGGCCGGGCGTTCTATCGCCTGGTCGATGAAAAGTCAGACCGAGTAAAAGGGCGAAACGGACTCGACCTCGCCATACGGGCAATTTTAAACTCCAAAGGGGGAGTACTGTCCGACCGGCCGATCACGAGCAAGAGTTGGCCCGGGGGCCCGATCGGAGACCTCACCGGACATCCATCCTGGCGACAAGGCCTCAACCTGGAAGCAGCTCTCAAGGCGATCGAGCCTGGAGCCGTTGTCGAGTGCACGCCGTCAAACCTCAAGACGGGGGAGCCTGCCCTGAGCTTTGTTCGACTTGCTCTGGACAACGGCTGTCATGTCGTGACCGCGAATAAAGGCCCTCTCGTCGTCGATTTCAAGGGTCTGAAGCAAAAGGCTGAAGATAAAAGTCTGGCGCTCGAATTCAGCGCCGCGGCGGGCGCCGCTCTCCCCGGCCTTGACCTCGGCGTATATTCACTCGCTGGCGCTGAAATCATGCGAATCGAAGGGATCCTCAACGGGACGACAAACTATATCTTGACGCAGATGGCCCAGGGGATTCGCTATGAAGACGCTCTCCGGGAGGCAAAGGCGAAAGGCATCGCCGAACCCGATCCATCCCAGGATGTGGAAGGATGGGATACAGCGGTCAAGATTCTCCTCCTGGCCAATGCCGTGCTGGGGCTCGACCTGACGCTCGGCGATATCGATGTGCAGGGGATAACCGAAGTTCCTGATCATCTCCGGATTGCCGCCAAAGCCGAGGGAAAAGTCCTGAAGCTTTTGGGCAAAATCCACAAAGCCGGCGCTCGATTCAAAGCCGAAGTGAAGCTCACTGCCATCGACTGCGCCCACCCGCTTTTCGGCGTCAACGGAACGAACAAGGGGATCACCTTTTTCACCGACACGATGGGCGAAGTAACCGTAACGGGCGGGAAATCGGACCCGCGGGGCGCGGCCGCCGCCCTTCTCAAGGACATCATCAACATCTTCCGGCGAATCCAGACAACGAATATTTCTTGAGATAAGCTGTAATATCTGAGGAGGGAAACCATGCATCGGAGCAATTTCTTGAAGAGCATGACCGTTTTGTCCATCTTCCTTTTTGTCATGAACGGGCCGGTTGCGTCCCCACTAAGGGCAGGAACCCGTCCGGACAATACGCAAAACACGCCTGCGATCCAGGCTCAGGACAACCCGCGGCCTCTGAGACTGGCCCTTACCGACTGCATCCGCCAGGCCCTGGAGGCGAACCTTGACCTGCGCATCGAGGTCCTGAATCCCGAGATGGACGCGGCCTCGGCCTCGCAGACACGGGAGCAATTTCTGCCCCAGTTCCAGGTGAACTCCTCCTACCTCAACCAGGACATCCCGAGCACCTGGGGAGTGGAGGGACCGACCGTCTCCACTAAGCGGGACTATTACTATCTCGACCTCACTCAGCGGATCCCCACCGGAACAGAGGCTACGCTTAGCCTTTACACGCAGAAGACCGATACATCCCGCGCTTTTACGACAGTCAATCCTTCTTATTACGGTGAATTTCGCCTTCGCCTGAAGCAGCCGCTGCTGCGGGGGTTCGGTCTCAAAATCAACCGCTACGAGACGATCAAGGCCGAGCGCCAGTTTGACATGTCCGTCGCCACCCTCAAATCAACTCTGCTGCAGACGATTTACAGTGTCGAAGAAGCGTATTGGAACCTTTATTACGCCCGCGAGAGCCTGCGCGTCCTGGAGCAATCTCTCGACCTGAGCCGGGAGATGCTCAAGCGGAACCGGGAGGCCGCCCGGATCGGGACGAAATCGGCCATCGAGGTGCTGAGCGCCGAGGCCCAGGCCGCCGGGTACGAGAATGGGATTCTCTCCGCCCGGCTCCAGGTCCAGAAGATGGAAAACCGCCTTAAGTCCCTGCTCAACATCCCGGTCGAGGGGGAGGCTAAGGGCGCTGCGGCTGCGGCCGGGCAGGAAATCACCGCCATCATCCCCACCGACCAGCCTGAGGTGGAAAAGCGGGCGGTCACCTACGAGGAGGCTCTCCGGACGGCTCTGGCCGAGCGGCCGGAGATTGAACGTTCCGAGAGCCTGATCGCCAACGCCGCGTCTGATATCGGCTACTCGAAAAACCAGCTCCTGCCCCAGCTCGACCTCAACCTCTCTTTGTGGTTTCCCGGCCAGTCGGGCGTGAGGTATATTTTCCAGGACAACAACCCTCTGACCGGCATCATAGTGGACAGGATCGTCGGCAGCCGCGGCCAATCGATCAAGGATATTCTCAAGGGGACCTATCAAAACCTGTCCGTCGACGTCACCCTGACGGTTCCCCTGGCGAATTTCTTTTCGCGGGCCGGTCTGGCCCGGGCCAAGCTGGCGCAAGAGCAGGCCAATCTCCAGCTGGAAAAAGAACAGAAGGCGATCAAGGTCGAAGTGCTGGATGCCATCAAGAATCTTGATACCAGCGCCAAGAAAATCGAGACTTCAGCCCGCTACCGGGAGCTGGTGGAAAAACAGGTCGCCGCCGAAACGCAGCGCTACCAACTCGGGCTCGTCGGCAGCGAATGGCTGATCACCTACCAGAAGAACCTTTCCCAGGCCAAGGTTGACGAGATCAAGGCGATCATCGATTACAAAATCGCCCTGGCCGGTCTGGACAAAGCGATGGGAACGACCATCAAGACCAAGGGACTCAAGTTCAAGGACTACGTTTTCTGATTGATCCTCTTTCATCGAGGAGCATTTCAAATTTCGTGATAGTTCTATAATCATAGAAGGACCCGCCCTCATCACAGGAATATGGATCCAATGTTTCATTGACCAAAACCGGCAATTCTGTTAATTTGATTATCTTCTCAGCTCTTTAAAAAAGCTGAATTCTGTCAGGAGCGGAGAGGTGTCCGAGCGGCTTAAGGAGCACGCCTGGAGAGCGTGTGTGCGTCTAGATTGGCGTACCGTGGGTTCGAATCCCACCCTCTCCGCCAGCACGTAAGCTTCCACGAGGGAAGCGGCCATTCTGATTTTTATAAGAAAGGAGTCATCATGGAGAGCCGCGATTATATCGTCATCGAGGACCTTTACGGCGCTCATAACTACCATCCCCTGGACGCCGTCCTGACCAAGGGAAAAGGAATCTGGGTCTGGGACGTCGAAGACCGGAAATACCTCGACTTTTTGAGCGGCTACTCCGCCGTTAACCAGGGTCACTGTCATCCCCGGATCGTCAAGTGCGTCCAGAGCCAGGCCAAACGCCTGACCCTGACCTCCCGCGCCTTCCGCAACGACCAATGGCCGCTCCTGGCCCGAGAGCTCTCCGCTCTGACCGGCTACGAGATGGTCCTGCCGATGAGCTCCGGGGCCGAGTCGATCGAAACGGCCATCAAATGCGCCCGGAAATGGGCCTATCAGAAGAAAGGCGTCCCCCAGGACCAGGCGGAGATCATCGCCTGCGCCAACAATTTCCACGGCCGGACAGTGACCATCATCAGCTTCTCGACCGAGCCGCTCTATAGGAACGATTTCGGGCCGTTCACACCAGGTTTCAAGGTCATCCCGTACGGAGATGTCGAGGCCCTGCGCCAGGCCATTACCCCCAATACCGCCGCTTTCCTCGTCGAGCCCATCCAGGCCGAAGCCGGCGTCCTCATCCCGCCCGAAGGCTATCTCAAGGCAGCCAAGGAAGTTTGCGCCGCCAACAATGTCCTGTTCATCGCCGATGAGATCCAGACGGGCCTGGGCCGAACCGGCAAAATTTTCGCTTGCGAACACGAAGGCGTGAAGGCCGACATGGTAGTCATCGGCAAATCGTTGGGCGGCGGCTGCTATCCCATCTCGGCCACGCTGTCATCCCGCGAAATCCTGGGTGTCTTCAAACCCGGCGAGCACGGTTCCACCTTCGGCGGAAATCCTCTGGCCTGCGCCGTGGCCCGCGAGGCGCTTCGCGTGCTCCAAGACGAAAAGCTCGTCGTCAACGCCGCCGAGGTGGGGGCCTATTTCCTCGCCAAGTTGAAAAAAATCCGGAGCAAGCAGATCAAGGAAGTCAGGGGAAAGGGGCTGCTCATCGGGGTCGAGCTCCGGCCGGAAGCCGGAGGCGCCCGGCGGTTTTGCGAGGAGCTCAAGAAGGAAGGCCTTCTATGTAAGGAGACCCATGACAACGTCATCCGGTTCGCGCCGCCCCTGATCGTCAGGCAGAAGGACCTCAACTGGGCGTTCAAGAGGATCAAGCAGGTCTTCAAGCGGCTGAGCTGAGCGAATTGCCCATTCTCCTATCGGCTTGATAAGAATACTCAATTAATGGTGAATTACTCTCAATTTTGAGCCTTGATGTTGCAGCTGTCCTTTTTTTTGGACATAATAAGGAGCATAAGAGATGCCATTTCCCCTCAACACGGGGGAATGCACTCTGGCACAATGTTTGCAGAGAAAATAGGTGTTTGGAGGAGAAAAAACCATGAAAAAGAACGTCCTGGCCATCCTCTTGGGAATCGTTTTCCTATCGAGCTGCGTGATTTACGTTCCTTATGAAGGAGAGCAAAGCCAGCCCGCGCCGCGCCCGCCCCGCGAGGACCGTTACGACAGGAGTTACGAAGAATACCCGGAAGAGACCGATAGCGCCTATTTCTATGATTACCTGGCTCCCTACGGAGTCTGGACCAGTTATTCCCCATATGGGTACGTCTGGATCCCGCGCCGCGTCGGCCCCAGGTGGCGTCCTTACACCTACGGCCGCTGGGCCTGGACGAATTATGGCTGGACCTGGGTGTCCTATGACGAATGGGGCTGGGCTCCGTTTCATTACGGCCGCTGGGGTTGGGACCGCCGTCTCGGCTGGTTTTGGGTTCCCGGCACCGTTTGGGCACCGGCATGGGTCACCTGGCGCTGGGGGAATCTGTACATCGGCTGGGCGCCTCTGCCGCCCGACGTTGAATTTGTGGCCGGAATCGGCATCCGCTCCCTGCCCTACGATTTTCCCCAGCACCATTGGGTGTTCATCGAAGGCCGACATTTTCAGCACGACTATCTCGACCGCTATGTCCTTCCTTTTGAGCGTAACGCGACGATCGTCAATTTCACCGTCCACAAATCCAACCTGGCCCAGAGAAACAGGCAGATCTTCAACGACGGGGTGGACGTCGAGCAGGTCCGCCGCCTCGTCGGCAGCGAAGTCTCGCTCTACCAGCTCGAGGACGCCCGCCGGCCCGGCGAGTCCCGCGTTTCCGGGGATGCGGTCAACATCTACCGCCCTGTAGTCAAGAAAAACGAGACGGCCAAGCCAAAGGCCGCGCTGCAAAAGGAAGAAGCGGAAGAAAAAGTCCCCGAGATCCGCAGGGAGGAAATGGAACGACAATATCCTGGCAGCGACATGGAGCGGCGGCTCAGAAATGACCAGGACGAGGAGATCCAGATGGTCGAGGAAAGCCAGAAAAAGGACGAAGCCGAGCTGCAGAGGAAAGTCGAGGACGAAAAAAGGCTGGCCTCGGGCAACGCCGAGAAACAGAAAATCCAGAAAGATTATGAGGTCAGGGCCAAAGAGCTGAAGAAACAGCACCAGGAAGAAAAATCCAAGATCGCGGAACGGCACCAAGAAGAAGAGAAGACAGTCAAGGGCCGGATCAAGAAAAAAGAATAAGACTAAGCGGCCCGCGCCCTGGCCGCCTCTTTAGCCGAGACGAGCCCGACGGCGGCGAGGATAATCACTCCCCCCGCGAGAGTGCGGGACGACGGCCGCTCGCCCAAGAAAAACAAGGCCAGCAGAATCCCGTAGACCGGCTCGAGCGAGCTGATGATGCTGGCCGTCTGGGCCCTGACCCGACGCATTCCGGAGATAAACAGCGTGTGCGACCCCGCCGTGCAGACGACCCCCAGGACGGCGAGCAGGAGGAGGCTCTTCCCCGTGACCCCGCCGCCGGACCCCCAGATAAAGGGAAAAAGGAACAGGAAGGCAAACAGATCCTCGTAGAAGGAGATGGCCAGGCTGGAATATTTTTGCGCCAGTCGTCGGTTGAAGACGGCGAGAACCGCGAAAGTCAGCCCTGACAGGAGCCCCCAGAGGACCCCGCGGAAGATCATATCAGCCGGGTCGAAGCGCGGGATGATCAAAAACACGCCCGCGAGGCAGAGTCCGGCCAGGACAAGATTCACCCGGTCGATTTTTTCCCGGGTCAGCAGGGGTTCCAAAAAGACCGTAAATATGGGGAAAGAGGAATAGGCGAGGAGGCCGACGGCGACCGAAGAGACCTGGATCGATTGAAAAAAGGAGACCCAGTGGGCGGCGAGAATTCCCCCCAGCCCGAGGAGCAGCCAGCCGGATTCCCGCCCCAGCCGGCGCAGGCTCTGTCCGGTCGCCAGAAGAATTGCGCCCAGGGCCAGGCTGGCGAAGGCCACCCTTCCGAAGACGATCAGGACCGGGGAGAGGGCGATCCACTTGCCGAACAGCCCGGCCAGCCCGAAGAGCGCCGTAGCGAGGTGGATTTCGATAAGACTTCGTCGCTGCAATTCGATAAACTCCGCTATGCAATTATAAAATATCCTTTGGCAACGGGGAAGAAATGTGTTAATATAAACGGTACTTTAAAAGGAGATTTTTTTCCTCTCCGCGAATCACCAACAATGGAAAAGCCGTATGTCATATACGCCCGCAAATACAGGCCCAAGAATTTCGAGGAGATGATCGGCCAGAAGGCCGTCGTCCAGACCCTCCAGAACGCCATCAGGGCCAACCGCGTCGCTCAGGCTTACATATTCTCAGGGATGCGTGGCGTGGGCAAGACGACGGTCGCCCGGATCCTGGCCAAGGCCCTGAATTGTCAGTCCGGGCCCACGCCGACGCCCTGTAACAAGTGCGAGTTTTGCGTGGCCATCAACGAGGACCGCTCGGTCGATGTCCTCGAGATCGACGGCGCCTCAAGCCGGACTGTCGAGGATATCGGCCCCATCAGGGATACGGCTAAATACAGACCTATTCACAGCCGAAACAAGATCATTTACATCGACGAAGTCCATATGCTGTCCACACACGCCTTCAATGCCCTGCTGAAGACCCTTGAGGAGCCGCCCGAGCGCACCGTCTTCATCTTCGCCACCACGGAATTCCACAAGGTGCCCCCCACCATCGTTTCCCGCTGCCAGCATTTCGAGTTCAAGAAGATCTCCCAGAAGGAGATCATCAACCACCTGCTCGAAATCGCCCAGAAAGAAAAACTGACGATTTCTCCCTACGGCCTTAGTCTCCTCGCCGAGGCCTCGGAAGGGAGCCTGCGGGATGCCCAGAGCCTGCTCGACCAGGCCGTGGCGTTTTCTGGCGATGCCATCCAGGACGACGATTTGAAGGAAATCCTCGGAGTGATCAGCAAGGACATCCTTTTCGAATGCTCGAGCTTGATCCTGGGTCAGGATGCAGCGCGGATTTTCGCCCTCGTCGAGAAGGTCATCGAACGCGGGTACGACCTGCGCTTTTTCTACAGGGAGCTCGTCGAACACTTCCGCAACCTCCTGCTGGCCAAGTCGGTCAAGGAACCGAAAGACCTGCTTCCCCTGAACGCTGAAGAGCTTGAGGAGCACAGGAAAGAAGCAGAAAAAGCCTCGACGGAAGAGCTCCTCCGCTTTATCCTCTCACTCCAGCAGGCGGAGCCGGGGCTCCGCTATTCATCCCACCCCCAGATCTATCTGGAGACGCTGCTGGTCAAACTCTGCCACTACAAAAAAATCGTTCCTCTCCAGGACCTCATTTCCCAGGTCGAGAAAATGAAGCTCGACGCCGGCAACCCTGCTCCGGCAGACGAAACTGCAACGCTTCCGCCGCTTCGGAGTGAGACCGGTCCCGGCCGCTCGGAACCCGTGGCTCCATCGGGCGCCCCAGCGCCGGCCCCGAAGCCACGGAACGAAGAAAAAGAGGTCTTCCAGAAAATTCTGGCCGAGATGCAGAAGGAGAAGAGCTCGCTGGCGGCCATCTTCGGACGGCTGACCTCCTTCAAGATCAAAGATGAGTCCTTGGACATCAAATTCCACCCGGAGAAAAGGTTCGTCATCGATAACCCGGTCATCCTGGAGATCGCCTTCCCGGCCGGCGAGGATTTCTACCGGGAATCCGTCCAGCGAGAGACCCGGACCGTGGAGAGAATCGCTTCCGCAATTCTCGGACAGAAGGCCAAGGTCCATATTGTCGACTCCCTGGTGGGCAGGGAGAACAGGCGAGAAAAAGAGACGGAGCTGGCCCTGAAAGACCCTTCGGTCCAGGCCTTCATGGACAAGTTCCGGGCCCAGATCCTGTCCGTCGAACCGATCAAGCGGACGAAGGAGAGAGAATAGGGATGAAAGATATCACCAATCTTCAAAAAATGCTCAAAACGGCCAAGGAAATGCAGGAGAAGCTGCAGCAAGAGCTGGCCGAATTGCGCCTCGAGGGGTCGAGCGGCGGCGGCATGGTCACCATCACCCTGGACGGCCAGAAGAACTTGATCTCCGTCCGGATCGACCCCGAGGTCGTCAGCAAAGAGGACGTGGAAATGCTCCAGGACCTGATCACGGCCGCCTTCAACGACGCCGTCGCTAAGGTGGATGAGCATCTCTCGCAAAAGCTGAGCGGCCTGGGCGGCGGGCTCAAGATCCCCGGTTTATTCTGATGTTCGACTTCGCCCTGCCTCTCCACCGGCTCATCGAGGAGCTGAAGAGGATTCCCGGCATCGGGGCCAAAACGGCCCAAAGAATCGCATTCTATGTCCTCGGGCTGCCCCAGGAAGATGCCGATCGCCTGGCCGAGGCCATTCGTGAGGCCAAGCGGAAGATTTTTTATTGCTCGGTCTGCAACAACATCACCCACGTCGACCCCTGCGAGATGTGCGCCGACGGCGAGCGGGCGAATGACGTCCTCTGCGTCGTCGAGGAGCCCTATAACATCTCTTCGATCGAAAAAACCGGCGTCTTCCAGGGCCGCTACCATGTCCTTCTGGGGACGCTGGCGCCGCTCCGGGGCGTCGGACCCGATGAGCTTCGCCTGGAGAAGCTTGTCCAGAGGGTCGAGAAAGGGAATTTCCGGGAAATCATCATCGCCACTAACCCCACGGCCGAGGGCGAAGCCACCGCTCTCTACCTGGTGAAAATCCTGAAAGACCACCCGCTGCGCCTGACCAGGCTGGCCATGGGGCTGCCGGTCGGGTCGGACATCGATTTCGCCGATCAGGTCACCATCAAGAGGGCGATCGAAGGCCGGACCGAACTCAAGGAGTGATTTTCGAGCGTATTTCTGGTATTATCACGCCTTTATCATCATATCGCATGGCCAAATGTTATCACATGTGTCCGTGAACAGAGAGGAGGTTCAATGAAAGAGACACTGGAGATTCGCTGGCACGGGCGGGCCGGCCAGGGGGTCGTCACCGCGGCCGTGACCCTGGCCGACGTCCTCGCCTCGGAAGAGGGGAAATACGTCCAGGCGTTCCCTGAATTCGGGGCCGAGAAGAGAGGCACGCCGATCCTGGCGTTCAACCGCATCAGCCGGAAGCCCATCCGCACTCATAGTCAGGTTTACTACCCCGATATCGTGGTCGTTACGGACCCCAGCCTGTTGGGGCTTGTCGATATCGCCGACGGAGCCAAGGAGGATGCCGTATTTCTGATGAACACGACCTTTGACATCGCCCTGGTCCGGGAACGCCTGAAACTGGGCGGCCGCAAGATTTACTCCCTGGACGCCTACACGATCGCCAGAGACGAACTGGGGCGGGCCATCCCGAATGTTCCGATGGTCGCCGCCCTCGTCAAGGTCCTCGAGTTGATGGACCTGGCTAAATTCAAGGAAAAAATCGAAGTCTCTCTGGCCAAAAAACTGCGGCCCGAGGTTGTCCAGATGAACCTGCGGACCATCGACCGGGCCTTCCAGGAGGTCAAAGAAGCATGAAAAAAGAAACTTGGAAAGAGCTCACTCTCGGAACGATCAACCTCGCGGCGGGCAACTCCGTTTCCAATCGCACCGGCACGTGGCGGTCGGGCCGAAAGCCGGAGTTTATCGAAGAGAACTGCATCCAGTGCTTCTTCTGCTGGCTCTTCTGCCCGCATTTCGCCATCCGGGTCGAAGACGGCAAGGTCACCGGTTTCAATTATGATTACTGCACCGGCTGCGGCCTCTGCGCCGAAGAATGCCCGACCAAGGAAAAGGCCATCATCATGGTGAAAGAAGAGCCCCAGCTGGCCGAAGGGAGAAAAAAATGAAGGGAATCAAGATCCTGAACGGCAACCAGACCATCGCCGAAGCCGTCCGCCAGGTCGACCCCGATGTCGTCGCCGCCTACCCGATCACGCCTTCGACCGCCATCGTCGAGACGATCGCTTCGTTCAAGGCGGACGGGCTGATCAGCGGCGAGTTTGTCTGTCCCGAGAGCGAGCACAGCGCCATGAGCGTCTGCATCGGCGCGGCCGCTGCCGGAGGACGGGTGATGACGGCCACCTGCTCCCAGGGACTCGCCCTGATGTGGGAGATGCTCTACATCGCAGCCGGGTTGAGGCTGCCCATCGTCGCGGCCATCGCCAACCGGGCGCTGAGCGCCCCGATCAACATTCACGGCGACCACAGCGACACCATGGGCGCCCGGGACTCCGGCTGGATCCAAATCTACTCGGAAAATTGCCAGGAAGCCTACGACAACTTCATCCAGGCCTTCCGCATCGCCGAACATCCGGATGTCCTGACCCCGATTTTCGTCGGCCTGGACGGGTTCATCATCAGCCATTCCTCCGAGGGCGTCCAGGTGGAAGATGACCAGGCGGTCAAAAAATTCGTCGGCGAATTCAAGCCCCCTTTCCCGTTGCTGGATACGAGCCGCAAGTTCACCGTCGGGCCGATCGATTTCACCGACTACTACTTCGAACACAAGAGGAGCCAGATTGAGGGAATCGAGAATTCGCCGCCGGTGATCGAAGCCATCGGCAGGGAATTCGGCAAGACGTTCGGCCGCAGCTACGGGTTTTTCGAGAAATACAGGATGGATGACGCCGAGCTCTGCATCGTCGTCATGAGCTCGGCCGCCGGAACGGGGAAGGATGCGATCGATGAGCTGCGGGGCGAAGGCCTCAAGATCGGCCTCCTCAAGCCGCGGGTCTTCCGGCCCTTCCCCCATGAAAAGATCGCCGAGGCCCTGAAAAACATGAAAGCCGTGGCGGTCCTGGACCGCTCCTCGGCGCCCGGCGCTTTCGGCGCTCCCCTGTTCACCGAGATCCGGTCGGCGCTGTACGACTTCGAGGCGCGGCCGAAAATGGTCAACTATGTTTACGGGCTGGGCGGCCGCGATATCAAAGTCGAGCACTTCAAGGAGGTCGCCCGGAAGCTCGAGAAAACCGCTGCCGGCGGGAAAGTGGACGAAATGCTCGGCTACATCAACCTGAGAGAGTAGAAAAAGGGCTGGCTAAGGAGAAACGAAAATGGCAGTTAAGCTTAAAGACCTGGCTCAAATGGAAGACCGGCTCGTCGCCGGGCACGGCATGTGCCTCGGCTGCGGGATTCCCCTGATTTTCAAGATTATCCTGCGGGCGACCGAGGACCCGATTGTCGTGGCCAACGCTACCGGCTGTCTCGAAGTCTGCACTACAATCTTTCCCCGGACCGCCTGGAACTGCATGTGGGTCCACAGCGCTTTCGAGAACGCCGCCTCGACGATCGCCGGGGTCGAGGCGATGTTCAAGGCCTTGAAGAACAAGGGAAAAATTCCCGCCGACACGAAGATCAAATTCCTGGGAGTGGGCGGTGACGGCGGCACCTACGACATCGGAATCCAAGCCCTCTCCGGCGCCATGGAGCGGGGCCACAAAATCGTCTACGTCTGTTACGACAATAACGTCTATGCCAACACTGGTGGCCAGCGCTCTTCGGCGACTCCCCTCGGCGCTTCGGCCACGACCTCACCGGCGGGGTCGCAGAGCCCGGGCAAGGTCCAGAAGAGGAAAGACCTGACCAAGATCCTGGCGGCCCACAACATCCCCTATGTCGCCCAGGCCAGTCCGCACCGCTGGCAGGACCTCTACAACAAGGCCAAGAAGGCGTTCGAGGCCGACGGACCGGCCTTCCTGAATGTCCTCTGCCTCTGCCCGACCGAATGGAAGTACGACGAATCGCAGGGGATCAAGCTGGCCCAGATGGCTGCCGATACCTGCGTCTGGCCGCTCTACGAAGTAGAAAACGGGAAATACAAGATCAATTACAAGCCGAAAGAAAAGAAGCCCGTCCTGGAATGGCTGAAATCGCAGGGCCGCTTCCGTCACCTGTTCAAGGAGGAGAATACCTGGATGCTGGAGGCGATCCAGAAGGAAGTGGACCGCGACTGGCAGGAACTGAACAAGCTGGCCGAGATCTCCGGCGTTTAGAGGACGACGCGGCCGGTCGCCGGCCGCCCTCCGCCCCGGCGGCGGTTACTCTCTTGAGGTGAAGAGAATTCCCGCCCCGAATCACCCTTAGGGAGGATTGTGCCCTTCCCGCTAAAGATTCAATCTAAGATCAGTTCTCCGGACCGGGCCGGGAA
>CAZYWP010000052.1:0-3694 GCA_964651495.1 uncultured Eubacteriales bacterium | reverse complement strand
GCCGGGAACCGCAAATCCTGGAGAGAAAGGACACTGACATGGTTAAAAGAGCGAAAGGGACAGCGGGCGGGTTTCTTGTTGTATTGATGGCAGCGCTGGTCGTCTGCCCCGCCTCTCTGGGAGCGTTTGAAAAAAAGATCAGAGTCGTCTGGGACTATGCCCATGTCTTTCTCCAGCCTGATGAAGGCAGCCCGGTCATCGAAACGATCGAGCAGGGCGCCATCCTTTCCCTTCTCTACGGCGGCAAAATGAGAAAGTCCTGGTACTACGTCTGCTTCAAATCGGAGAAAACGGGCGCCACCAAGTCGGGCTACGTCTTCGACAGCGCCGTCGAACTGATGTTCGACCCACTTCGGACCATCACCATCATGGAGGAGAAAGAATTCTTCAGGGTGGACTATGTGCCCCGCAAGTTCGACGAGATGCAGTGGGGGGTAAGCAAGAAGTACATCCTGGAGATGGAGGGGAAGCCGTCTTCTCAGGAAAGAGGCAAGGGGCAGGACATCATGAGATACCTCCAGAAGGTCATCAACATGGACTGCGCCATCGAGTATATTTTCGCCGCTAATAAGCTGAGCAAGACGAAATTCTTCTTCCTCAACACCTCTCCGGAAGATAAGAACGCTTATCTCGAGGACTACCGGAGGATCAAGGATGCCCTGGTCCAGAAGTTCGGCCGGCCAGTCGAGGAAAATATGAATTGGCTCGATTCCTCCTACCGGGACGACTTCTCCAACTGGGGAGAGGCCATCACCCTGGGCCATCTGGTGCTCAGTTCGCTCTGGCAGACTCCCCAGACCGAGATCACAGCCAGCCTGGGCGGATCGGAGGAGGAGGTCAGCCTCGTTGTCGAATACGCCGCTCTTAAGGCCAGGGAACTGGCCAGGAAAAACCAAGAAGACTAGCCCTTCCGCTATTTCTTTTCCAGGCCCGAACCGACCACGACTTCGAAGGCTTTCTCGCGCGCCAGCACGGATTTTATAAACGCGTTCATCTCTTCCAGCTTGATGGCACCCATCTCGTTCAATAACCCGTTGAAATAGCCGAAACCCAGGCCCAGCGCCTCGAAAGCAGCCAGAGTGCTGGCCCGGGTTTCTTTGACCTCGTTGTCACGCAGGAAACTCGCCCTGGCGGCGGCCTTGGCCGTTGAGAGCTCAGCGGCGTCGGCCCCGTTCTCGGCCAGCTCGTCCAGCACGCTCCTCAGCTCGACCCGCGCGGTCTCCCTTTTGCTGTTGTCTGTTTCCAGATAGGCCTCGAGAAGCCCTCCATCCAACTTCTGTGTCAGCCGCGAGTTCACGTTGTAGGCCAGCCTTTTTTCCGAACGGAGAGGCCAGAGACGGGACCCCGGACCTTTGCCCAGGAGATTTTCGAGCAGGTAGGAAAGGGCATAACCGCGGGGGCTCGCCTCGGGCAGGGGATAAGACAGGGAGATATAGCTCTGCTTGGTGTCTCTCTCGATCACGGCGGTTTTTTCCTCGGGAACGCGGAGGCCGACCGGCTCGAAGGGAAGAGCATCGCCCCGGGATAGCCCTGCCAAAGCCCCTCCGACGATCTCGATGATCCTCTGTTCTTCGAGGTCGGATATGACCACCACAATCAGGTTAGTGGCGATGAAATGACGCCTGTAAAATTCGGCAATGTCCCTGCCCTTGATGGCCTCGATGGTCTTTTCCTCTCCGTAGACCGACCCGGCATAGCCGGGACTGGAGAAGAAAGCCCGCAGGCTCGCCAGGTGGCCGACGACTACAGAATCATCCTCTTCGACCCGGCTCTGGTGACGCATGTAGTCCTTGACCGCGTCTATTCTCAGGCTGGAGAACAGCGGATCCAGGATGATCTTGGACAGGATTTTCAGCGTCGGCTCCAGGTTCGAGGAGAGGCATTCGATGTTGATGAGGGAATAGTCTCCCCGGGACGCCACCGAGAACCCGGTGGCCATGCTCATCAGTTCCCGGACCTTGTCCGAGTCCGGGATTTCGACAGCCAGCCGCGTGGTTAGAAAAGCCAGGCCCGACTTTCCCTCAGGCTCGGCCCGCTTACCCCCGCGGACGAGAATTTGAATGACCGTCGTCTCCGATGACCCGTCCCGCTCGATAACTAACGTCAGTCCGTTGTCCAGCGTCCTTTTCTGCGCTTCAAGCTTCCAGCGTTGATCCTGACCGGCGGACGATCCTGCGCTAAAAGAGAGGAGCGCCAGGACGGCGCAGCCTCCGACCAGAAAAGCCAGTCCTTTTCTTGTGCCCATCATGATGAGTTTTTCTTTTTCGGAACGACCGCCACCACCACGAAATCGCCCCGGCCCAGGTATTTTGCCGCCGCCTTGCGCAGGTCGGATGATTTTACGTTTTCGATGCTTTCGAGATAATTTTTGCCCTCCTGCCCGTCGCTCAGGAGCATGAACCGGGCGAGCGAAGTCGCCAGGAAAAGGCCTTTCTCCTGGGATTGCTGGGCGCCGTATTTGATCCGGTTCTTGGCTCCGCCCAGGAAATCATAAGCGTACCGCTGCTCTTCACCGAAGACGTCCCGGGGCGAGAAGTTCTCCTCCCGCACCCTTTTGAGGAAGTTCGTCGCCTCGCGCTCCGCGGCCCGGATATCCCTGGGGTCGAGGGTGAGGTAGGTGAGAATCGCGCCGCCATGCTTATGCGCATGGTAGGACATCGATACCGTCTCCACCAGCTTCCGCCTGCCCCACAGCGCCCGGAAGAGCATAGGGTTGACGCCGCGGCCCAGGATTTCGGTCAGAACATCAAAGGTGTATTGTTCAGGGCTGTTATAGTCCGGAGCGAGGGCCCCGATGACCAGATAGGCCTTTTTGACATCCATCTCGATTTCCACCCGGACAGGCTTTTCGGGAGGCCGAGCCGGCTCGAACCCGGGCTTTTCCGGGGGCAACCCTTTGATCTCGTTGAAGACCCGGCGCACTTTGTCTTCCATGTCTTTAAGGCCGAAATCGCCGACGACGGCGAGCGAGCAATTGGCCGGAACGCAGTATTTCCGGTAAAACTCCTGAATTTTCTCTGCGCTGAAGCCACGGATGACGTCTTTGTCTCCATGAGGCGGATTCCCGTAGGGGTGTCCGCCAAACAGGTTCTTGTAAGCGATCGACGTGGCCTGCAGGAAAGGGTCGTCTTCCATCTGGTTGAATTCCTCCAGCACGACCTCTTTCTCGCGGTCCAGTTCCTCCTGGGTCAGCTTGAGGTTGAACAGGATATCCTTCTGATTGTCCAGGGCGAACTCGGCGTGTTCTGCCGGGACGGTGAGCTCGAAGAGGGCCAGATCCTGTCCGGTATGGGCGTTGAAATAGCCGCTGTGGCGCCGGACATCGCGGCCGACTTCACTACCCGAACGCAGCTCGGTCCCCCGGAAAAGGATGTAATGCTCCAGGACGTGCACGAGGCCGCTGGTGGCGGGTGTTTCGTCTTTCGTCCCCAAATTCACGGCCGTCACCACGTTGACCAGCGGAAAATTCCGCTTCTCGAGCAGGAACACTTTCAGCCCGCTGTCCAGGATGAACTGCCTGGCCGTATCGTCTGCGGCGCCAACGGCCCCAGCTGAGGCCGGCCCGAATAAAAGGACGAGCAGAATCAGGCCAATCAAGGATGAGGATTTTCCCGGGCCCGGTTTAGCCCTTTCTTTTGCGCCGGATGTCATTCGCCTTCCCGCCCGTACATCAGGCAAGTTCCATGCCAAGGAA
>CAZYWP010000051.1:0-19509 GCA_964651495.1 uncultured Eubacteriales bacterium | reverse complement strand
ATATCGATATCGTTGGTCAGCCTGGGTTCACCATAGGCAATGGAAGCCACTGCGCCCGTGATGAAGTAGCGGATATTCAGCTTTTCTAGGACTCGACGATATGGCGGAGAAGATCAGACGGCTCCATGAGATATTCTCCTGGCGGCCTCTTCCTGGATTTTCTTTTCATCCCAGTCGGGATGCAAAGACCGCAAGCTGTTGACCAGTATGGACTTCGCTAACGACCATAGCCCAAAAGCGATATCGAGACGCTCGCGAGGGCTTTTTTCCCTGTAGATGGCCGCCGTCGGATCGTCGAGATTCTCGAGATTTCTTTTATCCAATCGCATAAGAACCGGGTCTCTTTGCTTATAACATACGGCCAAGAGCCGGTCAATCCCAACAGAACCTAATCCGGGACGCAATCTGTAGATCTCTTTTTTCTCAAGTCGCTGATTGTTGTAGGCTAAGAAGACGATTTTCTAATAACCCCCGTTTGGCGTGCTGCAAATATAACACCTCGTATTAATTCTTCAGGATAGGGGATGGCGAATAGGAAGAGGCCTCCCAGGCAAGGCTTAGCTCAGGGCGGCCAGGCGGCTCCGGGCGTCCTCGACTTCGGGGAGGCCGGGGTCGGCGTCCTTCCAGAGTTCGAGAAATTTCTCGTATTGAGCCTTGGCCTTCGGGACCTCTCCCGCTCTCTCATACAAAAGGCCCAGGCGGTAATGGTAGAGGGGATGGATAAGATAAGCCACATGAGTTGAAACATCTTGCCTGAACGGACGTAAGTATTCCGTGATAGTCACATCGGCTGAACCATCTTGCTTGAGCAGACGTTCGTATTCCGAGATAGCCTTGCTGACCTCTCCTCTTTTAGCGTAAACCCTGGCCAACAGGTCCATGTAATACATTGAATCATCCTGAAATGGAGATCCCGGCTGACACGCTTTTTGGCTGATAGGAAGAGCCGCGTCCAAAGACCCCTGTGCCAAGAACGCCTCGCCTTGCAACAGATCATGCCAAAAATTCAAACTATTCTGAGTGCCTTTGTCGACCTGTGGCAGGAATGATTCGAGTTCAGAGAGCCTGGCCTTCGCTTGGTCGATTCTGCCCTGTTTTATGGCAAGATTACCCATCCACCAGGCAGCATGGGCTTTATTAGCGGGAACATACTTGGGAAAGTGCTCCTCGGCGGTCCTAACGGTGTTGTCGAAACACTTCCGGCTGAGCTCGAGCTCGCTGAGCGCAACATAAGCAATCCCTTTCCACTCCACCGCATTTGATTTCCCAGGCCAATTTTCGACCTCTTCAGCCAGCTTCTCCGCCTGAGTGAAATCGTTCAGCGCTTCTTTGAGATCCCCCAGCCAGTAGAGATAAAAACCTCTCGTCAGATAGGCGATGGATTTCTGCCCAGTCGAGGAGACTCTGGACACATATTCGTTCGCCCATCTTACGGATTCTCCGTATTCTTCCTTCAGAGCATAGAGTCTACTGAGGTCGTTGGCGGACCATACAAAATCGGGCTTGATCTCGAGAGCCTCCTTATTTTTAGCGATAGCTTTGTCAAGTTGTCCCATCTTCCGATACATTATCGCCTGCATCTGTAGACTAGTGGTATCGGGAGGAGCGATGGCGTCGTGCATTTTGATGTATTCCAGAGCTTTCTTAAAATCACGCATAGGAATTGTAGCCATGAGGAGGTGGTTGATCGCAAAAGTATCCTGGGGATCAAGCTCTAACCATTTTTTATACTGATCGCAGGCTCCGACATAATCTCCTCCTGCATAGTAAATATCCCCCAAGTTATGAAAGGCCCATTTTTCTTTGGGATATTTCCGGATAAGCTCCTTCAGGAGCATTTGATATTTTTCACGATCTCCCTTGATAAATAAGGCATAGGTGCCTTCAAGAAAGAGCCTGTCTTTATCAGAAGTCCTATCAGAAAAAGCCATCGCTTTCTCAAGAGTCTCATTTGTGGCTTTTCTATCTCCTAAAAAGTGGTCAGCCCAGGCCAGATATACGTAGGCCATGGCGAAGGTTGGATCAATTTCCAGAGCTTTTTCCATGTCTTTTTTCAAATCCGCCCAGTACTCATGGGTATAGGCCTCTTTTCCCTTGAGAAAATAATCATAGGCCTGGAGAGATGGAGTGGTGATATCCTTGATATTCAATCGGGCCGCTTCGACCTTGCCTTTCTCGACTCCCAGGCCGAGAGACATTTCTCTGCTGAGAGCGTCGATCTGGGTATCGAGAATGCTGTCGACTCCCGTCCCCTTGATATTGGCGCTTTTTAAAAGCCGTTTGGTCTCGGCGTCAAGGATTTTGACATCCGTGACGAAGATATCGCCCGCCTTGGTAAAGCTGCCGATGGCAATAGCCTTAATTCCTTCCCGGCGGCAGACTTCAAACCCGAGGTCGCTGTCGATCAGCCGCGTTGGCTTGACGCCCATCTGTTTGAGGATGTCCTTCATCCGTTCCCATGTAGCGACGTAAAATAAACCGGTGTTTTCCAGGTTCGTGATCAGCAGGTTGGGGATGACCTCCTGCAAATTGTCATAGGCAGGATCGCCGGTCTGGTTTTTAAAGCTGATCACGGCGATCGAGTTTTCGATCTTGGCGGCGGGAGCGGACCCCTTCCTAAACAGGAGCTTCCAGGCGATTCCTCCGGCCAGGACAAGCACGAGCAAAACGAGGGCGGGGACGAGGAAGCGCCTGAGGCCGGCGGGCTTTTCGCGGGCAATACGGATGGTCGGACGGGCTTTGAGGACGACGCGCTCGGAGATCGGCAGGCCGTCTTCGATCCGGACGAGGTCGGCCAGAACTTCGTCGGCGTTTTGATAGCGGTCGTCCTTTTCTTTCTCCAGGCAGCGCAGGATCAGGCCGGAGAGGGGCTCGGGAATCTCGGCGTTCAATTTGCGCGGAGGAATGGGAATTTCGTTTTTGTGCTTATAGGCCACCGACAGGGGAGAGTCGCCCTCGAAGGGCACCCGTCCTGTCACCATCTCGAAGAGAATGGCCCCGAGCGCGTAGATGTCCGTGCGCTGGTCGGCCTCCTGGCCCTCCACCTGCTCCGGCGCCATGTACTCCGGCGTCCCGATGATCATTCCTTCGGCCGTCATGCCCGCCGTGCGGAGGGAACGGGCAATCCCGAAATCCATGATCTTGGCGTTCCCCTCCTTGTCCACCATGATGTTCTGGGGCTTCAGGTCACGATGGATGACTCCCAGGTCATGCGCCTCGGCCAGCCCTTCGGTAACCTGCTTGGCGATCGAGATGGCTTTCCCGGTCGCAAGCGACCCGGTTTCTTTAATCAGCCCCTTTAGGTCTTGCCCCGGGACATACTCCATCGTAATAAATAGCTGCTTTCCGTCCTGATGGAGCTCGTGCATCCGGCAGACGTTCTTGTGGGTGATTCTGCGGGCCAGCTTGATCTCATTCCGGAAGCGGTCGACGGTCCGCTCATCCAGGGCGATATCGGGGTGGAGGACCTTAAGGGCGATTTCCTCGCCGATTTCTTTATCGAAGGCGCGGTAGACGATGCCCATCCCGCCGGCGCCCAACTCCTCGATCAGCTCAAACCGCCCGGCGAAAAGCTTCCCTTTGCCCAGTCCTTCGGGAGTCGTTTCGAGCGTTTTAGTAACGGAGAGTGGACCCGCAGACTCGAGCTTAGTCGCGCACTTCGCGCAGAACACCGCCCCGGCCGGATTCTCAAACTGGCACTTAGGGCATTTCATTTAAATGGCTCTGATCACAACTTCCCCACGGCCGATAGATATCAATTCCCGGGCTCAAAGTCAATTCTTGCTCTTCCGTCATCGCGAGCATCGGGTGCACAGCGATCTCCTGACAATTAGCTGAGGAAGAATTGGGGACCGTTCCGCGGCCGGAACCATCCCCATGGTCTTTGTTCCGGCAGAAAATTGGAGAATTGATATGCTGTCACCAATAGTAGGACCGTCCCCAATATGACTTGACTTAGTCTCCTAAAATTGATAACTATTGCAAGCGAAGGGAAACGGCGACGTATTCCGGGGGCGTGCGCATCCGAACTGCCGACTTCACCGCTGGTCTCTTCGGCCTTTATTCAAGATAAAGGAGGAAAAGGATGGGACGACCAAAACAAGCTCTTTTATGCCTTCTTGGACTCATGTTCTTCAGCGCGTACTTATTCGCCCAGGCACCCACGGGTAAAATATTCGGCACTGTCACCGACGAGCAGGGTGAGCCGCTGGCCGGCGTCACCATCGAAGCCACCAGCCCTAAACTTATCGGCAAGGCGACGGCCATATCGGATGAGAAAGGCGTTTATCGCGTTTTCGCCCTGACGCCGGGCCTCTACAAAGTCACCTTTGTTCTAAAGGGATTTAAGACTTTCACCCGGGATGGGATCATCGTCGAGGTCGAGCAGAGCGTCAAATTGAATGTGTCCATGCCGCTCGGCGCCCAGGAAGAGCAGGTGACGGTCGTCGGCCAGTCGCCCCTGGTCGATGTCAAGAGCACGATCAAAGGCCTGACGATAACCAGGGAAATGTTTGAATCTCTTCCCCGGGGACGCGACTTCGACACCCTCGTCACCGCCGTTCCCGGCGTCCGGATAGAACCCATGCTTTCCGGAATCTCGGTGGACGGGGCCTCGGGCTCCGAGAACATGTTTTATGTCGATGGGACCGACATTACCAATATCTATGTCGGCACTCGCGGCCAGAATGTCGCCTTCGAGTTTGTCGATGAAGTCCAGTTCAAGGCCAGCGGCTATCCGGCGGAATTCGGCGGCTCGCTGGGCGGGGTGATCCATGTCATCACGCGCCAAGGCGGGAACACGTTCCACGGGGATGTCCTCGGCTACTACAGCGGCTCCGGGCTTAATGGAAAAGAGAGGGACACCCTCCGCTACGGCCTCTATGACATCAACCTTGTTGAGTACGTCAACTATCAGGATCTCTACGGCAAGGACAAAGTCGACCGCTTCGAGGCCGGGTTCAACCTCGGAGGGTTCATCATCAAAGACCGGCTCTGGTTTTACGGCTCTTTACTCCCTGTCTATAACGCCACAACACGACATGTCAAATTCGACCCCTCGCTCATCGAAGGGAATTACACCCGGCGAGACTACTTCTGGAACTTCCAGGTGAAACTGACCTCACAGCCTTTCAAGTTCGTGCGGCTGGGCGCAAGCTTCGTGAGCAATCTCAATAACTACAAGGGTGAAGTTCCACCCCGGGCCGGCACGGGCAGCCCCACGGATGTCTGGGGGGACTATGGCTATCGTTACCCCTACTGGACCGCCGCGGCTTACGCCGACTTCACCTTCGGAAACAATATTTTATTCAGTCTCAGGGGAGGATCCTTTTATAACAACACGACCGACCAGCTCGTTCAGCCCAAGGAGCCGCGCTATGTCCACGGCGGGCTGGGCATCTCCGTTTTCCCGGGTATCCCTTCCGAGTATATCAAGCCCAGAGGCTGGACAAATATGCCCTTATCTGCACTCTATGTGACGGAAAAAGCCCTGGCACAAAAATCCTATGTCGGCGGCGATTTGACCTATTACCTGAACTTCGCCGGAGAGCACGCCTGGAAATTCGGGGCCCAGTGGGTGCGGACGGCCGAGGATTGGAGGAACGGGTTCAAGTATCCGGACTATCCGAACATCAGCTTAGGCTGGGGCCGGCCCTTCATCTACCTGGGACAAGACTACGGCCAGGGAACCTATGGCTATTATGCCGTGGCGGGGAACGAAGTCACCGGCCCTCGGGGCTCTTTCTATAAGGTCCATTCCGACCGCTGGGCGTTCTACCTCCAGGACAGTTGGACGATCAAGGGCAGGCTGACCTTGAACCTCGGCATCCGGGCAGAGCGTGAATATATCCCGAGCTACTCCGACGATCCGGCTCTGAAGGGGATAAAACCGATCGATTTCAAATTCGGAGACAAGCTGGCCCCACGACTGGGATTCGTCTACGACGTCTTCGGGGACGCGAACCTCAAGGTTTTTGGGAGCTACGGCCTCTATTTCGATGTCATGAAGCTCTATTCGGCGGCCGGTACCTTCGGGGGGGCCAAGAACAAGGTGGCCTGTTACAAGCTGGATACGTATGAGTGGGACAAGATCGGGGAAAACGGGTATTATCCTGGAACATTGCTGAGGGTCATCGACTATCTTCCGGTCTCCTTAGATCTCGTCGACCCAGGGCTGAAGCCGATGAGCCAGCGAGAAATCTCGTTCGGCCTCGAGAAAAAGCTCATGGAGAACCTCTCCGCAGCGGTGCGTCTGGTCCAGAAGCACCTTCGCTACGCCGTCGAGGATGTGGGAGTTATCACCGGAGCGGATATCATTTACTACACCGCGAACCCGGGCTACGGATATTCCCGGTCGACAGCGAACGGCGGGAAATTTGACGCCCGTTATCCGGCCTGCCCCAAGGCCAAGCGCGAATACTGGGGCCTCAATTTCAGCCTGGACAAAAGATTGTCCGACCGATGGCTGGGCGGGTTCTCCTACACCTGGAGCCGGCTCACGGGCAATTATTCCGGCCTCGCCAGCTCTGATGAGTTTAACACGGCCACAGGCGCGGGAAGGAACAGCCCGAACGTGGAGAGGAACTACGATACATGGTACTTCGCTTACGACAAGAATCTCAACCCGCTTGACGGGCCGCTGGCCACGGACAGACCCCACGTCTTCAAGCTCTATGGCGCTTACACTTTCCCCTTCCGCCTGACCATCGGCGCCCTGGTCAATGCCATGAGCGGGACACCGTTCACTGAGTATTGGAATATCGAAAGTGGCAATTTTATGCCTTATAATCGGGGAAACCTGAGACGTATGCCGTTCCTCTGGTTCGCCAACCTGTATGCGGAGTACAGTCTGAGAATGGGCAAAACCGTGCTCAATTTCAATGTCAACGTCGACAATGTCTTCAACGTCTCGACGGCGACACTGTACTATCCCTATCGCAACGCCTATTACGTTACGGTCACGGAGGCCCAGCTTCTTTCGAAGAACTGGGAGCTTGAAGAAGCCTCCGGTTATATCCGCAGTAACGCTTTTGGGATGAAAACCGCGTTCCTCCCGCCGATCTCGGCCCGGCTCGGCGCCCGGTTCAGCTTCTGAAATTCGGGTGAAATTCGGGACACAATACCCATTTCCCAATTTAATAATCTGCAAGAAGAGGGGATAGGCCCGGGTCCAACCCCATTTTTAGCAGGATTGTTAACGTCTATTGCGCGTCGGCAAGAATCAGGGCTGGACATTTCGTTGACAATCGCGATTGACCGGGGTTATGATTCAGCCGAAACGGGCAGATTGTATTCCTGATTCGATGACTTGAGGCTTTTGACAGGAAGGACGTATTGACGACCAAGTGCCCCCAGTGTCAGGCTGAGAACCTGGACCGGTCCAAATTCTGTGCAGAGTGCGGGTCGAGGCTTTTTCCCTTGGGCGAAGTTGCTTTCAGTAAGACGATGACGCTCGGGACCGCTTACAAGGTCTTGAGCAAGGGCATGATCTTCGCCGATAAGTACGCAATAAGCGGGGAAATCGGCCGGGGAGGGATGGGGGTCGTCTATCAGGCGGAAGACACCAAGCTCAAGCGGATGGTGGCGCTGAAATTCCTGCCGCCGGAGTTAATCGTCTATCCTGAGGCTAAAGAGAGATTCATCCGGGAGGCCCAGGCGGCGGCCGGGCTCTCTCATCCGAACATCTGCACGATTCACGAAGTCGAAGAAGCGGACGGTCAGCCGTACATCGCGATGGAATATGTGGCCGGCCAGAGCATCCGCCAGAAGATCGCCAAGGGGCCGATGGACACCGACACGGCGGTGGACATCGCGATCCAGGTCGCCTCGGGCCTGGAGGCGGCGCACCAGCGGGGGATCATCCACCGGGACATCAAGAGCGCCAACATCATGGTGACGGAGGAGGGGCAGGCGAAGATCATGGACTTCGGGCTGGCCAAGGTGGCGGGGGAGAGCCAAATCACCAAGGAGGCCCACACCATAGGGACGATTGCCTACATGTCGCCGGAACAGGCGCAGGGCCAAGATCTGGACAAGCGTACGGACATCTGGTCGTTCGGAGTTGTACTCTACGAGATACTGACGGGGCAAATGCCGTTTCGGGGTGATCGGGAGTCGATCGTCCTCCATTCTATCGTCGGGTCCGAGCCGATGCCTCTCCGGCAGCTTAAAGCCGACATTCCTGCCGGACTCCAGAAGATCATCGACCGGGCACTGAAGAAAAAGCGCGAGGATCGCTATGCCTCGGCGGCGGGGATGGCCGCTGACCTGAATAAGTTTCTTGAGGCTCGCCGTGCCGAGGAAGCCGGGTTCTTCAACCTTAGGTCACTTCTCAAGCGGCTGCGCAACCCGCTGGTGGCGGTCCCGGCCGCACTCATCCTTATCGCCATCGCCTTCCTCGCGTTTTGGTTCTTCAACCGCCAGGCCAAAATCCGCTGGGTGAGAGTGCAAGCCATCCCTGAAATCCGCCAGTTGCTGGATTCCGCCGAATTACAGGCTGCTTTCCGTCTCATTCGCCGCGCCGAGGCGGTCCTTCCCAACGATCCCACCCTGAAACAGATCCATAACGACAGCTCCATGCCGACGTCGTTCAGCACCGATCCACCCGGTGCAGAGGTGTGGGCCACGGGCTACGCCGCGGACGACGATGACTGGCTGCTTCTCGGTATGACGCCGTTCACCACCAAACAACTGCTGTGGGGTTTATATCGCTTCCGCATCGTGAAACACGGATTCCAAACCATCCTGGGCGCGGGCGAAGTCATAGGAGGGACCACCCTGGAATTCGACCTGGACGCCGAGGGCGCCATCCCGCCCGAAATGGTCCGCGTGCCCGGCGGCGCCGTGGGTATCTCCGGCCTGGGCGGGGCAAGGCTGAGGGCCTTCCTGATCGACCGTTACGAAATCACCAACCGGCAGTTTAAAGAGTTCATCGATCGCGGCGGATATCAGAAGCGGGAGTACTGGAAAGAGGGCTTTGTCCAGGGCGGCCGCGAGCTTTCCTGGGAAGAAGCCATGCCGTTGTTTCGCGATTCCACGGGCCGGCCCGGCCCTTCCACATGGGAGCTCGGTGAATACCCGCAGGGCCGCGACGAGTATCCGGTGAACGGCGTGAGCTGGTACGAAGCCGCGGCCTTCGCGGAATTCGCGGGAAAACAATTGCCTACCATCTACCACTGGCAACAGGCCGCGAGGCCGGGCTTTTTTGTGGCTATGGCCGAGCTGGGCAATTTCAGAGGCGCCGGCCCGGAGCGCGTCGGCTCTTACAAAGGCATTGGCGCCTTCGGCACGCTGGATATGGCCGGCAATGTGAGAGAGTGGTGCTGGAACGAGGTCGGCGGCCAGCGCTATATCCGCGGCGGCGCCTGGGATGAGCCGGTATATATGTTCTCCAGCCTGGATGCCCGTCCCCCCTGGGATCGCTCCGCCCAGAACGGCATTCGTTGTATACGCTATGACGTGAGCGAGGAAGTCGGACTTCAGCGTCCGGTGACCAGGTCCATCCCCGACGTCAGCCAAGAGAAACCGGTCCCGGACGAGGTGTTCCTGCTGTATCGGGGCCTTTACGCCTATGATCCGACGGACCTCGAGGCGCATGTCGAAGGCATCGACGGGGAGAATTCCTACTGGAGACGCGAGAAAGTCTCCTTCGCCGCCGCGTACGGAGACGAGCGGGTCCTCGGCTATTTATATCTACCGAAGCATGCGACCGCACCCTATCAGACGATCCTCTATGCGGATCCCGGCATGTCAACCAGGCTTCCTTCGCCGCAACCGGCGCAAGAACGTATGTTTGACTTTCTCGTCAAGAGCGGACGGGCTTTCCTGCTGCCGGTTCTCAAGGGCCAATATCAGCGCCGGCACGCGACCTCCGCCGCCGGCCCCAACGAGGCTCGCGACCGGCTGATCATGGAATCCAAAGACTTCCGCCGGTCCATCGATTACCTGGTGAGCCGTCCGGATGTGGATCGCGACCGGCTCGGCGTCTTTGGTTACAGTCGTGGCGCTTGCTTGGTGCCCGTCCTCGCGGCGGGTGAGCAACGCCTGAAAGCGGCCGTGCTCATCCATGCCGGCTTATCCTCCAGCCGCCCGTTGCCAGAGGCCGATCCGCTCAATTTCCTGCCCCGCTTCCGGCTTCCCACCCTCATGGGCAACGGCCGATCCGATTTCATGATTCCGCTTGAAACATCCCAGCGTCCGATGTTCCGGCTGCTGGGCGCCCCGGAGAAGGACAAGCAGCAGATCTTCTGGGATGGAGGCCACGGCGACATCGGGGCCAACTGGAAGACCGTCGTCAAAGAGACGCTCGACTGGTTCGACCGCTATCTCGGCCCGGTGAAGTGAATAACTCCTAGCCGTATTCAATGAATCGAGCCAGGGGAAAAGCTCTGGCGGCCGATCTCCGATGATCTGCCGTCGTGAATTCACCCATTCATTCTGCACCGGACCTTGTTGTAGAATAAGCCGATCACGAGTGGCATAAATGTGGCACACCCGGAGTATCAACCTCGCGTCCGGCTTGCCCCGAGGCGAAGCGGGAATACTGGGGCCTCAATTTAAGCTTGGATAAGAGATTGGCAAACAGATGGCTAGAATTAAGGACGGTTTCCCGACAAGAGCGGAAGGCGGGAACGAAGGCGAAGTGAATGAAAGTGCCGGAGTCCATCCATGCCGTCGTGAAGAGAAGCCGGACCTTTTATCGGGCTACAGAGCCGGGATATTTCTTAATCAATGCGATGGTGCCGGTTGAGAGTCCCGATATTCCCCCTCTGAATCATTTTGACCTCGATCATCAACTGGCCGAATGGCTGGATTACAGACTGGCGGCCGCCAGGCCTGTCTGGCGGGAAAAAGCAGGACTGGACGACGATGCCATTCCCTCGATCTGTCCTCGGTTCGGCATCGCCGAACATTCCGCCTGGCTGGGGATGGATGTTACCCTGCAAGCCGATACCTGTCTTCCCATTCCCGCACTGAAAACTCCCGAAGAGCTGGAGGGATATCGCCTCAGCCCGCAAACCAAATGGTTTCAATACATGAAAAAGGGCTACGAGTATCTGCGCTCGAAGAAAGACGGCACGTTTGTCCTTTCCCTGCGGGGAGCTATGGCGCCCATGGATCTGGCCAATGCCTGGCGCGGTGACGAACTGTTCACGGATTTCATCCTCCAGCCTGATTTTGTCCATCGAGTGATGAAATTTCTTGTTCAGGCGATCCCGTGGTACTACCGCCATCTTACCGCCTGGGCTGATTCAGTCGACGGCGGGCATGTCTTCTACATGGGAAGCGGCTGGATGAATAAACATGTCCTCGGGCATTTTTCCAATGATGCGGCGATGCTGTGTTCGCCCAAGATCTATGATGAATTCGGGTTCCCCTATGAAGCGGAATTGGCGAAAAAATACGGCGGCGTTTTCTATCATGTCCATAACGAGAAGATGCATTTTGTTCCCCGGGTCGCTCAATTGCCCGGGATCCGATTGTTGGAAGTGACCAATGATCCCGGGACGCCAGGCGCTTTGGATGACCTCGATCGTATTTTCTCCGCCACCGGCTTGGTCAATCTGATGCTCCATGGCACCGCGGATCAGGTCCGGACGTCAATTGATCAACTCAGGGAGCGGAATGTGTTTTTGCAGGTGAGTTGCCGGGATCGGGCGGAAGCTGAGGATATCGTTGCCTTTGTGCGGGATAGATCAAGACCTTATGCCCTTTCGTAAGGCCTGACTGCCCGGCCCGCAGCCCGAATTTCGGGCACTTTTAAGGCTGACCGCAGCTTGCTTGCCTTCTTGTCGCATTTGTTGATTGACTGTTGATTGACTTGACAGCCGATCAGGCTGCGATTTATCATCCGTCGGGAAAGGAGAAAAAACCCATGTCCGGTTACTTTGGACCGATCGAGGAACAAACCCTCAAGAACACGTATTTTCGTCAGGTTCTCTTCACCGGCAAGCACTGCCAGCTTGTGGTGATGTGTCTTCAGCCGGGTGAAGAGATCGGGAATGAGGTCCATCCGAATGTTGACCAGTTCTTTCGCGTCGAGCAGGGGGAGGCCAAGTTCGTCCTGAATGGTTCGGAAGAGCATGTGGTCCGCAAAAACGAAGCCGCTATCGTACCGGCCGGCACACACCATAATGTCATCAATACCTCAAAGACCACGCGGCTGAAGCTGTATACCGTCTATTCTCCGCCCAACCATCCGGCCGGCACCGTGCATAAGACCAAGGCCGAGGCCGAAGCCGCGGAGAAGCACGGGCACCATTGAGGACAGGCTTTGGCTGCTGCCTTACGCCCCTATTGAGTTAATCAGATCGTATTTTCCGCCGCAGTCCGCCGAAATCTGATCATGACGGTCAGCGGCCTTGACACTGGATTCGCTGCCGCTTAGTATCTACGCGTGGGTACACATCCGTTGATCGGCCGCGCGATCGCGCATTACTCCATTGTCGAGAAGCTGGGCGAGGGGGGGATGGGGGCGGTCTTTAAAGCGCGCGACGAACGCCTGGACCGCTTTGTCGCCCTGAAAGTCCTGCCCGCCGACAAGATGTCCGACCCGGAACGGCGGCGGCGGTTCGAACAGGAGGCCAAATCGGCCTCGGCGCTGAACCATCCGAACATCGTCACCATCTACGACATCGGCCAGGCGGAGGATGTCCACTTCATCGCCATGGAACATGTGGCCGGCCGGACGCTCGACGATCTGATCGGCCCCAAGGGGCTGCCGCTCAACGACGCGCTGGCCCTCGCGATCCAGATCGCCGACGGCCTGGTAAAGGCTCATGCCGCGGGGATCATTCACCGCGACTTGAAACCGTCCAACATCATGGTCACTCCGGACGGCCTGGTCAAAATCCTCGACTTCGGCTTGGCCAAGCTCGCCGAGCAGGTCGAACAAATTGGCGACTTGGCCGCGACCTTGACCCTCGCCCGGCGGCCGGTCACCGAGGAGGGGGTGATCCTCGGGACCGTCGCCTACATGTCGCCCGAGCAGGCCGCGGGCAAGACGGTGGATGCCCGTTCGGACATCTTCTCCTTCGGGTCGGTCCTTTACGAGATGCTGACCGGCCGCCGCGCCTTCGACGGAGAGACAAAGGCCACCACTATGGCGGCGGTGATCAATCTGGACCCGGCATCGCCGAGCGGAATCTCGCGGAGTCTGTCGGCGGGGGTGGAGCAGCTGGTATTGCGGTGCCTGCGCAAAGACCCGCAGCGGCGCTGGCAAAACATGTCCGACCTGAAAGTGGCGCTCCAGGATCTGAAGGAGGAGTCCGAATCAGGGAAGCTTCAAGCCGTTGCCGTCGCTCCGACACGGAAACGCCGAAGGACCTGGCTTGCTGCTACGCTGGTTGGGGTGGCCGTCTTGGCAGCGGCCGGCATCTTGGCCTGGTTATTATTGAGGCCCGCCCGAGGGCCGGTGACGGCCCAGCCGGAGCGTATCACCTTCGAGTCGGGGGGAGCATTCCTGCCGGCCATTTCGCCGGACGGCAAGCTGATCGCCTATTCCTCCGACCGGAACGGTAACATGGACATATACGTGCGGCAGCTGAGCGGGCAGCAGACGGTCCGACTGACGCAACACCCTGCGCCCGATTGGTTCCCCTGCTTCTCCCCGGATTGGTCAAAGGTTATCTTCCGCTCCGAGCGTGACGGCGGCGGGCTTTATATCGTGGAAGCGCTCGGCGGCGCTGAAAAGATGATCGCGGAAAAAGGGAGGTTGCCTGCGTTCTCTCCTGACGGATCGACCATCGCCTATCTCGTCGCTTCCGCGTTAACCAGGCAAGCGAAGCTCTTTTTAGTTCCGGCGGGCGGGGGCAATCCAACTCCCCTCCAGCCGGAATTCTTCATTCCTAGGGACGGAGCATCGTGGTCATGGCCGCTCTGGTCAGCCGACGGAAAGCATATTCTCTTCAACGGCTATCAACCCGGCGTCCGGGACAGCCGCGACTGGTATCTCGCGCCCGTGGCCGGCGGTCCCGCCGTGCGCATCAAGGCCCCGGCCCGAGGCGGGATCGTCCGGCTCCTTCTCGCCTGGCGGAACAATTATGTGTATTATTCTGAAGGCTCGATGATCGGCGGCTTGAGCCTGTATCGTGTTCCGCTCTCCGGAGGAACCCATCCGGAAGCCGGTCCGGCACAACTCATCACTTCAACTGCCGGCATGCAGTACGGAGTTTCGATCGCGTCGGACGGCCGGACGGTCTTCAGCACTCTGTCTCCAAATGTCAACGTCTGGTCGGTGGCCCTGAAACCGGGCGACGGCACGGCGTCAGGCCCGCTTGAGCCGGTCACTTCCGATCCGCTGGGGAAGTACGATATCAGTGTCTCTTCCGACGGTTCCAAACTTGCCTGGACATCCTACACTACGCAGAAGACCGAAATCCGGGTCCGCCATATGGCGAGCGGGGAGGAAGAATCATTCGCCTGCTCCAACAATACACTGGGCGTCTTTCCCCGTCTGAACTCGGACGGTTCCCGGCTGGCCTATTCCGATGTTGTGGAGGGAAAGCGAATTGCCTACATTGCTGCAAGCGGCGCCGCTCCGCAACCAGTCGCCGAGAATTGTTATGTCCTTGGCTTCTTCTCAAAAACGGATGAGATTCTCGCGGGGATTGGCGACCAGTTATTTCGGCTGGATGCGGCCGGGGGGCGGCGCAGCCCCTTCCTGGATACCACCGGCCAAGGAGAACTTTACGATGCCGCGCTGTCCCCTTCGGACCGCTGGGTGGCCTTCACGCTCGCCCTGTCAGACGGGACCGCGGCCCTGTACCTAGCGGAGGTAGGTGATCAGCCGGCACCCGTTGGAGCGTGGACGAAAATCGATGAGGACGGCAACTATATCGGCTCTCCCGCATGGTCGAGAGACGGCAAAACCTTGTACTACGGGTCTAACCGTGACGGATTCATTTGTATCTGGGCTCAGAGCATGGGCGCGGATGGAAAACCGTCAGGCGAACCCTTCGCCGCATTCCACAACCACACCCCTCCCGACATGAAGCTCTTCGGCGTTTGTTGGATGAGAGCGGCTCCGGACCGGCTGTACATGATGCTCTCCGACTTCAAGGGCGATCTCTGGTCGCTGAAGCTTCCCGACTAAAACACGCGCCACCTCTGCCGACCCCCCAATTCCTGAAGCAGATCGAGGCCAAGCAGCAATCCCTTTTCCAGCCTGCGCAGTGTTCTGGTGCTTTTTCCCTATATCATCGCGGTTTGCTTGTAGCAGACCGGAATCCGAAGTAAGGCGCGGTGTAGGTCGGCGTCCGGAACATGCGGCCGGAGCACTTGAGATGTTGGGACCCATAGGTATAACCTCCGCCGCGCCTGATCCTTGTGCCCGTATCGCTGGAATCGGGTCCGCGAGGGTTGCTGGCCCCATCGGCGGCCCAGTCGTAAGCTTGCCTTTCCGAGCCCCAATCCCAGACCCATTCGAATACGTTCCCGGCCACATCATAAAGGCCGTAACCGTTGGTTTGGTAGATGCCGACGGGCACGGCTCCGCCCATGTTGTCGTTGGCATTGCCCGTTCCCAGCTCATCTCCCCAGGGGTAGCGCTTGCCCTCAACGCCTCCCCTGGACGCTTTTTCCCATTCCGCTTCCGTCGGGAGTCGATAGCCATTGGCTTCCCATTTCACCTGGGCATAGGTTAGATCAACGCGCCCTGTCCTGTAGACAATCGTGTCGGCGTCGTCGACATAGAAGACCGGCGTCCTGCCCTCCTTTTCTGAGCGGGCATTGAGCCATTTCACCGAATCATACCAGTTGATCATCACTACAGGCAGGTTGTTTCCCTTGCCGAAGGAGCCGTTTTGCCCGGCGTTGTCAAATTTGTAGCCTTTGGCGACGGCCCAGTCATAGACCTCTTTCCAGAGCGCGTACATCGTCTCGTACCTGTCAATGAAGAACTCGTCGAGGTTGACTGTGTGCACGGGTAGCGCATAGCCTATCCTATCGAGGTGATCACCCATCCGGAAGGAGCCTGCCGGAATGCGGACAAGCCCGGACTTAGGCGCTTGCGCAAGGGGGGTTGCCATTGCCCACGGCGAGTCTCCGCTCTCGCCGCCCGCGTTCACCGCCGTGACCACAAAATAGTAGGGGGTCTTGTTTTTGAGCGGACGCACCTTATATGGACTGCCTCTGAGGTTGGCGATTTTTGTGCCGCTCTTCTTGGATACCGATGACGAAAGCCCGTAGTAAATGTTGTAGGACGTCGCTCCACTGACAGGCGTCCATGTCAGCGTCACAAATCCATTTCCTTCTTGTGCCGAAACCCCGGTTGGGATAAGCGGAGCAGCCACAGGAATGGCGCCAGTTTCAGGGGAGATCCGTTCTTGGCCGGCGTCGGCGGTGATGTCAGCGGGCGCCGGCAGTTCTAAAGGCGAGACAACGGTGCGGTTGGCGACGCACGCTATCATGAAGAGGGGAGAGGATAGGAATAAAAGAATGTAGAAAGGACGCTTCGCCTGCCACCATCGCATAAGACGCCTCCTGATCAGCAGCCAAGCTTCCAGGCGCCGGATTCCTTCTTCAGGACGCAAGCCGTCTTTCCGCCGGTCTTGACTTGAACCTTGATTTCGAGCGGCTGCGGCGCCAGCAGGACGCGGAGCATATAGACGCCCTCTTTGAGTTTGACCTCGTCGCCGCCGACGGTGCCTCGGCCGGCTTCCTCACCCTTTTCATTGAGCACGACATACTCGAGCTTGAGTGTCTGCTCTAGGGCAGAGAGGAGCTCGCCCGCGTTCTTGGCATCGAGGTATCGTCCTTCCGTCGACTTGGCGATGGCCTCGAGCTCGGCCCGCGCTTCCTTTTCCTTGATATCGAACCCGACAATGTGCACCTTGAGTTCCAGGCCGGATTTTTTGACGGCCGGACCGATGGACTTGATATCGCCGTTGCAGCTTTCTATGCCGTCTGTAACGAGGATTACGGAGCCGTTGGGTATCTTTTCGAAATCCTTAATCGCTTCGAGGACCGAGAGAACAAGCGGCGTTTTCCCCTTGAGCTGGATTTTATTGACGGTTTCGATGAGCTGAGTCTTGGCGACCGGGCCTATGGGAACAAGAAGCTGAGAGTCCGTGCAGGCCAGCTTGTCGTTAAGCCCGTAGCGGTGGCCGTAAACCCGCATCCCGACGTTCATGGAGTCCGGCAGCCCATTGATAATTTGGGCTAACACCTTCCGGGCAATCGTGATTTTAGCTTCTCCGCCGATCTGCCCCCACATGGAATTGGAGGCGTCCATGATGATTTCGATGTTTTTGCTGGCCTCTTTTTCGGCGCCTTTCTCGAAGTCGACCTTAATTGTCCCCGAGCCGAGCCTCTTGACTGGCGACATGTAGATCGGCACATGCCCGCAGCAGAACTCGAGCATCAGTGCGCCAAGGGCGACCCGGTAGGTATCCAGCCCCTGTTCGTTTTTCTTTCCCTCCCAGCTTCCATCCGCGTTCTGGTGGTCGACCAGGAAGCGGCACATCCAGTCCTTCCAGATCCGCCAGTCGTCGCCTCCGGCCAGATACATCGCCCGGGTGCCGTAATACCAATAATAAAACGGGTAGCCATCTCCAGGCTGCTCAATGTGCCACCGGGGTGCATTGTCCTGCATGAAGCGAAGAGCGGAAGGGACCGCCGGATCCAGAGGAAATCCGGAGATCTGCAAGGAGAGTGCCCCCATTCCCGCCCGGGCGCAGGAAGTGCCAGTCGTTCCGGGGGAGTTATAGCGGAACGAGCCGTCGTCCTTCCCATAGAGCGACCGAATAAAGTTGGCCGCGGCCGGGAAAACATAGTCTGGGACCGAAAATCCCGCATTCACGGCCGCTTTGAGGGTGAGGATCTGCCAGCCGCTGACCGAGAGATCGCTGTCGGTGCTGTATGTGTTATATCTCCAGCCGCCGTAATGAGGATTGTCGGGCTTGATCGGGCCGCCCAGCGTTTCCGGCTTGTGCTCGGTATTCTGTGAGCGGAGGATCAAATTGATGGCATCCTGGGCGATGGGCTCAAGGCTCGCGTCGTTTGTCTCGACGAGCGCCTCGAGAACGGCCAGCGTGGCGATGGCCTGCTCGTACATGTTGCCCGTTCCCAGCCGGCCGCCCTCTGTGGCCGCCTCCTTCGACCCTTCCGGATACTTTGAGCTGGGCTTGTGGACAGATTTGATGTATTGAACGGCCGATTTGATATTGGCCGAGTAATCTTTCGGGACACATTTGCCGCCGATGAAAGCCATGATAGAGAGTCCGGCGTAGGCTTGATCATGCCCGCCTAACCAGGAGCCGGTTTTTTGCTGCTTGGAGGCGAGCCAGTCGAGCGCTTTGACCAGGGCTTGTTGGACTTCCTCGGGCGAAGCCGGCGGCTTTTGGGGCTTACCGACGTAGAGCGTGTATTCGCTGCCCCTCTTATTTTTTGGCGGGGGGGAGATTTTCAGGTAATAAGTTCCCGGTTTGACCTTCATCTTGACGATTTCCTCGCCCATTCCGGCTTCGCCGCGCATCGACATATCCAGCCGTTTCTCTTTTGCGTCGACGAGCTCGAGGTGCGAGCTTGCCCCGGGAATGCCGGATATCTGGATGATAAGCAGATCAAGGCCCGCTTCGGGGACTGTGAAGGCGTAATAATCTGCGTCGAAATCGCAGTTGACCCGGCCTGTGAAAGGGGCACCGAGGCTGACTTCAGTGGCCTGTTTAATCTCGTTATTCGGCTCGGCTTCCTCGTTCTCACTCCAGGGGCCGAGAAGCCGCGTGCTCAGGGTGTATTTATCCGTGATCTGCTGCTGAATGCCTTGTACTAATATGTAATAGACCCCCTCTGTGACTGTGAGATGGTCGACGGATTCCGGCTCGCCTTTAGCCGCCTGCTTGGCGCGCCAAAGTTCCTTTCCGTCTTTGTCCTGGATGTAGAGCTGCTGGTCGTAATCGGGAAGGGCGCTGAGGTCGATGTGGATCTTGTGCTTGCCGGGCTGATCGACGAGGAGACGGAAATAATCGTAGTCCCCGTGATACTGGAAGTGGCCCTCGACGCTGTCTCCCAAGGGAAGGTCGTTGGCTTGCTCCCGGCGGTCGTTGGGCTCGAGTTCCTGGCCTGCCTGCCAGGGGCCATCGAGTTTTAGGCTCAGTGAATATTTCTCCGCTGTGGCTTTCCCCGCCGCATAGACACGGACGTAGTAGGTCCCCGGTTCGACGGGAAAAAAGGCGATCGTTTCAACCTCGTTTTTGCGGGCTGCATTCACATCCAGGAGCGTCCGTCCGTTGGCATCCAAGAGGTACAAGCGGGTGTCGATTTCCGGGACGGCGCTGAGGTCGATTTGAAGATAATTCTTGCCTGATTTGTCTACGGTCAGTTTAAACCAATCGTCGTCGTTGTTCTTTTGGACGCTGCCTTCAATGTTGTCCCCAATTCGGATCTCCTGCGCCTGCTCGCGGCTGTCATTGGGCTCGACCTCGGTTTTGACTTGGGCCAGAGCGGGTAAAACGAGAAGCAGAGATAAGAAAATGGATGAACAGCCGAAAACAAAGGACCTCATTCTCCTCC
>CAZYWP010000050.1:14153-19565 GCA_964651495.1 uncultured Eubacteriales bacterium | reverse complement strand
GCTGAGCAGCCGGGCCGTCGAAGAGACGAGAGGAGAAGTCGCGACCTACAGAGGCAAGCTCATCAACGCTCTCTACACTAGCACCTGCGGCGGGATGACCGAGGATGTGGAAAAAGTCTTCGAGGGGCAGTCCCAGCCGTACTTGAAAAGCACTGAATGCTCCTATGAGAAGCAAAAAGAGGACTTCATCGAAAGCGGGATCATCCTGCCCGTCCTGGTCAACGGCCGGAACATCGACCGCGAAGTGGCCATCCTGGCCGGCCTGAACGTTCTCCCTCCTGAAGCCGACTCCGCATTCTACGGGGAGCCGGTGACGCTCGATGAAGCCATGGGCTGGATTCGGCGGGCGCTGGTCTGCCTGGGGAAAAAGCCGGCGGAGTTTACCCCGGCTGAGACGGCGCTGAATTTTCCTGGCCTCGCCACCCTCCTGATCGATGCCTTCCAATGGAGGGATAGGGTCGAGAATCTCATGCTCAAGAGTGAAGTCGACTTCGTTCTCAGGGATTTACCGCCTGTCAGGACAGAGGTCAGGGACAGCCTGGCCTATCTCATACACAGCGGCATCTATTTTTCCTCGCCGGGGCTGGCCGATGAGACGAGGGGCGTCACCCGGGGGGAACTGGCCTTCGCTCTTTATAAGGCCATGCGCAGTTATTACGACCCCAGCCGGAAAGGCGTCTTCCGCAGCCTGACCAAGAAAAACGAACTGGAAATCGAAGAGGCCGGCCAGTCGCGAATTCTTCCTCTCTCGCCGCGCGTTTTTCTCTTCCGCAATCAGGACGGGGTAGTTTCACCCGCCTCACGGCTCACCCTCCTCGGGGGAGAGGAAATCAGATGGATCGAGCATGAGGGCGAGGCGACCGTGCTCGAAGCTTCCTACCCGGTAGATTCTCCGATCCTCGACCGGAGCTCCCCGTTCCACCGCTGGCAGGTCCGGCTGACGCGCGAGGAGCTGGAGAAAAGGATCAACGAGTACTATCCGATCGGCCGGCTCGTGGACTTGGCTGTCGAGGAGAGAGGAAAATCCCATCGTGCCGTCGTGCTTTCCATCGTCGGGACGGAGAGCCAGGCCGTGGTCAAAGGACTGAAGATCCGCTGGGTGCTTGGCCTGCGGGATACGCTCTTTGCCCTGGACAAGGAATTCGGGTCGGACGGGCAGGTCGAGCATTTTGTCTTTGCCGGCAGGGGCTGGGGCCACGGAGTGGGGCTCTGTCAGGTGGGCGCTTTTCGCATGGGCCAGGCGGGCGCAGATTACCGGGAGATCTTGAAAAAATATTATAAAGACGTCAAAATCAGCCTGCATTACTGATTTTATCCTCAGATATGGATTTGGCGGAGTAAAATGCAGGCCGCAGAGCCGGCCGAAGGATTTGGCAGATGACTGAGCGCAGGCCCCTGAAAAGTAGACCGATCGAAATCAGGGAATTCCACACCGCGTCCAGCGGGATATTCTTTGTGGCCAGACAGCGCATCCTCTCCAAAAAAACGCCCTTCCAAAGGATTGAGGTCTATGAGACGGATTCGTTCGGCCGCGTCCTGCTCCTGGACGGGCTGGTCCAGACGACGGAAAGGGACGAGTTTTTTTACCACGAGATGCTCGTCCATCCCGCGATGATGGCCCATCCGAACCCGCGGGAGATTCTGATTATCGGCGGCGGGGACGGGGGAGCGCTCCGGGAGGTCTTCCGCTACCCGGTCAAGAAAACGACGCTGGTCGAAATCGACGCTGCAGTCATCGCCGCCGCCAAAAGCTATTTCCCCTCTCTTGCGGCCTCCTTTCGTGATCAGCGGGCGGAGATTCTGATCGCCGACGGCAGCAGGTTCATTCAGGAGTCCGGCCGCCGGTATGATCTCATCCTCGTTGATTCATCGGACCCCGTCGGGCCGTCGGCTGTTCTTCACCAGGCGGTTTTTTATGCGCGCCTCAAGGAATGCTTGAAGCCGGGAGGAGTGATCGCCGCCCAGGCCGGCTCCCCTCTGTTCCATCTCGACCAGCTGAAGAAGAAAGGCCTCTTTCTGAAGAAGCTGTTCAGATACGCCCATTACTATTTGGGGCCGGCTCCGACGTATCCGGGCGGGTCTTGGTGTTATTCGTTTATCTCGAACAGCGTCAATCCGCTCAAAAAAATCCAGAGGAAAGCGCCGGCGGGGCTCAAATATTATAATCGAGAGATCCATCGGGCAGCGTTTTCTTTGCCGGAATTCATGGGCTGGGCGAAATGAAAAATAACCGCGAGTACAAAATCAAGAGAATTCATGAGGATTTCTCGCTCCCCGGTGAATCCCGGTTCTGGGAGGGGATTCCCGCGGCTTCCGTCGACCACTATCTCTGGCTGGACAACGGTTACAGGCCGCGAGTCGAGGCCCGGGTCTGTTACAGCCCGAACAATCTCTATGTGCATTTCATTGCTTACGAGCCTAGGATCCGGGTGAAATTCACCCGCTTCCAGGATCCGGTCTGGAAGGACAGCTGCGTCGAGTTTTTCGTCGACCCTTTTCCGGAAAAGAAAGTCGGCTATATCAACATCGAAACCAATGCCGTCGGCGCCATGCTGATCCACATCGGCCCGGACCGGAAGACGCGGCCGCCGATCTCGGCAGAGGACTTGAAGGGGCTGGAGATCGTTACCTCGGTCAAAGAGCCGGTGGACGGGCTCCACGGCGCCGACTTCTGGACCCTGGCCTACAAGATACCGCTCGCTTTGTTCGAGAAGTATTACGGAGACAGGATCGCGCCCGGCCGCCAGGCCAGGGGCAATTTTTACAAGTGCGGCGATGAGACGGAGATCCCGCACTATGGAGCCTGGAGCCCGGTTGATTCGCCCAAGCCCGATTTCCATCTTCCCGAGTTTTTCGGCCGCCTTCTGTTTTTGTAATACTCTCTTTTCCCCCTCTCCTCCATCCTCGCCCATCGCGGGAGATGATTTTGTGAATTTGTGTTTTTTGCCAAATCCCCTATAATAAACCTTCGCGTTGAGACAGAATGATGGCTCAAAATCATTTCTTGGAACGGGCGGCCAGGCTCATTTTTCTGTGCTATGTTCTGAGCGTTTCTTCTTTGATAATCCCCTTATCCGGGGCCGTCTCCCAGAGCCAAAAATCGACTATTAAAGACAACCTCGGACGGACCGTGGCCATTCCCCCGCGCGCCGATCGAATTCTTTCCCTCCAGCCCGAGATCACCCGCATTATTGTGGCTCTCGGGGCGGGCGAGCGCCTGGTGGGCGTCGACTATTTTATCCGCCGGGATGACCATCTGTTCAAGATTGTCTTTCCTCCGGGAGCGCGGCTACCCGCCGTTTCCAAGCCGGATGAAAGCGTCAATAAAGAATTGGTGGTCAAACTCGACCCGGACATCATTTTTACCTCGCCGACCGAACAGCAGGTGCCGGATTCCATTCAGCGGAGCCTGGGAATTCCTGTCGCGGCGCTCGCCTCCCTGGGGCGTTTTGACCGGCTTCTCGAGGAGATCGAGCTTGTCGGCGCGTTGACCGGTTTCGAAGGACGGGCCCGCGCGCTCGTTCGGTACTTCAAAGAAAAAATTGAATTCATCAGCGGGTCCATCGGCCCGGTTACTGAAGCG
This sequence comes from uncultured Eubacteriales bacterium, assembly GCA_964651495.1. Taxonomy (GTDB): domain Bacteria; phylum Acidobacteriota; class Aminicenantia; order Aminicenantales; family UBA8522; genus CAZNVB01. The sequence continues at coordinate 15,982 of CAZYWP010000050.1, read as the reverse complement.
GAGAGGCCGAGAACATACCTCACCTTTTGGTCTTCGCTGGCCCGCACGCCCGTTTTTTATGAGCCCGTAAACACGGCTGGCGGGATGAACGTCGCCCAGAGCCTCCTGCCGTCCTACCTCGGGACCATCGGGACGGTCATCACCCTGGAGCAGATCGTCAAGTGGGACCCGGATATCATCCTGGTCCAGGGCAGCTTCCTCCCCCGGGAGAGGCAGGTGACGGTCGAGGGGATTCTTGGCGACAGCCGCCTCGGGTCGGTTAAGGCGGTCAGGAACAACCGGGTCCATTACACTCTGGGCTTTTGGTACTGGTGGGACCCGGCCGGAGTCCTCGCCGAGACCCTCTACCTGGCCGGGCTTTTTCATCCCGATAAATTCGGCGGTCTCGACCTCGAACAAGAGGCCAACGCGATCTTCGAGGTGTTTTACGGCAAAAAGGATGTTTTCACGGCGCTCGCGAAAGTCCTGGATTTCCATGAGTGGACGAAAAAATAGCGGCGGAAGAGCCCTGGCGATTGGGCTGCTGGTTTTACCGTTCGTTCTCTTCGTGATTTCTCTCGGCATCGGCACCTATGCCATCCCCCCCGGGGGCGTGCTCAAGACGCTCGTCTCGTTCATTTCCCCTTCCTCCCAACCGGATGTGCCCGCAGCCTACAGGGACATTTTGTTGCGGATCCGGCTCCCCCGGCTCCTCCTGGCCGTTGCCGTCGGCGCCGCCCTTTCCGTGTCCGGCGCCTCCCTCCAGGCCCTCTTCAAGAATCCCCTGGTCAATGAATACATCCTCGGCATCTCCTCCGGGGCGGCCTTCGGCGCGGCGTTGTCGCTCGTCTTTCTGGGACGGGCGTTTCCGCCGCAGGTCGCCGGCTTTATCTTTGCCGTCATCGCGGTCGGGGCGGTCCTCCTGATCTCCGGCCGGGCCGAGTCCCACTTCATCTCACTTCTCCTGACGGGCATCATTGTCACGGCGTTTTTCTCGGCCCTGCTGTCCCTGGTCGAGTTTTTTGCCAGCCCCTATGTCCTTCAAGCCCTCTTTTTCTGGCTGATGGGCAGCCTGTCGCTGGCCTCCTGGAAGGATTTATCCATATCCCTGCCCCTGATCGCCGTCGGGCTGGTGGTCCTCTTCCTCCTGCGCTGGCGGCTGAACGTGCTCTCGATGAGCGATGAAGAAGCCCGCTCCCTCGGCGTCAACGTCCGCCGCGAGAAAATGCTGGTCGTCGCGGCGACCACTCTGATCACCGCGGCCGGGACCTCTATCGTCGGAATCATCGGCTGGCTGGGGTTCATCGTCCCGCACCTGGTCCGCCTGATGTTCGGGGCGGACAATCGGCGTGTCGTCCCGCTCTCCGCCGCCATGGGGGCGAGCATCATGCTGGTCGCCGATGATATCATCCGCGGGCTCTCTTCGTTCGAGATTCCGATCGGCATCTTCACCAGCCTCGTGGGGATCCCCATCTTTCTCCTGCTCTTGAAAAAGACGAAGAAGGTCTGGCTGTGAGCATTCGAGTCAGGAACCTGACATTTGCCTATAAAAATTTTTCTCTCCATGTGGACGAGCTCGCTTTTGAGAGCTCTAAAGTCACGGCGATTGTCGGGCCGAACGGAGCAGGGAAAACGACTTTCCTGAAGTGCCTGGGCGCCGTCCTTCCGGTCCGGAAAAAATCGCTGTTCATCGACGGCCAGGACATCGCCGCCTTAAAGAGCCGGGAGCGGGCCAGGCTCATCTGCTACGTACCCCAGGAGCACGACAGCGCGTTCAATTATTCCGTCTCCGATTTCGTCCTGATGGGCCGGGCCGCCTATATCTCGCCTTTCGCTTTGCCGTCGAAGGA
>CAZYWP010000050.1:10847-14053 GCA_964651495.1 uncultured Eubacteriales bacterium | reverse complement strand
GGAAAATCCATCGGATTGCCGCGGCTGGCCACGGACTTTTCGCTCAGGGGGGTGACCACGCTCCAGGAAACGGCGTCGTAGACGTCCAGGTCGAGAGGCCGGCCCTGGCGCAGGGCCTCGACCAAACGATAATCCTCGATGAAATCCATCCCGCCGTGGCCGGCGCCCTTGGACCGCTCCTCGAGCTGCTTCCAGATGGGGTGGTCGTGTTCGATGTAGTAGCTGTCTAACGTCTCCCATTCATCGAAGCGGCTGCGTCCTTCGATGTAGACGCGGTCCGGCCATTTCTCAAACAGGCCCTGCGTGCCCTGGACGATGTGGATCCGGCTGTAGGGGCGGGGCGAGGAGGTGTCGTGATAGAGGGTGATGACTTTGCCGTTGACGGTTTGTATTAATGTCACGTTGACATCGCCGAGGGCGTATTTTTGCCTGGCCTGGGTGCTGTCGGGGCCGAACTTCTTGGCGCAGTAGAGGTTGAGGCCCATCGACTTGCTGCTGACAGAGACGAGGTAATCGAAGCGGTCGCCGCGGTTGATGTCCAGGCACTGGCTGACCGGGCCGAGTCCGTGAGTAGGGTAGAGGTTGCCGTTTCGCCTGATCGCGTGCTGCGGCCGCCAGAGGGACTCGCCGGTGCCGCTGAACTTGACGCCGCGGAGGTCGTGGAGGTACCCGGCCTCGGCGTGGAAGATCTCGCCGAGAAGGCCTTTTTTCACCAGGTTGAGGCAGAGCATTTCCGGGCGGTCGTAGCAGCAGTTCTCCATCATAATGCAGTGGCGTTTCATTTTCTCGGCCGTCTCCACGAGCGCCCAGCAGTCGTCGATGGTGTAGGCGGCGGGGACCTCGGTGGCGGCGTGCTTGCCCGCTTCCAAGGCCTCCAGGCAGACCGGGACGTGCCATTCCCAGGGAGTGGCCGTGAAGACGAGGTCGAGGTCATCACGCCCGCAGAGCCGCTTGAAATCCCAGTCGCCCCGGGAATAGCCTTCGGGCTTGGGGCGTCCGGCCTCGACACACCATTGTTGGATGCGGGCTACCTTTTCCTCGACGATATCGCAGACGGCCTTGATTTCGACGCCCTCGATCTTCATGAAGTTCCGCACGTGGGCCGAGCCCATGCCCCCGACTCCGACAAACCCGATCCGGACCGGGTCGATCGGCGGGACATTGAATTCGATCAAGGTGTCGCCTGCAGCGGGTGCGGCGCCTCGGCCATCCGTATAATGGCGTGCCGACCATCCTGGTTTTGCCAGGGCCGCTCCTATTCCGGCCGCCGCTCCCATCTTCAGGAAATCCCGGCGCCGCAGAGCTTCTTTTGCTGTCCTGTTCATATTTCCTCCCAGTAAATGCCAGTGTCACGGAATGTTCTCATCAGATTTGGCTATTGTTTATATCATAGCCCGAGGAAGCCGTCAAAAAATTCGGCCTCAGGGATATTCCAGTCTGACTACTGCTTTTTGGGTGTTTGCGAGAGAATCTTCTTGATCAGACCTTTATTCTTGGGAAGCTGGCTGACCCCGGGGAGCCGCGGCACCAGAATCGCCCAGTTCTGGTCCATGGCGAAGACTTTCTTGAAGAGCGGCAGGCTTTCATCGACGCGGCCGGAAGAAGCGAGTGTCACCGCCGGCCAGAAGATCATCTCGGCGTTGTCCGGGTACATTTCCATAGCCCTGGTGTAGGATTTCATGGCTTCTTCAACCTTGTTCTCCGTCAGCAGCTCGTCTCCTCTGTTCATGAAGTTATACGCCTTGTTCAGCCGGATGAGGCGCTTGAGTTCAGGCAAAGGGGCCGGGCTGTCTTCGACGCGAAGGTCATAAATTCTGTCCTTCCACCAGACTCCCGAGCTCTTGCCCTTGACTACAATGATGGCCGCCGATTGCTTCCCCCGGATGTCGCCCCCCTCCGCTTCCGCCGCCTCAAGCGCAGCCATAAGTCGGTCTATAAGTTCCCCTTTAGTTCCCTCGAAAGCCTTGGCCATCGCCTTCCAGACCGTGTTCTTGAGCATGAGATTGGCCTGGCAGGAGAAGCCGTCGCCGACATAGTGACCGGCCTCAGGGATGCAGTTTTTTCCGGTGTGCGCAGCGGGCTTTCCGGAAGCATCGATCATGGCCACCTGCCTGACGGCCTCGAATTTGTCGGCTTTGAGGAGGCCAGCCAGCGCTTCCTCGGCGGTTTTTCCCGCCCTCATGAGCTCCAGGCCCAGCGGTCCGTAAGACGCTTCGACGAAGGACTGTGTGCAGACCGCCCCGACGCCCGCCTCCGCCCAGGGCACGAGCGGGCCGACGGAAAACCAATGTGACTGGACCGCCGCGCCCAGCTCTCCGGTTTCCTTATCCAGCGCCACGATCGAATAGGTGTGCGCCGGCCGAAACGTCCGTGTCGTCGGGAACAGCGGAAACGCCATCAAGAAAATCGCCATTGCGCCAAGACATTTTTTCATTTTCTCCCTCCAGGTGGGCAATTACCACAGACCACGGCTTAATTTCAAGTAAAGAATCTCCAAATCCGTGATAGTCCTTTGCCAATAGAAGGGGAGGGTGGCGTGGTTCGGGGGCCTTCAGGGGGAAAAGGCGAGTTTTTTCTTAATAATTGAGCGTGCCATCCCGGGAGCGCTTCTGGAGCACGCCCAGCATGTCCTCCGTCATTCTGGCGAGGTCATAATCTGGCTTCCAACCCCACTCTTCGCGGGCCGCGGAATCATCGATCGATTGCGGCCAGGAGTCGGCTATTGCCTGCCGGAAGTCCGGCACATAAGTAGTCGTAAATTCCGGGATGTGCTTCTTGATCTCGGCGGCTAGTTCACCGGCCGAGAAGCTCATCGCCGTTACGTTAAAATCGGCATGGTGCTTGAGCTTTGAGAAGTCCGCCTCCATCAGGTCGAAGGTGGCCTTCAGGCAATCGGGCATGTACATCATCGGGAGTCTGGTGTCCTCGCGCAGAAAGCATGTGTAGCTTTTGTTCTTGACCGCCTCGAAGAAGATGGCCACGGCATAGTCTGTCGTGCCGCCTCCGGGAAGAGTCTCATAGCTGATTATGCCGGGATAACGGCAGCCGCGGACATCGGCGTTGAAGCGCTTGACGTAATAGTCGCAGAGGAGCTCGCCCGCGACCTTGGTCACGCCGTACATGGTCTTGGGCTTAAGGATTGTGTCATTGGGGGTGCTAACCCGCGGCGTCTCCGGACCAAAAGCGGCGATAGAGCTGGGGATAAA
>CAZYWP010000050.1:0-10747 GCA_964651495.1 uncultured Eubacteriales bacterium | reverse complement strand
TGGTGAGCTCGGAGCCGATCTGCCCGACGGCACCGGTGACCATGATTTTTTTCGTTTCTGTATTCATGGATGACCTCCTGGTAGATAAAGATGTCTTAATCAGGGAGATTTAATGAGTTTAACTTATAACACAAGCCCCCCTTAAAGACAATTCAATTTAAAGTTATAGAAATTTTAGAAAAAAAATTGACAAAGCCAGGGAGTGAAGCTATAGTTTAAAATCTAAAAAAAGGAGGTTTCTATGTATGGAAACGTGAAAGAAAATCTTGCCAAAGAGCTTCAGTCCATCCGCGACGCGGGCCTGTTCAAAGAAGAAAGGGTCATCATGACCCCGCAGGGTGCTGAGATCGAGGTCAAAGGCGGCCAGAAAGTCCTCAACTTTTGCGCCAACAATTATTTAGGTCTATCCAGCCATCCCAAGGTTATCCAGGCGGCTCACCAAGCGCTCGACAGATGGGGATATGGTATGAGCTCTGTCCGGTTTATTTGCGGCACCCAGGATATCCACAAGATCCTTGAGGAGAAAATCAGCAAGTTTCTCGGGACCGAAGACACCATTCTTTATGCGGCCTGCTTCGATGCCAACGGCGGCATTTTTGAGCCCCTTCTCCAAGCCGATGACGCCGTCATTACCGACCAGCTCAACCACGCCTCGGTCATCGACGGCATCCGCCTCTGCAAGGCTGAGCGATTCATCTATAAACACGGCGACATGGCCGACCTCGAAGCCAAGCTCAAAGAGACGCAAAGCAAACGGTACCGGATGGTCGCCACCGACGGCGTTTTCTCGATGGATGGCGACATCGCCAAGCTCCACGAGATCGTCCCCCTGGCCGAAAAATACGACGCCCTGGTGATGGTGGACGATGCCCACGCGACCGGGTTCGTCGGGAAAACCGGACGCGGCACTCCCGAGTACAGAGGTGTTACGGGTAAGATTGACCTCATCACCGGGACCTTGGGCAAAGCGCTGGGCGGGTCCTCGGGCGGATTCGCTTCCGGCCGCAAGGAGGTCATCGGACTCTACCGCCAGCGCTCCAGGCCATATCTCTTTAGCAACACGGTCTCTCCTGTTGTCATCGCCACATCTATGGCCATTTTCGATCTGCTCTCTGAGACCACTGAGCTTCGCGACAAGCTGGAATTCAACACCAAGTACTTCCGCGCCAACATGGCTAAGGCAGGATTTGAGATCCCGGCCAGCGAACATCCGATCTGCCCGATCCTGCTCGGCCGCTTCGAGAATGACGCCAAGCTCTCCCAGGACATGGCCCGCGACTTGCTCACTGAAGGGATCTACGTCATTGGTTTCTACTATCCTGTTGTTCCCAAGGGTCAAGCGAGAATCCGTGTTCAGCTCTCCGCTGCTCACGATAAAGGGCACCTCGACAGAGCCATCGAGGCCTTCACCAAGGTCGGGAAGAAATACGGCGTTATTCACTAAAGTCTGCTGAAAAGCTGGTCACAAATTCCGGGACGCGACATTAGCTTCAGATTTACAGCCAGGGAAGGAAATCGGGAAAAGGCTATTCATCCCTGGATCAGTCTAACGTGAGGAGGCGGGTGACTTACCCTGTCAGGATTTAGAATGAAGAAAAGCTCGAGGTATTCCTTGAAGGGCAAGGTCGTCCTTATAACGGGGGCGAGCTCGGGGATCGGGAGGTCCTGTGCCCGGGCGTTTGCCGGGGAGGGAGCGAGGCTGATCTTAGCCGCGCGGCGGCGGAGCCGCCTGGAAGAGATGGCGGCTGAGCTGAGATTCGCCCAAGGCACAAAGACTTGCCTTTTGGAGATTGACTTGCGGGAGCAACCGGCCGTCGAGAAAGCTCTTGAACAGCTCCCTGCCGCTTGGCATGACATCGAAGTGCTCGTCAATAACGCCGGGCTCAGCCGCGGGCTGGACAAGTTCCATGAGGCTGAAATCAGCGACTGGGAAGAGATGATCGACACCAACATCAAGGGCCTTCTCTATGTCAGCCGGGCTGTCATCCCCGGCATGGTCAAGAGGGGCCGGGGCCAGATCATCAATATCGGCTCGATCGCCGGCCTCGAGGTCTACCCCGGCGGCAATGTCTATTGTGCAACCAAATCCGCTGTTCAAGCCTTGTCCAAGGGGCTGCGCCTCGACCTCCTGGGCACGGGTTTGAGGGTCAGCAATATCGACCCCGGTCTGGTGGAAACCGAATTCAGCCTCGTCCGATTCCGCGGCGACAGCGAGCGGGCGCGAAAGGTCTATCAGGGATACACCCCTCTTTCGCCCGACGACATCGCCGATGCCGTCATCTATTGCGCCACCCGGCCGCCCCACGTGGATGTCAGCGAGATCGTCGTCATGCCCACCGACCAGGCCTCGACGAGTCTCGTCCACCGGAAGCAGAGTTAAATTTCCGGCATCCCGGATCCGTCAGGGACGCGGTTGCTCTCTGATCCTGTATTCCCCTATGCTCAGAAGGCCGGTGTCCTGATTTTCCTCAGGAATGAAGATCGAACCGTCGTCTGAGACCAGGCTGTTGTAGATCCCATGTTTCTCGGTGTTTGCCGGAAATTCCAGGTAGAAGCAATCGATATACTTTCCCTCCAGGTCAAACACATCAACGAGCGTTTTTGTGCCCCCGTCCTTCGCGGTTGAGGTGAAGACCCAGAGGGCGTCCCGGCAAACCCGGAGCCACAGGATGTCAAAAACATAATCCAGAGGAGGAGGAAGGAGCTGTTTCGGAACGGGATTGTAGATGTCTTGCTCGTCTCCCTCATCCCCCGATTTCAGGCGGGGGTATTTCCTCTTGAAGACTCTCTCCACCAGGCCGCTCCGAAGGTCGAATTTGACAATCCTGTAGTCTGAGGTATGGACGATAAAAAGAAAATTCTGATGAGCGACGGCTGTGAACGCGCCCCGGCGCCACCAGTGGGCTTTCTTGATGTAATGCAGCATGGGGAGAGCATGGATTTTTTTGAGGCTATTATAATCCGGCGATATCTCATACAGAGTGTATGGAGTCTCGAAGAAGCCTTCTCGATGGATAAATTCGGAGAACCTGATTTCATCCCTGACGCCGATAAGCCTTTTATCGATCAATCCCAGGAAAGCGAACGGTCCATGATAGGGCGTTTTCGTTTCCCCGATATACCGGCCGTTGAGGTCGTATTCGAGGATTTTCGGCGGAATCCAGGAATGGACATAGATTATGCCGCCGTTGATGTAATAGAGATCAGGATGCTCGCATTCACCCGGCCCCTTTCCCTGCTTTAAAGCTTTGAAAACGAATTTTCCAGCTTTGTCGTATTTGTACAGGAAGGGGTAATCAAAGAAGATGAGCGAGCCGTCAGCTAAAAGGGTCAGATAGCGAGGGTTCCGGAAGACCGCATTTTTCCCGTCGTCTCGAATCCGCATGACCTCATCCAAAACGACGGTCCGGCCCGCGTTGCGGCTGCTCGGCTTGTCGGGGTTTTCAATCATGGTCTGGCTGGATCCGTCTGCTCCGGAGGTTATCAAATACAGGGATGCGGCGGCCGCGATGCTTTTCCATAAGCTAAACCCTGGCTTTCTTTTAGATCCACTTCGCATCATGTTTTCCGTCCTCGTTGAGTTCCTGAGATGAATAATACCGCATCGCCCCGCGGTTTATTCCCGGGCAAATCGATGAAAACTTAAAAGTAATGGGGACCAGGCACCGATTATTTTCGGCCGCAGGCCATCTTCGCCGACTCCGGAAGGCGCCGCAGCCGAGCCATCGCCCAGATGCCGACGGCGGGGCCGACGGCGAGCAGGACGAAGGCCCATCGCCAGGTCAACCATCTTTCGACTGCGGGAATGAGCCGGATGGTCACCATGGTCAGAAGAAAACCCAGGCTCGTCTGAAGGGTCAAGGCCGTTCCGGTGCGCTCGGCCGGGCAGAGTTCGCTGATCCCGGCCGAGAACTGGGCCGAGTCGGCGACCACGCCGAATCCCCAGACGAGACTCACCAGGAAGACCAGAGCCGGCGCTGATCCAAAGAACAGGCCGATGAGCAGGCTGCAGGCGCCGCTCACGGCCAGGGATATAATGGTCACGGTCGTGCGGCCGAAGCGGTCGGCCAGTTTTCCGGCGGCGAGACAACCGGCCCCTCCCACCCCGATGACGGCAAAGGCCGCCAGCCCTGCCCACCTGTCAGCGATGCCCGAGAGCCTGAAGCTCGCCAGCAGAAAAACCGGGACCCAGGTCCACGTCGCGTACAGCTCCCACATATGGCCGAAATAGCCGAGGTTGGCCAGCAAGATTTCCTTCTCCCGCCAGACCCGGCCGGCATACTTCCAGTCGAACTTCGGCGCGCCCGTCCGATAAGGACCCTCTTTAATGAACAACAGGGCCAGAAGGCCGCCCAGACCGGCCAACCCCGCTGATGTCAAAAGCACGACTCTCCAATTGCCGCCCCCTCCCAGGCCGTTGATGAGATGGGGGGAAGCCGAGCCCACAGTCAGGGCGCCGACCAGGACTCCGATCCCCCAGCCCCGGTTTTCGCGGGTCCAGGTGGCCATGACCTTCATCCCGACGGGATAGACGCCGGCGAGAGCCATTCCCGCAAGAAAACGTAGCGGCACAGCCGTGTTGACCCCTTGGCTGAAAACAGGAAGCAGGGCGGTCAGGATTGCGGCCAGGAAAGCCGAAGCGCTGAATAACCGGGGAGCCGGGATGCGGTCAGCCAGGTTCAGCACGGCCGACCCGAAGGCTCCGACAACGAAACCGAGCTGCACAGCCATGGTCAGCCAGGCCTGCCCGGATGAGGAGAGCCCCCATTCCCCGGTTAGTGCAGGGATGACGGCCGAGGCCGAAAACCAAACCGACATGGCGAGCAATTCGGCCAGGGCAAGGATGACAATTGGGCTTCGACTCGAATCCGACATCTCGTCATTTGCTTATATAATAGATGGGCAAGCAAAGGTCAAACCCGGACGGACGTCGACGGCGAATTTTGACATTTCTTTGTATTCCTCTATAATAAATTATCTTTTTGGAGAGGAAATCTTTTGGTTTTTGGCATCGGCACGGACATCATCGAAATTCAACGCGTCGAGCAGGCGCTTCGCCGGACAGGCCGCCTGAAGCAAAAGATCTTCACCCCGCGGGAGATTGAATATTGCGAATCGCGGGGCAAGAGCGCCCAGCATTTCGCCGCCCGGTTCGCGGCCAAGGAAGCTTTTCTCAAGGCCATGGGGACGGGATGGCAGGGCGGCCACCGATTCGATGAAATCGAGGTCATCAACAACGAGCGGGGAAAGCCGGAAGCGTTCGTCCATGGGAAGGTGAAGGCCTTTTGCGAGGAGAACAGGGTTGCCGGGTTGCATGTCTCGCTTTCCCATCTCAAGGAGATGGCAATCGCTGTGGTCGTCTTGGAGACACTCTAAGCGGAGGCCAGAAATGAACGCCCCTCACTCTCACAGTTATGCTCCTCGAGGGGGAGGGGAGGAGCGGGGAGAACGCAACTGCTTCTCGCTCGAAGACGCCAAACCCGTGGGGAATCTGGATGTCTTCCCCACCCAAGCGGAGTCGCTTTCCGTCCTCCATTGCACCTCCGGCACGACCGGGGTGCCCAAGCGTGTCAAGCGCATCCATTCCTCGCTGCTCTCCTAGTACCTCACCACCAGATGGGTCCTCGACCTCCAGGATGACAAAATCAACTGATACACGGCCGATCTTACCCGGAGCGGAATAGGGCTCGTTCCGGACAAGATCGGTCTGGTTGCCCCGGAATTTGATTGGCCCTCGCGGATGCGGACCTACTGGAACAATGAAGATGCTTTTCAGAAGGAGTTCCGGGATGATTGGCACATTACGGGTGACCGGGCGCTGGAGGCCTTCGTTAAAGTCGGCAAAAAGTACAACATCCTGGGTAAAACCAAGCAGGAAATCATCCGGATGTACGGGATGTAGGCCCGGCCATCGTCTGGCCGCGGGCCGTCTGCCTACCGCGCTGCTCGGCATTTGGGAGGGGGTCTCATCCCCTCTTCGGCCATCTCGCGAAGCGCCGATACAACCTTCCCAGACGGGGGACAAGACTTTTTCCAAGCATATATAGTGCGGCGAAAAAGATCAGCCACATGAACGGTTCGACCGGAGCCCGGAACCTCATGTTGTTTTCGTCGGCGTTGGTCAGGAGCACCGAGACGAACGTGTTATAAATAACGGCCCCCTCCAGGAGACAAAGAGTAAAAAAAACATCCTTTGCTCTTCGCTGCGTCGCGATCAAAGCCGCCGGGATGATCAGGACGAAGGCGAGCCAAGCGGCCGGGTTGGCGAAGATTCTCCCGCTGATATCCCGGAAGCAAGTCCACAGCCGCGCGAGCGCCGGGCTGGCCCGATACAAACCCTCGGCGCGTCCTTCCGTCCAAACCCAGGAGCAGGCGAAATAGTCCGCCGCCGCCCCCGGCACGAGTCTCAGGTAATCGGGGAGATTGGCCTTGATCAGCTTGAGGTTGAGCCGCAGGAGAATCCGGGAGATCTCGCCGATTGGCATGTCGAGCGCTTCCAGGCGTGCGGCGAAACTGAACGGCTGGCCCCCTTCCTGGATCAGTATGTCGGCATAGCGATCGAGTTCCTCATCGCTTCCCTTCTGATATTTCTGGCAGAACCCGCGCGTATAATAGCTCAATTGGAAAGGGAGAAGGGAGGATACGCCGAAGTAATCATGGCGGACCTTGTTTCTATAGGACCAGGCTCCGATCCCGGCCAGATTGATGAACAGGAAGATGAGCAGCGGCCTGAGAAATTTGGCGAGATTTCCGTGCTTGAAGACTGTCCGAAAAAAGATGAGTGAGCCGAGACCGATCAGAACGAGGAAAAAGGCGATAAAAGTGGGCCTGGTCAGGAGCAGCCACAGGGAAAAAAAACCGGCCAGGACGGCGGCCGACGTCTTCCCTGCGAAAATCTTGCGGAAAAAAAGCACGGTGAGGCCGAGGAGAGTGAGCGTGAGCGTTTCGGTGAGAATGAGAAATTCGAACCCGATGACGAAAAAGTTGAGCTGATAAAGCAAGCCCGCAACCCAGGCGAATCCCCGGCTCTTGGTAATGATCCTGGACAGGTTATAGACCAGATAACTGTTGACCAGACCGAGGAGGAATAACTGGAAAAAGACGATCAGCCAGAGAGATTCGGGTGTCAGTGAAAGAAGGTCATTAAAAAATTGAGTGACTTCGATGAAAAAAGGATAGCCGGGAGTGCGCACGGTTTTTAGATCGCTCAGAATGAGATAAGTGACGGAATCGGTGTGAAGCCGCAGCCTGACGCTTTGGAAAATCAGAATCCTTAAGGCCAGGGAGAAGGCGAGGAAACTGAGAAGCGACAGATGCTTTTTCATTGAATTTTCCAGGCCCCGTCTTTGTGGAAAAGAATTCCTTTTTGCCGGGCCGGATTTGCTGGCAGGGAAAACCCGAGAAGCAGAGGGAAGAGAAGCGGCGACCCGATGCCTTCCTGCTGAAAGGAGACGATGGTTCCGTTTTCGATCACGATGGCGAAACCCGGGAGGGTCGGCCGGAGGGAATTTTCGTAGGAATAGGAGGCGATTTCTTTCCATCGTTCGGCCGAACCGGCGGCGCGGCTGCAGACAGTGTAGCGGTTGTCCGAAAAACTCATTCTGTAGCTGATCCTGCGGTGCCGGGAAATCTGCTCGTACTGCAGGATTCTCCAGCTGACAAGACGGATGTTCTTGTTCAGTTCATAGTCTTTCCGGCGAAGAGAATAAAGACCGATGATCAGGACCGCCAGAAGGGAAAAGACGATCAGCCCGATTTTTTTCTTAGAAAGGCGTCCCATTACAGAACCTTATAGATCCAGATGCGCTCCGGCTTTTTCCCCCCGATCACCTTCACAAAATCGAGTCCGTCCGCCCGGACGTTTTCTGCGGCCAGGCTTTTGATCGGGAAGTCCGAGGTGATAAGCACCCATTCCGGCAGGACCAGAAGAGCGAGCTTCTCCCGGCGGACATAGTCCATCACTTCTTCATAGGGAGCATAGGGGATATTCTGGAGGCAGCGATCATAGGGGTTGCCGTCATAAAAATAGTAAGGGATGTGCGGTCCCCAGGTCAGGATCCTCGTTTCCTGGGGAAAATGGCCTTTGAGAAAAAGGCCGGCCTCTTTTTGCACCACCGGGTCGTTTTCCCAGACGAAATTCCGGTCGTGGCGCGCCCAGGTGGCCGTGCGCATGATGAAAGAAATCACGATGAGGAAAGAAAGGACCGGCCAGGCCGTGAGCCGGCGGCGCTTGAACAGCGCGGCCACGCCGCTCTCCAGGACAATAAGACCCGCGGCCGTGAAGACAATCGAAATGATGGCCAAGGGAACAACGAACCTGTCCAGGACAAAAGCCAGAAGCCAGGAGAAAGCATAGACCGGGAGGAGCAGGATGAGCAAGGAAGCCCAGGGGCGCGTCTTTTTCGAGAGCAGGGTTCCGAGGATCCCCAGGAAGACAAGCCCAGCTGCCATTTTGCGTTGCAGAGGAACACCTTTTGTCGGAGCGAGGACGGCGGCGCAGGATTCAAGAATGCGCCAGGCGTTGATTTTCATCCGGCCGATGGCCCGAGCCCGGTTCTCCCATAGAAACGGCAAGAGCGCGGTCTTTTCCTGCCAGAGGTTGACAAACCGCCCCTTCTCAAAGGCGTTGAGAAATTTCTCTGCCTGGCCTTGATCATAAGATAGGATTCCCATCTTGATATTGACAGCAGCTTTTTCCCCGAACCCGAAATGCCATTTTCCCAGGTAATGGTGAATCAGGACGGCCCGGGAGAATAGGGAAATGAGGATCACTCCGGCGAAGATCAGCGCTCCTGACAGCGCTTTTTTGATGGCTATGTGTTTGAGGAAGCTCCGGACGAGAGCGATAATAACGAACAAGAGCGCGGGGGCCTGGATTTCCGGCCGGGTCCAGAGCCCTGCGCCGACAAGGAGTCCGAGCCAGAGCCAGCGTTTCATCCGGTCCGGAGATTTGATCAACCGGATACCCATCCAGAACACCCAGGCCAGGAGGAAAGTAAAGAAAGACTCGGTGTAAAGGAGGACGGAAAACCGCAGAAGAAAGGGCTGGGCAGCGACGAGAGAGGCCGCCACGAGACTCGTGCGCGAGTTCAAGAACTCTCGGCAAATGAGATAGACTGGAAGTACAGTGAGAGAACCGAAAAAAGTCGAAGCCAAGCGTCCGGCCAGTTCAATGTCGTGGACGAACACATCAAAGGCGGCGATGACCAGGGGCCAGAGGTTGCTCCAGTATTCATTCGCCGCGCCCAGCAAACTGCCTTGGCGCGAGATGATCCTGGCCAGGGCGGCGTAATGGACTCCGTCTCCTTCGATGATATGGTGGTAGCGGTAGAGCATAAAACGCAGCGCCATGGCCAATAGGATAAAAAAGGCCAGAATCCAACCCGGTTTATTAGGAGGGGAATCCTCTTCCGTCAACCCGTCAAGGATTTTTTGTCCCCGCATGATATCTCCCGCTCCACTTCATGAAGAGTTCAAGTTAGTCCAGACGGTTCATCATTGTCAACAAATACGGGGGGAAGGGCCAAGACTCTCCCGGCTCAATGGGGGACGACTTTGAATTTTCTCCCGACTTCCGACATGATATTCAGGGCCTCGTCGAGCATCTCCTTGGTGTGGGTGGGCATATAAGACGTCCGGATCAAAGCGCTGTTCGGGGGAGTGGCCGGCTGGATGAAGGCGTTGGTGAAAACTCCGGCATTGAAGAGGGCCTTCCAGAACTTGACGCATTTCATGTCGTCGCCGATCTTCAGGGGAATGATCTGGGTGGTCGACCCGCAGGTGTCGAACCCGGCCTCTTGCAGGCCGCGGCGCATTTTTTCGGCGTTGCCCAGCACGGCTTCCCGTCTGTCGTCGGCCTGGCGGATGATGTCCAGGGCTTTCCTCGCGCTGGCCACCGATGCCGGGGGAAGGCTGGCCGAGAAGATCATCGGGCGGGCCTTGTGCTTGATCCACATGATGACCTCGTGAGGTCCGGCGACGAACCCGCCTACTCCGCCGAATGATTTGCTGAAGGTGCCCATGATCAGGTCGACATCCTTCAATTGCCCCTGGGCGTCGGCGATTCCGCGGCCTTCGGAGCCGTAGACTCCGATCGAATGGGCTTCGTCAATCATCACCCGGGCGTCATACCGCCGGGCCAGCTTGACGATCCCGGCCACGTCGGCGGTCGTCCCCTCGGCGGAGAAGACGCCGTCAGCGACGATGAGCCGTCCGATGTGGGAAGGGATTTTCTCCAGGGCGCGCTCTAGGTCGCCGAGGTCGTTGTGCTTGTAGCGGACAGTTTCGCCTCCGGTCAGGCGGCAGCCCTCGACGATGCTGGCGTGGTTGAGCCGGTCCGAGAGGACGATGTCGTCCTTCGTGGCCAGCGAGGAGATCACGCCCTGGTTGACAAAAAAGCCCGTGGAGAAGACGAGCGAGGCCTCTTTGCCCAGCCATTTGGCCAGGGCATCCTCCAGCTCGACGTGGATGTCCAGGGTGCCGTTGAGGAAACGCGAGCCCGTGCATCCCGAGCCGTACTTTTTGACCGCGTCGATCGCCGCCTGCTTGACCTCCGGATGGTTGGTCAGGCCCATGTAGTTGTTCGAGCCCAGCATGATCCGGCGCTTGCCGTCGATCCAGACGACCGCGTCGGCTTCACTCTCGATCTCGGTGAAATAGGGGTAATAGCCGAATTGCTGGGCGAGTTTCCAGTCCTTCCACTTGTAGCACTTCTTAAAAATGTCCATTTCCCAGACAATTTACCAAA
>CAZYWP010000049.1:0-19644 GCA_964651495.1 uncultured Eubacteriales bacterium | reverse complement strand
GCGAGCAAGAGCGAGGCAATCTCATCCTATCATCTTTACCTGAAGAATTGGGGACCGTCCTCTTTTTGCTTCTTTTTTGAGCACCATCATCTCCTGTCAAAGGGGAACGACCTCGGCTTCGAGCTTTTCCGGATCCAGCAGCGCCACCGTGCTCTTTCCGGTGAGCCAGCCTCCGGCCTCACCCGGGTTGAGCAGGAGCGTCTTCCCTTCCATCTGGATAACCGGCTTGTGAGTATGGCCGAAGATGATGACGTCGTATTTCCCCGACGAAGCATAGGTCGCGACCGAGAAATGATAATGGACGAGGAGGATCTCGCGGCCGCCGTGGGCGAGGAGGAGCGGCGCGTCTTGGATATTCCCGAATTTTTCCAAGGCCGTTTCCAAACCCTGTTTTTCTCCGTCGCAGTTGCCAAAAACAGCTTTGACAGGGCATCCCAGGGCGGCGAGTTCCCGGGCGGCAAACGGCGCCACAACATCGCCGGCGTGGAGGACCAAGGCGCACCCGGCATTCTTAAAAAGTGCCACCGCCTTCCGGACCTGCGTTACATTGTCATGCGAATCTGACATCACTCCGATCATTGAATTACTCCTCCGGTGGATTATATCGTCTTTACGCTTGACTGAAAAGAATTTTTCTCGATCTCTGGAAGGACGCCGATCCGGACCGCCCCGAACCCGAAGTCGCTAAAAAGCGCTCAGTATTGACACCCCCAGGCTAAATTCTTTATTATACTAGCCGTTCGGTCGATTCGCAGGCGCGTGGCTCAGTGGTAGAGCGCTTCCTTGACGCGGAAGAGGCCGTGGGTTCGATTCCCTCCGCGCCTACCATCGAATGAGGAGTGCGTATTCAAGAGGACGCGAAGACGGTTGCCAGGTTTCCCTTCCTGCCTGTTGAATACCTTGATAAATAAAGATGTCTGAAGCGATCAGTATTCGTGTCGATGGGTCTGTCCTCTCGGTCGAGAAGGGGACTTCCCTCAAGAACGCTATTGCTCCGCTCAATCTTGAGCGGAAACCCGTCCTGGCCGGTGTGGACGGAGAGGTCCTCGGGCTCGATTTTCGCCTGGAGAAAGACGGTGACGTCCACTTGATCTACCCCGACTCAGATGAAGGCATCGACATCCTCCGGCACAGCGCTTCCCACCTGATGGCTCACGCCGTGCTCGCGCTTTTCCCCGGGACGCAGGTCGGGATCGGCCCGGCCGTCGAGAACGGGTTTTATTACGATTTTCTGCGCCAGACCCCGTTCACTCCTCAGGACCTCGAGACGATCGAGAAGAAGATGCATGAGCTGTCCGGTCAGAACCTCCCCATCCAGAAGGTTGTCCAGGAAAAGTCGGAAGCCGCGCGGCGGTTCCAGCAGACGGGCCAGGCGCTCAAGGTCGAGCTGATCGAAGAGAAGGGCGGAGAAAACGTCTCGTGCTACGCCCAGGGGGGCTTTATCGATTTCTGCCTTGGCCCCCACGTTCCTTCCACCGGCTACATCAAGCATTTCAAGCTCCTCTCCGTCTCCGGCGCCTACTGGAAGGGGGACGAGAAAGGCCAGCAGCTCCAGCGCATCTACGGAACCGTCTTTTTCGAGAAGCAGCAGCTCAAAGACTACCTGAACCTCCTCGAGGAGGCCAAGGCCAGGGACCACCGCCGGCTGGGCGCCGAGCTCGACCTCTTCAGTTCCTGCGACGACCTCGGAGGCGGCCTTATCCTGTGGCACCCCAAGGGTGGCCGGGTCCGGGCCGTCATCGAGCAGCACTGGCGCGATCGTCACTGGGCCGGGGGCTACGATATTCTCTATACGCCCCATATCGGACGGGCCGGCCTGTGGCAGACCTCGGGCCATCTCGACTTCTATAAAGAGAGCATGTACTCGCCGATGGACATCGACGAGCAGGCCTACTACCTCAAGCCGATGAACTGCCCCTTCCACATCCAGGTCTATAAATCCAGGCTCCGCTCCTACCGCGACCTGCCCCTGCGCTGGGCCGAGCTGGGCACCGTCTACCGCTACGAGAGGTCCGGCGTTCTCCACGGCCTGCTCCGCGTCCGCGGGTTCACCCAGGACGACGCCCACATCATCTGCACTCCGCAGCAGATCGACGACGAAATCCTGCGGGTCCTGGATTTTTCTATCAGCATCCTGGCCGACTTCGGGTTCAAAGACAATAAGATAGAGCTCTCGGTCCGCGACCCCAGGAATCCGGCCAAGTACGCGGGGAGCGAGGAGATGTGGCGCCAGGCCGAGGCCTCCCTCGTCAAAGCCCTGGAAGCCCGCCGCCTGTCTTATAAACGAATGGAGGGGGAAGCCGTCTTCTACGGGCCGAAAATCGACATCAAGATCAGGGATGCCATCGGCCGCCTCTGGCAGTGCACCACCATCCAGTTCGACTTTAACATGCCCGAGCGGTTCGACATGACCTTTGTGGGCGAGGACAACCGGCCCCACCGGCCCTTCATGGTCCACCGGGCCCTCCTCGGCTCTCTGGAACGCTTCTTCGGCGTGCTGATCGAGCACTACAAGGGGAATTTCCCGCTCTGGCTGGCCCCGGTCCAGGTCATCATCCTGCCCATCTCCGAAAGGCACGAAGAATATGCCCTTTCTCTCGACGGGAGGTTCAGGGAGGGGGGACTCCGCTCCCAGACCGACATCCGCCGGGAGAAGATCGGCTACAAGATCAGGGACGCGGAACGCCAGAAGATCCCCCTGATCCTGGTCGTCGGCGACAAAGAAGTGGCCGACGGGACCGCTTCCCTGAGGGTCCATGGCCAGGGAGACAAGGGACCCGTCCCAGTGGCCGAATTTCTTGAAAAAATCGTTGATTTGAATAAAAATAAGTCACTGACAGTGACTTTTTAAAGGAGGCCGCGCATTTTTAGAAGACAGCCATACTATCCTGGACCAAGAAAAGCCAAACCGCACCGGATCAATGAAATGATTCACGCCAGAGAGATCAGAGTGGTCGACGATGAAAAAAAGCAGGTTGGAATCCTGCCCGTGCCCGAAGCCCTGAACCTGGCGAGACAGAAAGGACTCGACCTCGTCGAGATCGCTCCCGAGGCGAATCCGCCCGTCTGCCGGATCATGGACTACGGCAAATTCCTGTATGAGCAGCATAAGAAAGACCACGAAGCCAAAAAACACCAGAAACACGTCCAGCTCAAGGAGATCAAGTTCCGGCCCAAGATCAGCATCCACGATTACGGCTTCAAGATGAAACACGTCAAGAACTTCCTGGACGAAGGGAATAAGGTCAAAATCACCATCATGCTCCGGGGAAGGGAAAGGTCCAAGCCGGAGTTGGCCCAGCAGCTCATGAACCGCATCCTGGAGGACAGCCGCGAATACGGCCGCCAGGATGGGGACATGAGGAGACAGGATTGGGCTGTGTCGACGCTGCTCGTCTCCGCCAAATCAGGAGGAAAAGATGCCAAAGCTAAAGACGCACAAGGGGGCCCAAAAGAGGTTCAAGGTCACAGCCAAGAAGAAAATCGTTCATAGCAAGGCTTACAAGAGCCACTTGTTGGCCAAGAAGAACAGCAAAAGAAAAAGGCTCCTGGGCAAAAAAGCGGTTGTGAGCCGGGCCGATCGGGCGACTATCAAGAAGATGTTTCCCTACGAGTTTTAGGGCAAGAGAAGGAGTTCAAGATGCCGCGAGTCAAGAGAGGAGTCAAGAGAAGGGCCCGCCGGGCCAAATACCTAAAGCAGGCCAAGGGTTATTGGGGAGCGAAGAGTTCGAATTACCGGACGGCCAAGGAGGCAGTGGAGAAGTCCCTGCTCTATGCCTACCGCGACAGGCGCAACAAGAAGCGGGATTTCCGCCGCCTCTGGATCATTCGGGTCAAGGCCGCCGCAGAGCAAAACGGAATCTCTTACAGCCGTTTCATTAACGGGCTAAAGAAACTGCGTATCGAGCTCGACCGCAAGGTCCTGGCCGACCTGGCCGTGAATTCTGCGCCGGCATTTGCCGCCCTCGTCCAGAAGATCAAAGAAGCCGCCTCATGAAATGAAGAACTTCAAGAGCCGCGTTGACGAGCTCAGGAGGAAGTTCGAGGAAGCTCTGGCGGAGGTCAAGGATGAGAAGGCGCTCGAGGCCCTGCGGAACGAGTTCCTGAGCCGGAAAAGGGGACACCTCACCCTTTTATTCGAGAACCTCAAGACTCTGCCTCCTGAGGAGAAGCCGAGTGCCGGCCAGCTGCTCAACGAACTGAAGTTGCACGTCCAAGATAAATTAAGAAGCGTTGACAGAAGCGTTCTCATTAAGCCAGCCCCGCTTAAGCTAGCGGCCAGCATCAAGAGCCCCACGGTTATTGCTGAGTCAGAAGATCGACTTGACCTCACCCTTCCCGGAGACCGGCTAACCTGGGGGGCCCCCCACCCCCTGACCATTTTTGAACAGGAGATCGAAAACATCTTCCGGGGGATGGGGTTTTCGGTGGCTCGAGGGCCCGAGATCGAGACGGACTATTACAATTTTGAAGCCCTGAATTTCCCGCCCCACCATCCCGCCAGGGATGACTGGGATACCCTGTACATCAATGACGGCCTCCTTCTCAGGACGCATACCTCGCCGATGCAGATTCGGGTGATGGAAAAGATCAAACCTCCCATCCGGATCATTATCCCCGGCAAAGTCTATCGCCGGGAGGCCATCGACCCGACCCACCTGCCGATGTTCTACCAGGTGGAAGGGCTCCTGGTGGATGAGGGAGTGACCTTCGCCCACCTCAAGGGAACGCTCGAGTATTTCCTCAGGGCTCTCCTCGGGGACCGGATCCAGATCCGGTTCCGGCCGAGTTTCTTCCCCTTCACCGAGCCTTCTGCCGAAGTGGATATCGGCTGCATTATCTGCGGCGGCAACGACGTAAACTGCCCCGTCTGCGGAGGAACGGGGTGGAAAGAGCTCCTGGGCGCGGGCATGGTTGACCCCCAGGTTTTAAAGAATGTCAACATCGACCCGGAGAAATATTCGGGCTGGGCTTTCGGCCTGGGCATTGAGCGCACGGCCATGTTCTGCTACCAGATCTCTGATATGCGCCTTTTCTACGAGAACGACCTGCGTTTCATCCGGCAATTTTTCCTGAAATGAAAATCAGTATCGACTGGCTGAAGGACTACCTGGATGCGGACATCCCCGACTCCGTGGTGGTCCAGACCCTCGAGCGGATCGGTTTGATGACGGAAAGCCGGGAAGAAAAAGAAGGGGATGTCATCCTGGATATCGAAACGTACTCCAACCGCCCGGACACGCTGGGGCACCTTGGCCTGGCCAGAGAGCTGGCGGCCGCTCTGGGCGTCGGCCTCAAACAGGCGAGCTGGCCGCTCACCGAGCTGAGCGCGAAGACCTCGGAAGCGGTCGACGTCCAGATCTGGGACGAGGACCTCTGCCCCCGTTATTGCGGCCTGGTGGTCAAAGGTGTCCGGGTCGGTCCCTCCCCGGTCTGGCTGCGCCGGAGGATCGAGGCCATGAGCCTCAACCCGATCAACAATGTGGTCGATGTCACCAACTATGTCCTCTTCGCGACATCCCAGCCCATCCATGCCTTTGATCTGGCCAAGCTCGGCGGCGGCAGGATCATCATCCGCCGGGCCAAGAAGGGCGAGAAGCTCCTCTGCCTGGACGGGGCCGAGCTGACGCTCGAGCCCGAAATGCTGGCCATCGCCGATGCGGCCAGGCCGGTGGCCCTGGCCGGAGTCATCGGCGGGCAGGAGTCCGCCGTCTCCGAAAAGACAATGGACATATTCATCGAGAGCGCCTGTTTCGACCCCGTTTCCATCCGCAAGACCCGCAAGGCGGCGGGAATCCAGACCGATGCTTCATACCGGTTCGAGAGAGGAGCGGACATCGCTTATCCGCCCCAGGCCGCCCTCATGGCGGCTTCCCTGCTCACTCAGTTCGGGGGGCAGGCGACCAGGGAGCTGGTAGATCTCTACCCCCAGCCCCGGAAAAAAAAGGAGGTCATCCTCAGGCACCGCCGCATCGCCGACCTTCTCGGGGTCGGGGTGGAAGAGGGCTTTGTCAAGAAGACGCTGGAGGACCTGGAGTTCGGTGTCGAGGTCCAGCAGCCGGGCATCTGGCGCATTAAAGTCCCCACGTTCCGGGTGGACATCGACCGCGAGGCCGACCTCATCGAGGAGATTGCCCGGTTTTATGGTTATGACAATATCCCTTCCGCCCTGCCGCCCCTGAAAATCGTCCCGCCCATCGCTGCCAAGGACGAGGCCAAACTGAGCAAGCTTTCCGGCCTCCTCCTCCACCGGGGTTTCAATGAAGTCATCAATTTCAGCTTTTCCGACCCGGAAAAAGAAGAAGCCCTCGACTCGGGCCTCCCGTCCGTGGAAATCCGTAACCCCATTTCCTCCAAGGCATCCCTGCTGCGCACGGCCCTGCTCGGCGGTCTGATGGAAACAGCGGCCTGGAACACCAACCGGGGATTCGACATCGTGCGCATTTTTGAGGTCGGCAACGTCTTCTGCCGCGCCGAGCCGGAGTGCCGGGAGAGTCTTTCGCTGGGGATCCTGTGCCTGGGACCCGTGGAAGAGCCCCACTGGCGGGAGAAAGGCCGCGAGGCGGATTTCCTCCATCTCAAGGGCGCCTGTGAGGCGGTGCTGGTCCAGCTCCGCTATGAGCCTTTCTTTTTCGAGGTCGATGACCATCCGTTTTTCGAGCCGGGGCGCTCCCTGGCCCTGGTTTACAAGGAGCAGAAGGTCGGCCGCCTGGGCCGGGTGAGGAAAAGAATTCAGGACCATTTCGGGTTGCGGCAGGCCGTCTATGCGGCAGAGTTCGACCTCGAGCTCCTGTTCGGAAAGCAGCCGCGGGCTTTTGCTTATTCTCCGGTCCCCAAATTCCCCGCCATCATCCGGGACATCTCCCTTCTTGTCCCCGGCGGTATCTCCTACCAGGACATCAGGCGGGCCGTGGAGAAACTCTCCCTCCCGATCCTGGAGGAATTCCGGCTCGTGGACCGCTATGCGGGGGAGTCCATCCCTCTAGGCAAGGTCAGCCTGTCGTTTCGTTTCATCTACCGTCACCCGCAGAGGACACTCTTGGCGGACGAGGTGGATAAGACGGAACAGCAGATCATAAATCATCTCAAAAGGGCCTTGGGAGCCCAACTCAGATAAGGAGGCAAAATTGACAGCCGAACTGGAAAGAATTAAAATACTGGAAGGCAAAATCACTCAGGTCATAGAATACATCAGCAAGCTGACGGCCGAGAACGAGAAGTTGCGCCAGCAGGTCAAGGAGCTCAAAACGGGCATCAAGGATTACGAAGAGCAGGCGAAAAAAGCGGTCAAGTTCGAGGAGGATGTGAAGCGCTACGAGGGCGAAAGAGAGGCGATCAAAGGCAAGATCGAGGCCATCATCGGCCAGATCGACAAGCTCGGGATATGATCGACCGAATCATCGAAGTCGAAATATACGGTCAAAAGTACCGTATTAGAGTCAAGGGAGAAGAGGATGAAAAATATATAAATCATCTGACTTCATACGTTGATCAGAAAATGCACGAAGTAGCGGTCAAGTCGAAGTCAGCCGATATGCTGAAAATAGCCGTCTTAGCGGCTTTGAATATAGCCGATGAATACTTCCTCTGCCAGAAAAAATTAGATCAACTGAATGAAGTCATCGGAGTGATGGAGAGTGAAATCGGGAGTTTGGAAGCCAACCTGGAAAATCAGGATAAGAATTTTGACGATGAGTTTAAAAAGGCTCAGTGAAACCGGAGACCGCAGCCCCCTCGTCATCGACGTGGCGCGGGCCGACCCGCTGCAGATGACTTCCTGAACCTCCCGCTTTCTTCCCTCTCTGTCCCTCCATTCAGGAGGTGAGCAAAGTGAATATCGCATTGATTATCGGTGTCGGGGCTGTCCTTTTATGGGCCGGCGCCGTCGTCTATTTCCTGCTCAAGAAGCGCCAGGGCACCCAAGCCCTGTTCCGCGCCCGGCAAGAGGCCAAGACCATTCTGGACCAAGCCAAGGGGGAAGCCGACGGGATCACCCAGAAAGCTTCGGCCGAAGTCAAGGCCAAGTATAGCGATTTTGAGGCCGAGTTCGAGCGCCAGACGCGGGAGAGACGCAAAAAGATCACCGAGCAGGAGCGGCGCCTGATCAACAAGGAAGAGAACCTGGAGCGGAGGTTCCAGGGCCTGGAGAGAAAAGAGCACGATTTCTCGGGTAAAGAGCGCGATTTCTCGGGTAAAGAGCGCCGGCTGTTCCAGCGGGAGAAGGACCTGGACATCCAGGAAGAAAAGGCGGTCGGGCTGGTCAAGAAACAGATCGAGGAGCTGGAGAGAATCTCCGGCCTGACTCAGGAAGAGGCGAAAAACCAGATCATCAAGAAGATCGAGGACGAGGCCCGGCTCGAGGCCGTCCAGGTTGTCCGGCGGATCGAGGAAGAGACTCGCGAGAAGAGCCAGGGGTTGGCCAAAGAGATCATAACCCAGGCCATCCAGCGGTCGGCGGCCGAGCATGTCGTGGAATCCACCGTGTCGGTGGTGGACCTGCCCTCGGAAGACATGAAGGGCCGCATCATCGGCCGGGAAGGGCGGAACATCCGCGCGCTCGAGCTGGCCACCGGAGTGGACATCATCGTCGATGACACTCCGGAAGCGGTGCTTCTTTCGAGTTTCGACCCCATCCGGCGGGAAATGGCCCGGCTGGCCATCCAGAAGCTCGTCATCGACGGGCGCATCCACCCGGCCCGCATCGAGGAAATCGTCGAGAACGTCAAGGTGGAGCTGGAAGAAAAGATCAAGCAGGAAGGCGAATCGGTCATCCTCGAGCTTCGCGTCCAGAACATCCACCCCGAGCTGGTCAAGCACCTCGGCAAGCTCAAGTACAGGACGAGCTATGGCCAGAACGTGCTTCAGCACTCCAAGGAAGTGGCCATGCTCTGCGCGCTGATGGCCAGGGAGCTGGGGCTCGACACCCAGGTGGCCCTCCGGGCCGGCCTGCTGCACGATATCGGCAAAGCGGTGGACAGGGAAGTGGAGGGAACCCATACCGAACTGAGCGTCGAACTCGTGAAAAAATACGGCGAGTCCAACGCCGTTGCCCAGGCCATCGCCTCCCACCACCGCGACGTCGATTTTCCGTCGGTGGAAGCCGTCCTGGTCCAGGCGGCCGACACCCTGTCGGCGGCCCGGCCGGGGGCGCGGCGCGAGCTCCTCGAAACCTACATCAAGCGTCTGGAAAAGCTGGAAGGAATCGCCCATTCCTTCGAGGGTGTCGCCAAAGCGTTCGCCCTGCAGGCCGGACGGGAGATCCGAATCATCGTCGAAAGCCACAAGGTCTCCGACGACAAGGCCGCGCTGGTGGCCAAAGATATCGCCCAAAAGATCAAAAACGAGCTCGATTATCCCGGCCAGATCAAGGTCACCGTCATCAGGGAGATGAGGGCTGTCGAATATGCCCGCTGAGCTGGGGTTTCTTTTCGTCGGCGATATCATCGGCCGGCCCGGACGCCAGGCCATGAGAAAGAAGCTTCCGGTCCTGATCGAGAAATATGCCCCGGCGTTCATCGCCGCCAACGCCGAGAACGCCGCCGGGGGGGCGGGGATCACGGAGGAGATCGGGCGGGAGCTGCTCGCCCTGGTCGATGTCCTCACTTCGGGGAATCATATCTGGGACAAGAAAGAGGGGATTTCCTACCTCGACCGCGAGCCGCGGCTTCTCCGGCCGGCGAACTATCCTCCCCGAAACCCGGGAAAGGGCGCCTATGTCCTGGAAGGAAAGGCGGGCTGGAAGGCCGGCATCCTGAACCTTCAGGGACGGGTCTTCATGGAGCCCCTCGACTGCCCGTTCAGAGTGGCGGATGAGGAGGTGGAGAAGCTCCGGGCGGTGACGCCCTTGATCGTCGTCGATTTTCATGCCGAAGCCACTTCGGAGAAGCAGGCGCTGGGCTGGTATCTGGACGGCCGGGTATCGGCCGTCATCGGCACTCACACCCATATTCCCACGGCCGACGAACGCATCCTTCCCGGGGGGACGGCCTATATCACGGACGTGGGGATGGTGGGAGGCCGGGACTCGGTCATCGGCATCCAGCGGGAGCAGGCCCTGGCCCGCTTCCTGACCGCACGGCCCCAGCGCTTCGAGCCTGAAAAATCCGGAATCTTTTTCACGGCGGTGTACATCGAGGTCGACCCTCGAACGGGAAGAGCCCTTTCCATCAAAAGAGAAATGATCACCGAGGACTGGAGTGAATAGCGAGAGCCTGGTCAAGCCGGATAAAGTCTACACGGTTTCGGAGATCACCCGGCTGGTCAAGCTGGAGCTCGAAAATTCCTTTCCCCTTCTCTGGGTCGAGGGCGAGGTTTCGAACTTCCACCGCCATACCTCCGGCCACCTCTACTTCACGCTCAAGGACGAGCAATGCCAGCTTCGGGCTGTGATGTTTCGCAGCGATGCCAACCGGGTGAAATTTGACCTCAAGGACGGGCTTCGCCTGATCTGCCGCGGCCGGATCAACGTCTATGAGCCGCGCGGTGAATATCAGCTCATCGCCGACCTGATCGAGCCCAAGGGCAAGGGCGCCCTGCAGCTGGCCTTCGAACAACTGAAGGAGAAGCTGCGGGCGGAAGGGCTTTTCGACCCCCAACACAAGAAACCGCTTCCGCTCTTCCCCAAGAAGATCGGGATCGTCACCTCCCCGAGAGGCGCCGCCATCGTCGATATCCTGCGGACGCTGGAGCGGCGGTTTGCCCGGCTCCACATCCTCATCTATCCGGCCAAAGTCCAGGGCGAGGGCGCCGCCGACGAGATCGTCGAGGGGATCGACTTTCTTGGACGGCTTGCCGGCCTCGACGTCATCATCGTCGGCCGCGGCGGCGGGTCGATTGAAGACCTCTGGGCGTTCAATGAGGAGAGGGTGGCCCGGGCCATCTTTCGCTCGCCGGTTCCGATCATCTCAGCCGTCGGTCACGAGGTCGATTTCACCATCAGCGATTTTGTGGCCGACATCCGGGCTTCGACGCCTTCAGTGGCGGCGGAGATCGTGATCAAGGAAGAGCAGGCCCTCGTCGAGCGCGTGGACAACCTTCGGAAGAGGGTGCACCAGAACGTGTTGATGTTCCTGCAGGAACGCAGACAGCGCGTCGCCGACCTCAGCCGCCACCGCATCTTCCAGAATTTCCGGATCAAGCTCTTCAACCTGGAGCAGCGCGTGGACGAGCTCGACGAGCGCGCGCGTAAAGTCTTCCGCCGCAGGAAGGAGAAGCTGGCCGAGGACAGAGCCTCGGTCCGGCTTTCCCAGGCCAGGATGGCCAACACTATCAGGAGTCTACTGCAGGGCCTGCTGGCCAGATGGGAGACATTGTCCCTCGGGTTGCACAACGCCAGCCCGCTGAATATACTCAAAAAAGGATACACCCTTTGCTGGAAGGGCGACCTCCAGCTCATCCGAAGGATCGAAGACGTCGAAAGAGATCAGGACCTCACCGTTTCTTTCTATAAAGGGGATTTCACATGCCGAGTCAAAAACATCGACCGGGAGACACTCCTCGCGCAACGCCTGGCCAAGGAGAAAAAATGACCAGCTTGAATTTTGAGAAAGCCCTGGCCGACCTCGAAGGCATCGTCGAAAAACTGGAAAAGGAAGGCCTCTCTCTCAACGAGTCCATGGCCCTGTTCGAAAAAGGGGTCAAGCTGGCCAAGTTCCTCAGGGAAGAGCTGGGGAAAGCCGAGAAGAAAGTGGAGATCCTCCTCCAGGACGAAAAAGGCGCGGTTCGGGCGGAGCCCTTCGACCTTGACCGGGAAGTCGGGCTTTCAACCCAGGAGGAGGCCAAAGAAGAAGACGACAAAGATGACGAGGAGGAAGAGACTCCTTTTTAGGGCCATGCGTCTCGAAAAGAACTTGGCGGCCAATAAAGACAAGGTCGAGCGGGAGCTCGCGCGCATCCTGCCCCGGGGCTCTTCCCGGCTTGATCAGGCGATGCGCTATTCCGTCCTTGACGGCGGAAAGAGATTCCGGCCGCTGCTGCTCATCTCTTCCGGAACGTGCTTTGGGGTCGACAATCGCGTTCTCCTTCCGTTTGCCTGCGCCCTGGAGCTCATCCACAGCTATTCGCTCATCCACGACGACCTCCCGGCCATGGACGATGACGATGTCCGGAGGGGCAAGCCCTCCTGTCACCGGGTGTTCGGGGAAAATGTCGCCCTTCTCGCCGGGGACGGGCTGCTGACCCTGGCTTTTGAGATTCTTGCCGCGGCCGCCGTCCCTGCGGAACTTCTGCCCCAGAAACAGGCGGCGGTTCGGACGATCGGCCGCCGGGCCGGAGCCGAAGGAATGATCGGAGGACAATTCCTGGATATCACGGTCGAGCCGAATCGTTTGGCGGCCGAACTCATGGAGGAGATCATCCTGAAGAAGACGGGCGCGCTCATCAGCGCCGCCGTCGAGGTGGGCGCGATCCTCGGCCGGGCCGCGGCGGCCGAGAAGCGGGCGATCCTGGATTACGGCCGGAGGGTCGGGCTGGCCTTCCAGATCCGGGACGACCTCCAGGATTCTCGGCGCGAAAGAAGGAGGAAATTGCCCCGCCGCCCGGATTATGTCCTGCGGTTCGGCCGGAGCGCGGCGGATAAAAAACTCGTGGAGCTCGTCTCCGGGGCGGTCGGCGCCCTGGAACGCTTTTCCAAACGGGCGGATGAGCTGCGCTTTCTCGCCGCTTCGCTGCTCGAGGCGAATCCCGAGGTCCCTCATGCCTAAAATCCTCGACGAAATCAACAGCCCCCAGGACGTTAAAAAGCTCCCGCCGGAGCGTCTGCCGCAGCTGGCCGATGAGATCCGCAACCATATCCTCGACACCGTCTGCAGGAACGGAGGCCATCTGGCCTCGAACCTGGGAGTGGTGGAGCTGACCATCGCCCTACATTATGTCTTTGATTCGCCCCGGGACAAGATCATCTGGGACGTCGGCCATCAGTGTTACACTCACAAGATTCTGACCGGCCGGAAAGACCGTTTCCCCACCTTGCGACGGGAAAACGGGCTGCTGGGCTTTCCCGACCGGGCTGAAAGCGAGCACGACGCTTACAACACCGGCCATGCTTCGACCGCCCTCTCGGCGGCGCTGGGGATCGCCGTGGCCCGGGATAAGCGCCGGGAGGACCACGAGGTCGTGGCCGTGGTCGGAGATGGCGGCCTGACCGGCGGAGTGGCCTGGGAAGCGCTCAATCAGATCGGCCAACTCAGGGAAAAGATCATCATCGTCCTCAATTTCAACGAAATGTCCATTTCGCCCAATGTCGGCGCCCTGTCCAAGTATCTCACCTACCTCGTCTCCGGCCAGCACTACCTGCGGCTCAAGGATCACGCCAAGTCCTTTCTCAAGTCCATCCCGGCCGTAGGCTGGCCGCTGATCAGGGCCGGCCGGTCGGTCGAGGATGCCGTCAAAAAACTGTTTTTCCCCGGCGTCGTTTTCGAGGAACTCGGAATCCTCTATATCGGG
This sequence comes from uncultured Eubacteriales bacterium, assembly GCA_964651495.1. GTDB lineage: Bacteria > Acidobacteriota > Aminicenantia > Aminicenantales > UBA8522 > CAZNVB01. Next base: position 6,201 of record CAZYWP010000049.1, on the reverse strand, counting down.
CCCGTCCAGGGCCACAGTATTCCTTCGCTCATCGAGGTCTTCAAGGAAGCCCGAGACTATGACGGCCCGGTCCTCATTCACTGTGTTACAAAAAAAGGGCGGGGCTATGCCCCGGCCCAGACCAACCCGGAGCATTTTCACGGCGCGGCGCCCTTCAACCGGGCCACGGGCAAACCGCTCAGCAAGGCCACTCGGCCAACCTATTCCGAGGTTTTCGGGAAGACTCTCACGCGCCTGGCCAGGAAGGATGACCGGATCGTGGCCATCACGGCGGCCATGCCGGAGGGGACCGGGCTGAGCGAGTTTGCCCGGGAATTCCCGGACCGGTTCTTCGATGTCGGGATCGCCGAGCAGCATGCGGTGAACTTCGCGGCCGGCCTGGCGCTGCGGGGACTCAAACCGGTGGTGGCCATCTACTCCACTTTCCTGCAGCGGGCTTACGACCAGCTCTACCATGATGTCTCGCTGCAGGATTTGCCGGTGGTGTTCGCCCTCGACCGGGCAGGAGTCGTCTCGGATGATGGGCCTACCCACCAGGGCATCAACGACATTGTCTATCTGAGGCATATGCCTAACATGATCGTTATGGCGCCCAGGGACGAGCGCGAGATGCAGCGGATGCTGAAGTCAGCGCTCTCCTTCGGCCATCCGGCGGCGATCCGGTTTCCCAAAGGCCAGGGCGTGGGAGTGCCGCTCGAGGACGATCCTTCGGACATCCCCCTGGGCAAGAGTGAGCTGATCAAAGAAGGGAAAGACCTCCTGCTCGCCCTTGGAAGCATGGTCAATCCCGCGCTCGAAGCGGCCGAACGGCTGGAAAAAGAGGGCTTCCGTCTGGCCGTCGTCAACGCCCGGTTTGCCAAGCCCCTGGACGAAGAGACAATCCTGCGCCTGGCCCAAAAGGGGAACGCCGTCATCACGGTCGAGGAGGGCGTGCTGGCAGGGGGGTTCGGGAGCGCCGTCCGCGAGCTCCTCGACCGCCACTGCCGGTTCGACATCCGCTTTAAAAGTATCGGGCTCCCCCTCGAAGTCTATCCTATGGGCAAGGCCGACCAGATCAGAAAAAAATACGGCCTCGATGCCGACGGCCTGGCCGCCCAGATCCGGGCTTTCTTGACTTAAATTGGCCCGACTACTAAAAGATTATTGCCAAGACAATTTCTTTCCAGCTCTTAGGCGGTTTCTATGCTTCTCTCTCTTAGCCCGATGAACGATAAGCCGGAAGCGGAGCGAAAAAAAAAGAGAAAAGAGAGGGCGGATACTTTCGTCCTGTCCCGCGGTCTGTCGGAAAGCCAGGTGAAAGCCCGGGCGCTCATCATGGCCGGACTCGTCTTTTCCGGCGGAAAACGGGTGGAGAAGCCGGGCGAGATGGTCGATCCGGAGGCAGCGCTGTCCGTGCTGAGGCCGATCCCCTACGTGGGCCGGGGAGGACTGAAGCTTGAAGAGGCCCTGGACGCATTTGCCATCGACTGCCGGGGGGCGGTGGCGGCGGACCTGGGCTCCTCGACCGGCGGGTTCACCGACTGCCTGCTTCAAAGAGGCGCCCGAATCGTGTATGCTGTCGATGTCTCCATCAGCCAGCTGGATTGGCGGCTGCGCCGCGACGAGCGGGTAATTCCGATCGAAAAAAACGCCCGCCATCTCCGGAAGGAGGATTTCAGGGAGACGCCGGGGATCGTAACCATGGATGTGTCCTTCATTTCCGTGCTCAAAGTCCTTCCCGCTATCCGGTCATTCCTGGGGAACGGCATTCTCCTGAGCCTGCTCAAACCGCAGTTCGAAGCCGGCAAGGGGCAGGTCGGAAGGAAGGGCGTTCTCCGCGACCCGGCCAGGCACGAGACCGTGCTCAATCGGGTGCTGGAAGAGGCCGGGGAGCTGGGCTTCGTTGTCCGCGGCCTGCTCAAGAGCTCGGTGCGCGGGCAAAAAGGGAACCGGGAATTTTTTGTCTGTTGGGCGTTGGGCCAGGACGCCTGGCCGGCGGAGAGAGTCCGGGGACTGGTCAGGGAGGTTGTCTATGGCGAAAAAAATTGAGCGAGTCGGAGTCGTCATCAAGCCTCATGCCCCCAACATCGAGAAGGTGCTGGGCGAACTCATGGAGTACCTGGAGAGGATGGGCATCGCCTGCCTGCTCGAAGATGTGGCGGCCAGGAAGCTCTCCCTGAAGGATGGGGTGCCGAGAGAGGAACTTCCGGAAAGGGTGGACCTGGTTGTCGTCCTGGGCGGCGACGGCACGCTGCTCAGCATCGCCCATCTGGCGGCCCAGAAAGGCGTGCCGGTGCTCGGGGTCAACCTAGGGAGGCTGGGCTTCCTGACCGAGGTTCCCACCGACGAGGCCTTTCTCACTCTGGATGCGTTTCTCGGGGGGAATGAGCAGATCATCAGCCCCAGGCAGATGCTCAAAGCTTCATGTCGGGGCAAGGACTATTATTGTCTCAACGATGTCATCGTCAACAAGGGCGCTCTGGCCCGGATGATCCAGATCGCCATCTGGATCGACGACAAAGAAATCGCCGCGCTCAAATCGGACGGGCTGATCGTGGCCACACCGACGGGCTCGACGGCCTATTCGCTCTCCGCCGGGGGTCCGATCGTCCAGCCCTATATCCCGGCGATCGTCCTATCGCCGATCTGCCCCCACACGCTGTCCTTCCGGCCGATGGTTGTCTCCTCGGATTCCAGGATCAGGCTTCAGCTCCTGACGGCGGGCGAAGAAGTTTACCTCACCCTGGATGGACAGAGGGGCGTCCTCCTCGGGAAAAACGACATCATCGAGATCGAGCGGGCCGATTTTGAGCTGCGCCTCATCTCTTCGCCGAAGCGGAATTTCTTCGACCTCCTCAAGGAGAAGCTCGGCTGGGGGACGTTCCCGTAGGTTGATTGACATTCTTGCGCCCCCCCATTATTATTGACCTCCCCATGAGCAAAAAATTGCGCGTCGCCTTCGTTTCGACGGAGATTTCTCCCTTTGCCGGATCAGGAGAGTTGGGGGATTTCTGTTCCGCCCTTCCGGCGCGCCTCTCTTCTCTGGGAATCGGAATCTCCCTTTTCCTCCCTAAATACGCCACACCCGGGATTGAATACCTGGAGGCCATCCCCGTTATGACCGACCTCCAAGTGCCGATCGGCCCGGAAAAAACCAAAGCCGGCATCTCTGAAGTCAAGGGAGACGACTACAGCCTTTATTTGGTCGATAACCCGAAGTATTTCCTGCGGGAGAATATTTACGGCACAGCGACAGGGGACTATCTGGATAACGACGAGCGTTTCATTTTTTTCAGCCGGGCGGTCATCGAGTTCCTGCGCCACACTGGGAGACCTCCGGACATCCTCCATTGTCAGGACTGGCCGACCGCTCTGATCCCGGTGCTCCTGAAGACCCATTACAGCGGCGAACCGATGTTCCAGAACACGGCCACGCTGCTGACGCTCCATGATCTCGCCAGGCAGGGCGAATTCCCGGCCGAAAGCCTGGCTCTGACCGGGCTGAACTGGAATTATTTCACTCCGGATCAGCTCTCCATGAACGGCAAATTCAACTTCCTCAAAGCGGGGATTGTGTTCGCCGATCTGATTAACAGGGTCGAGCCGGCGGAGCCGCCGGGTCCCGGCGTCGGGAAGCATCCGCCCGGACTGGACGAGGTTTTGGATAAACGCGGCCTGGAGCTTGCGGCAGTTCCCAACGGCAGAGATGATGCCTCGTGGAAGGCGGCTGCCCGGGAATACCACAAGCTTTATCTCAAGGCCAGGCAGCTCAAAAGAGGAGGCTCAATTGTCCACTGATGTCCTCAATGTCACCGACGCCAATTTTGAAGACGAGGTCCTCAAGTCGGCCCTCCCCGTGCTGATCGATTTCTGGGCGGAATGGTGCATGCCCTGCCGGATGATTGCTCCGACTGTGGAGAATATCGCTCAGATTTACACGGACAAGCTCAAGGTGACCAAGATGAACGTTGATGAGAACATAAAGACTCCATCCAAGTACGGTATCCGCGGCATCCCCACCCTGCTGCTCTTCAAAGGCGGAGAGCTCAAGGAAACGATCGTCGGCGCGCAGTCGCGCGACAAGATCGTCGAGGTCATCACCAAGCATTTATGAGCCCTGAAGAGACACATGACGTTGTCATCATAGGCGCCGGGCCGGCCGGCCTGGCAGCCGCCATCTACACCGGCCGGGCCCGCCTGCGGACCATCGTCCTGGAGAAGGGCCTGCCTGGTGGTCAAATCCTGCTCACCGATTGGGTGGAAAACTACCCCGGGTTCCCCGAGGGCATCGCCCCTTTCGACCTGATGGAGAGGTTCAGGAAGCAGTCCGACAAGTTCGGTGCCGTGGTCGAGATGGAGGAAGCCCGTGGCATTCGCAGGGAAGGCAAGGGGTGGACGGTGACCGGCCTCAACAAGGAGTATCGGGCGCGGGCGGTCATCATCGCCACCGGCGCCGCCTACCGCAAGCTGGGAATCCCGGGTGAGGCGAGGCTGACGGGAAAAGGGGTATCCTACTGCGCGACCTGCGACGGCCCCTTTTTCCGGGATGCCTCGGTCGCGGTCGTCGGCGGAGGGGATAACGCCCTGACCGAGGCCGAGTTCCTGACCAGGTTTGCCCGCAAGCTGTACGTGATTCACCGCCGGGACCAGTTCCGGGCTATCAAAATATTGCAGGAACGGGTTCTCGCCAACCCGAAAATGGAGGTGCTGTGGAGCAGTGTCGTGGAAGCGGCCGAAGGCGAGAGCCGGCTCGAGCGGGTCCTGATCAGGAATGTCCGGGACGGCAGGACCTACCCGCTTCCGCTCGACGGGCTCTTCGTCTCGATCGGGATGGACCCCCACACCGAATTTGTCAAGGGGCTTCTGGAGCTCAATGAATGGCGGGAGATCAAGGTCAAGCCCAACATGGCCACCTCTGAGGCGGGGATTTTCGCCGCCGGGGATGTCGCCGACGCCTGTCCCAAGCAGGTCATCACGGCGGCGGGCTCGGGAGTGACGGCCGCCCTTTCGGTCAACGAATACATGGAATCATACGGGGGATAAAGTCATCGCGAGCGGAACGCGGCGATCTGACGGCGTCATTGCGAGCGAAAGCGAAGCAATCTCACTCTTTTTTGATTGATTTCTCTAATTCCTCGACTTTCGCCTTGAGCTTCTTCAAGTCCTTGATGAAGTCGTAGAGCTGCGGGAGCAAAACCCAGACCTTTCTCCAGTCGCGGATGTCGAGGTGGGGGCTTCCTGAGACGAACGCGCCGGCCGGGACGTCCTTGGTGATTCCCGACTTCGCCGCCACGATCACCTTATCTCCGATGCGCACGTGGTCGGCAACGCCCACCTGCCCCCCCATGATGACGCCTTTCCCGATTTTCGAGCTTCCGGCGATCCCGGTCTGGCCGGCGAGGATGGAATTCTCCCCGATTTCGACGTTGTGCGCCACCTGGACAAGGTTGTCGATCTTGGCTCCCCGGCGGATGATGGTCTCTCCCAGGGTGGCCCGGTCGATGGCCGTGTTGGCGCCGATCTCGACGTCAGCCTCGATCACGACCGTCCCCTTCTGGGGGATTTTATGGCGCGACCCGTCGGCCTCTTCGATATAGCCGAACCCGTCCGAGCCGATGACCGCTCCGCTGTGGATGATGACACGGTCTCCGATGCGGACGTCTTCTCTGATTGAAACCTGGGAGTGGATAACGGCCCGTTCACCGATCCTGGCCCGCGGATAGACGGAAACCAGCGGAAAGATCACGGTGCCCTCTCCGATTTCGACCTCATCCCCGATGACACAGAACGCTCCGACCGCGGCATCCCGGCCGATCCTGGCCGACGGCGAGACCAGGGCGGACGGATGGACGCCCGGCCGGGGGCGGTAGGGTTGGAAAAAGAACTCGACGGCCCTGATAAACGCCAGGTGGGGGTTTTTGGAGAGGAGCACAGGGATTTTGCGGAAGGTTTCCTCCTCCGGGATAATGGCCGCCGAGGCCCTGGTTTCCTCGAGCTGCTTCCGGTACCTGGGATGGATCAGGAAGACCAGGTCACCCTCTCGCGCCTGCTCCAGGCTGGAGACTCCGGTGATCTTTCTTTCCCCGTCACCCTCGTACGGGCAGCCGAGGAGTCGAGCCAGCTCCACAACCGTCAGGGAAGGGGCGGCAGGAGCGCCGGGCTCAGGCGGCTTGGGCATGTTTCCTCTCATTCATCACGGCGGCCAGTTCGGCCCCCCAGAGC
>CAZYWP010000048.1:16760-19761 GCA_964651495.1 uncultured Eubacteriales bacterium | reverse complement strand
CCTTGACAAAAATCAGGTTGACATTTAGAATGAGCCGTAAATTCCGGACGTGGAGTCGTCGGTGGCCAACGAAGAACGCTTTGTCAAGCAGATCACACCCAAGAGTGAGGATTTTTCCCGCTGGTATGTGGAAATCATCCGCCGGGCCGAGATGGCGGACTACGCTCCGATGAAGGGCATGATGGTGATCCGCCCTTATGGTTATTCCGTATGGGAGAATATTCAGCGTCTGCTGGACGACCGGATCAAGGAGACGGGACATACCAACGCCTATTTTCCCCTGTTCATCCCAGAAAGCTTTCTCCGCAAAGAGATGGAGCATCTGGAAGGGTTTGCGCCCGAAGTCGCCTGGGTCACGCACGGAGGAAAGGAAGAGCTGGAGGAACGCCTGGCCGTGCGGCCGACTTCCGAGGCGATCATCGGCTCCATGTATGCCAAGTGGATTCGGTCCTACCGGGATCTTCCCCTCCTGATCAACCAATGGGCCAATATCGTCCGCTGGGAAAAAGTCACCCGCCCCTTCCTCCGGACCACGGAATTTCTCTGGCAGGAAGGGCACACCGCCCACGTGAGTTTCGAGGAAGCTCAGGACGAGACTATCAAGATCCTCCATCTCTATAAGGAATTCGTCGAGTCGGAACTGGCCATCCCTGTCATCGAAGGCAGGAAGACACGGCGGGAAAAATTCGCTGGAGCTCTGGAGACGTATGCGATCGAGGCTCTGATGGCGGACGGGAAGGCTCTCCAGATGGGCACTTCGCATAACCTCGGTCAGCACTTCTCCAAGGTTTTTGACATCCGTTTTGAAGACCGCGACCAGAACCTCCAGTATGTCTGGCAGACCTCGTGGGGCGTGTCCACTCGTCTTGTCGGCGCCCTGGTCATGACGCACGGTGACGATTCCGGTCTGCGTCTGCCGCCTCGGGTGGCGCCGGTCCAGGCCGTGATCGTGCCCATCGCCCTGGGCAATTGGAAGGAGAATGTCCTGCCGGCGGCGCAAAGCATCGAGCAGGAGCTCCGCCGCGGCGGAATCCGGGCAAAGCTCGACGCGCGAGAGGAGTTCACGCCCGGCTGGAAATTCTCCGAATGGGAGATGCGCGGCGTTCCCCTGAGGATTGAGATCGGGCCGAAGGATCTCAAGGAAAACAGGGCTGTGGCCGTTCGCCGGGATATCCAGAAAAAGGAGTTCATATCCAGAGAGCACCTGGCGGCGCGGACGGCCGAGCTGCTGCAGGAGATCCAGGCCTCGCTTTTTGATCAGGCGCTTGCCTTCCAGAAAGAGAACACCCATGAGGTCTCGGGATATGAGGAATTCAAGGCTGCCCTCGAAGATAAAAGGGGGTTCCTGATGGCCTGGTGGTGCGGAGACGAGGCCTGCGAAGACCGGGTCAAGGAAGAAACCATGGCTACCATCCGGGTGATCCCGCTGAAGAAGGAAGAGGGGAGCGGCAAGTGCGTCCGCTGTCAGAAAGAGGGCAAGGAACTCGTCTATTTTGCCCGAGCATACTGATAAAGAGAAGGACGGGAATCATCGTCATGCTCCCGCCGGGCCGGGCTCTTCGGGCGGGGATGATTGCCGGGAGGGTTTGTGCCGGACGACGATAACGAATTCACCGGGCACAGGGAAAACATGGTCGAGGTCCAGATCAAGGCCCGCGGTCTGCGCGATGAAAAAGTCCTGGAAGCGATGAGGAGAGTGGAGCGGCATCTTTTTGTTCCTTTGGAGCTCAGGCCGTACGCCTATGGGGACGAGCCCCTGCCGATCGGGGAGGGACAGACAATATCGCAGCCCTATATCGTGGCCTACATGACGGAGGCTCTGGAGCTCAAGGGGGGGGAGCGGGTGCTGGAAGTGGGCACGGGCACCGGCTATCAGACCGCGATCCTGGCCGAAATCGCCGGAGAAATCTACACGGTCGAGATCGTCGTCGCCCTCTCCGCGAGCGCGCAGCAGCGACTGCAGGGTCTCGGCTACCGGAATATTCGCTTCAAGGTCGGCGACGGCACGTTCGGCTGGGAGGAATATGCGCCCTATGATGCGATCATCGTCACCGCGGCTCCCCCCTCGGTGCCCAGGAAGCTGCAGGGACAGCTGCGGGTCTCGGGGCGCATGGTCATTCCGGTCGGCGCCGGCTTTCAAGAGCTCGTCCTTATTACACGCGAGAAAAAGGATTTCCGGAAGAAAAAGCTTCTGCCGGTCCGGTTTGTTCCCCTGGTTTCGACCCATTAGTCATGGGCCCGAAGCGCACCGGGACGCCGCCGCGGATGGGATGAAGGAGAAAAGGATGAAGAAGGCGTTGCTCTTAATAACCGTCGTAATGATGCTTTATTGCGCCGGTCAGGCCGGCCGGGCGAAGTTTGTCAAAGTCTTTTTCCCCGACGGGTTTTCGGTTGCGGCCGAGCTCGCCGTAACGGACGAGGAAAGACAGCAGGGATTGATGTTTCGGGAAAGGATCGCTGACGACCAGGGAATGCTGTTTATCTTCGACGACGAAGAAGTCCATTCCTTTTGGATGAAAAATATGCGCTTCTCGATTGATATCCTTTGGCTCGACAAGCAGAGGAGGATCGTCCACCTGGAGTCCCGCGTCCCGCCTTGCGCGGCTGACCCATGTCCGTCTTACACGCCCGACCGGCCGGCCAGCTTTGTGCTCGAGCTCCAGAGCGGCGCCGCCGAGAAGCACGGCTTGAAGCTGTATGACCGATTGGATTTTATCCTGCCCCAGGGCCCCGGCGCCGCAGAATCGTCTCCCGGGCGGTTCTAGGGAAACTTAGAAAAGCAGAAGGATTTTCCCCAGCTCCAGGGCGACGTTCTCCGCCGCCCGCGCCTCGCCCAGGATTTCCCCGATGCGCCGGAATTCCATTTTTTGGGCCGCCCTTTTTTCCTCGGAGCCAAGAAGTTCCTTGGCCGCGGCGGCCACCGCGGCGCCGTTGAAGCGGCGCTGGATGAGTTCCGGCACGATCCGTCGCTCGGCCAGGATATTGACGATGCTGTATTCAC
>CAZYWP010000048.1:0-16660 GCA_964651495.1 uncultured Eubacteriales bacterium | reverse complement strand
GAAATGTTCGCTTATGCGGCGGACGGAGTCGAGGAGGACCGGAAGATGGTTTTTAACTTCGGTTCTCCGGCTCCCGGGAAGGAGGGTGATCAGCTTCAGCCCGGCGGGAAGGGAATGTTTGGTCAGGAATTCATCCCGGGAAAGCCGGGTCCGGACTCTGGGCTTGAGAGGATGTCCGACGAATGCGGAGGGAATGCCGCTGGCTTGATAGATCCGGGTTTCGAACGGGAAAATGAGGAGCATTCGCTCGACGGTTTTCTTGATTGTCTTCAGCCTGCCCCTCCGCCAGGCCCAGACGGTCGGGCTAATATAATACAACACTGGGATTCCCGACCTGCGCAGCTTTTTGGCCAGGCGCAGGTTGAAATCCGGGGAATCGATGAGCAGGGCGGCGGACGGTTTTCGGGCTTGAACTTCCAGCTCCAGGCGGCGAAACAGTCTTGTGTAATGGGGGAGCCGGGTCAGTACTTCGAAGATCCCGACCGCACTCAACTCCTCAACCGGGAAGATGAGTTCGACCCCCGCCTCCTCCATTTCTTTCCCGCCGACGCCAAAAAAGGAACAGGCCGGCCATTTTTTGCCGAACTCCCGGACGACATCGGCCCCGTATTTCTCGCCCGAGCTTTCGCCGGCCGCAATGAGGACGGACTTCATGATTTCTTGGCCGGCTGGCCGTAGTAGACGATTTCAGGCAAGTTCTTCGGGTCCTGCCCGTAGAAAAAAAGCCACTTATCGTAGCTTTCCTGGTCGTTGTAGATTTTAATCGATTTTTTGCTGGAGGTGCTGACCACGCCCAGAATCTGGGGATTCTGGACGGCGGAGAGCGCCCTGAGAGGAGCGACCATGATTTTCTGAGCGCTAAATCCTGCCCCCCCCTGGGCTCCCGGCTGAACGCCGGGCTGGGGACCTCGAGACGAACGGCTGAGGGAGGTGGGGCTGGGGCCCTGAGGGCCGCGCTTCATACCCACTCCCTCCTGGTGGAGGATAATGTTCCATTCTCCTTCCGGAGTCAGCGGGTCCCTAAAGGGGCGCCGGAGGCATTTCTCTTCTACCAGCTCGTCCAGGGACTTGGGGAAGCGGCCGGGATTTTTCAGTTGGTAAATGCGGACGGCCTCGACATACTGATTGCCCCTGAAAATGAGCTCTTCCTCTTTCTCCCGGCGGAGCTGAGTTTCCCAGACCGGGACCGCAACCATCAGGCCGATGGCCATAACGGTCACCATGAGCATGAGCATGATCAGGATATAGCCGCGAGGCTTATTCATGGAGGGGCGTCACCAGGTATTATAGGGAGTTCCGGATAAGGACTTTTCCTCGGACCCGGATAGGATGTCCACAATACCGAACTCCTGACCGGGAACCATTTCTTCGTAAGGAGGGTTTTCTCGGATTTCCACCCAGGTTTCCGCCGAATTGGTCATCGGGTCTACAGGGATTTTGCGGAGATACCCTTCCTCGACCAGGGTCCGGAGCGAGGCCGGGTACTTGCCCTTGTCGTTGAGGTACTGATCGACCAGTTTTCTCAGGGTGAAGAGGTCCTCCTTAAGGACGGCTTCCCGGGCTCTCTTGATCGAGGTTTTATACTGCGGAAGACCGAGACCCACCAAGATCCCGATCAGGGTGAAGACGATGATGATCTCGATCAGGGTGAACCCGCGGCAGTCCCGGCGGACAGGCTGCTTCATGGGCTTACCACTCCTTATATTTGGTTCCGTCAAGCGCCGTGGCGTTGCTCTTGGTATAGACATCATAGACATTCTCTCCGCCCCAGAATTCGGAATCGGACTCATCCTGGTAGGAACGCAAGCCCCAGTCAATGGAGTCCGTCATTGGGTCGCGGGGTATGCGCCGCAGGAACTTGACGATTTTTTTCTCAGTGCTGGAGGCCGCGGGTTTCGAACTCATCGGCGCCGTCGAGCCCGTTGACCCCGTCGTCCCGGCCGCGGCGGCCTGGGCTTCCACGCCTTTGACCAGTGTCTCCAGGTCCGGCGGATAGCCCTCCGTATCCTCCTCGACTTCGATTTTCTTTTCGTCGGCCATCTTTTTGTAGGCATCGATGGCTTCGCGGATCATCCGCAGATCACGGCGCAGTTCGATTTCTTTTTCTCTTTTGACGGCCGTCTTGGCGATCGGCATGATGGCCGACGCTAAAACAGCCAGGACGGCAAGGGTGACCATCATCTCGATCAGGCTGAAGCCTCTGTGGTGCCGAAGCATCCTGGCCATGGCAATGCCGCTTTCGTCTAAGTATATCGTTTATTAGCGGAATTTGTTACGGGGGCGCCGTTCGCTGGGCTGATAATTTTTGCGGCGGGGATCCTTCTCTCCCTCCGGCGGCAGGGAGTCGGGCCTTTCTTCGAGGGCTTTGCGGCTGACCCGGACTTTGTTGTCCTCGTCGATGCTGATCACCTTGACCTCGAGGATCTGTCCCATCTTGAGCACGTCGCGCACGCTCTTGACGCGATAATGCGCGATCTCGGACACATGGAGGAGGCCGACGATGTTGGGCAGGATTTCGAGAAAGGCTCCGTACTCTTCGATCCGGACCACCTTGCCCTGATAGACTTTCCCGACCTCCGCTTCGACCGTGATTTCGCGGATCATTTCTTTGGCCTTTTCGGCGGCTTCCATATCGGTCGATGCGATGATGATCTTTCCGCCCTCCTCGATATCGATCTTGGCCTTGGTCTGGGCGATGATTTTTTTGATCACTTTCCCGGCCGGGCCGATCACGTCGCTCACTTTCTCCGGGTTGATGAAGAGCGTGATGATCCGCGGCGCATAGGGTGATATTTCCGGCCGCGGCACCGACAGGACCTCTTTCATTTTCGCCAGGACCTCCAGACGTGCGGCTCGGGCCTTGCTCAGTCCCTGGCCGAACATCTCGATCGTGATCGAAGGGATCTTCAGGTCGAGCTGGATGGCCGTGATGCCCTTTTCCGTCCCGGTCACTTTGAGGTCCATATCTCCCAGATGATCCTCCAGTCCGGCGATGTCAGTAAGCAGGGCGTAGCGGTCACCGCCCGTGACCAGTCCGATGGCGATCCCGGCGATGGTCATCGAGAGGGGCACACCGGCGTCCATCAACGCCAGCACTCCGCCGCAGACCGTGGCCATCGAAGAGGAGCCGTTCGATTCCAGGATGTCGGAGACGAGGCGGATCGTGTAGGGGAAAACCTCTTCTCCCGGGATAGCCGGAAGGATGGATTTTTCGGCCAGAGCGCCGTGTCCGATTTCCCTTCTTCCGGGGCCGCGCAGGAAGGAAACTTCGCCCACGGAGAACGGCGGAAAATTGTAGTGAAGCATGAACCGTTTTTCGGATTCCTCACCCAGGCCGTCCAGCCTTTGGACATCCTCGAAAGTTCCCAGCGTGACTGTCGCCAGGGATTGAGTTTCGCCCCGGGTAAACAGGGCTGAGCCATGGGTGCGGGGAAGGATGCCCACGTCGATCGAGATCGGACGGATCTCGTCGAAGGACCGGCCGTCTATTCTTTTTCCCTGGTTCAGGACCAGGTCGCGGACGAGTTTTTTCTCCACGGAGTAGAAAATCTCTTTTGCTTCCTTGATCTCCTCCTCATTTTCCGGCGGGATTTCCTCGAGAAGCCCCTTCAGGACTTTTTCGCAGGCGGCTTCGCTGTCTTTTTTCTTCCTGATCTGAATGGCCTGGAGAAGGTCGGCGGAGATTCTCAGCTCGATTTTTTCAGCTTTTGCCGGATCCGCCGCTTTGACGGAGTACTCGCGTTTCTGAATCTTAAGCTGAGAGAACAATTCTTTCTGAGCGGAGATGATGCGCTCGATCTGTTCCTGAGCCAGGGTTACACCCGTGATAATCCTCTCCTCTTCGACCTCGATCCCGCCGGCCTCGATCATAATGATGCCCTGCTCTGTCCCGGCGACGGTCATGTTCAGCCGGGATTTTTCGAGCTGGGCGACCGTAGGGTTGAGCAGGAATTGGTCGTCGACAAGACCGACCTTGACGGCGCCGATGGGTGTGGTGAACGGGATATCAGAAAAATACAGGGCCGCCGAGGCGCCGATGAGGCCGAGCGTGTCGGGCTCGTTCTCCAGGTCGGCTGAGAGCAGGAGAGCGACAATCTGGGTGTCGAAGAAATACCCGTCGGGGAACAGCGGGCGGATGGGACGGTCGATCAGGCGGCTGACCAGGATCTCCCTTTCCGAGGGCCTGCCCTCGCGCTTGAAAAATCCGCCCGGGATCTTACCCGCGGCATAGGTATTTTCCCGGTAATCGACGATTAGGGGAAGAAAAGGCTTCGCTTCTTTGACTTCTTTCTTGGAGGTGGCGGCGCAGAACATGATGGTCTCGCCATACCTGACCAGGGCGGATCCGTCGGCCTGCTTCCCGATTTTACCGATCTCTATGGAGAGAGGGCGATTGTTGATTTCAAGGGTGATCGTATGAGACATGGAAACCTCGGGCCGAAGCCTACTTGCGCAGGCTGAGTTTCTGGATCAGCTTTTCGTACCGGTTCTGATCCTCTTTCTTCAGGTAGGCGAGGAGCCTCTTCCTCTGACCGACCAGCTTCATCAACCCCACCCGGGAGGTAAAATCTTTCTTGTGGCTGCCGAGGTGGGCGGAGAGCAGTTTGATCCTCTCGCTCAGCAGGGCGATCTGGACTTCCGGCGAACCGGAGTCTGCGGAGTTCGTCCGGTTCTCCTCGATGGTCTTGGTTTTCAGTTCTTTGCTAAGCACTCTTCAATCTCCTTCAATCGAGCCCAAATGTTAGCAGATTTCGCCCCGAATGTAAATTCCCTGTTATCAATATAAAAAAAGGTTCAAACGGGGGAAGGGGCCCGGGATCAGGCCTGGCGCGCCCGGAGGATGTCTCTGCGTCTCTGCAGCTCCCGGGCGAAGCGGGAAGAGAGCCCTCCCTGGGTGCTCTTCACTTCGGTCAATTTTTCCTCGATCTCGGCCAGGGACATTTTATTGATTTTCTTGCCGCCTTTGGCTTTTTCCTGGGCTTGTTCCGTTTTTTCTTCCGCCATGGATGTTTCCTTTATCTTGAATTGAGTCGGGGTTTCCGCGCGACTGGCCATTCAGCATAGCAGAATTCGGCCCTCCGGGCAAGGCACCGCTGCCGTTTCCCGGGCCGGGCTTGCGCGCCCGGGTTGAATTTAGTATAGTCAGTGGCGGTGCGCTGGATCTATTCACTCCTCCTCTTTATCTCTCTTCTATTCTATGCGCCGGCCTATTTTTTCCGCTTGAAGATCGGCCGCCGGGAGCGTCTTTATTTTCGTGAACGACTCGGGCTGGACCTTCCTCCGGGGAATCCTGGCCGGCCTCTTCTCTGGATTCATGCCGTCTCGGTCGGCGAGGTCTTGAGCCTGAGAACGCTTCTGGCGCAGGTCAAAAAAAGGCATCCGGACTGGCTGCTATATTTTTCTGTTCTGACTAACACAGGCCACCGAGTCGCCAGGGAGAAGCTTCCCGAAGCGGACCAGGTCTTCTTCCTGCCCCTGGATTTCGCCTTCGTCGTCAACCGCTTTTTCTCGGCTATCCGGCCGGACCTCTTTATCCTGGCGGAATCCGAATTCTGGCCCAACCTGCTCCGGGCGGCCGGGAATTATGCCCGGGCAGTCCTCCTGATCAACGGGCGAATGTCGCTCCGGTCGTATCGGAACTACCGGCGCCTCAAGCCGCTGGCCCGGAGATTGCTGGCCAAAATAACGCTGTTCCTGGTCCAGACGGCCGCGGACAAGGAGAGGCTTGCGGAGGTCGGCGCGGACCCGGCGCGGATCATGGTTGCCGGGAACCTCAAAGCGGATGTCGTCCTGCCCCGGTTCGGTCCATCGGAAATCGGGGCGATCAAGGCGGGAATCGGCATTCCCTCCTCCATGAAGATCATCGTCGCCGGCAGCACGCATAGGGGAGAAGAAGGCCCGCTGCTCCGGGCCTTCAGGCAGGCGAAAGGCGGAAGAGAGGACCTCCTGCTGATCGTGGCGCCGCGCCATCCGCAGAGGTCGGCGGAAGTGGAAGCAATGGCCTTAAGCGAGGGGTTGAAGGTGAAGAGGAGGACGGCGGCGAAGCTGGGAAACCGCTATGATGTGCTCATCCTCGACACGATCGGAGAGCTGGCCCATTTCTATGCTCTCTGCGACCTCGCTTTCGTCGGGGGGAGCATGGTCCCGCATGGAGGGCAGAACCTAATGGAGCCGGCTTTTTATAAGAAACCCATTTTTTTTGGACCTCACATGGACAATTTCGCTTCGCTGGCGGAGGAGTTTATCCGCGCCGGGGCGGCGCGCCTGGTCTCCGGGCCGGAGGAGGTCGCTGCAGTCTTTCGGATGGTGGACGATCCGGCGCTGCAGGAGATGGGCAGACAGGCCGGCCGGGTTCTGGACTCCCTGCGGGGAGGAACGGAAAAGACTCTGCGGGAAATCGAAGCGCTCATGAGGGAAAATGAGAAAAAGCAGCCTTTCCGGGCCGGAGATGAAAGAAGGACATAGGAGGAATAGCAGACGGTCCTGCATCTGCCTGACCGTCATGCTGGGGTTTGTAGGGGGGGGGCACTTCGGTTGGGCCGCTCCGGAGACTGATGAGTACAGGCTGAACTCCGCCTACTTTCGCAAGTTCGGGATGGATTTCCGGGAGGCGATCTTTTCTCCCGTCCATTGGCATGGCCGGGATTTTGCCCGCCTGGCCGCATTTTCCGGGGCCGGGCTCCTCCTGTTCGCTTTCGACCAGGAGATTCAGGATCGGTTTCAGGAAAACCGGTCCTCATCTTCGGACGATATGGCCTCGATATTTTCCCCTTTCGGAAACGGCGGCTATCTCCTCGGGTTCAGCGCCGTCCTCTATGCCTTTGGCGAAATCGCCCAGAGCGACGGACTGCGCAAGACGGCGCTGTTGAGCGTGGAAAGCCTGGCCGCGGCAACCTTTTTTGTCTGGACGGCCAAATTTATCGTCGGCCGGGCCCGGCCCTTTACCGGAGATTCGAGCCGCGTTTTCCGGCCCTTCTCCATGAAATCCGGCTACTGGTCCATGCCTTCCGGGCATGCGGCTTCGGCCTTTGCCGTCGCGGAGACGATCGCCGGACAATCCCGCAGCACCGCGGTGGATATTCTGGCCTACAGCCTGGCCGCGCTGGCCGGTCTGTCCCGGATTCATGACAATAAACACTGGGCCTCGGACGTTTTCCTCGGGTCGGCGGTGGGATATTTCGCGGCCCGCAAGATCGCCGCCCTGAATAGGCCGGATAAGGCCGGGGGCGTCGCCTGGGGCCTTGGATTCCAGGCCGTCGGCGGCCGACAGGCCCTGACCCTCAGCCTCGGGTTCTGAATTCCGATGAAGACTTCCCCCGACGGAAAGGAAGGACAGACATGAACAATAAGCTGAGCCGAAGGGATTTTCTCAAGCGGACGGCCGCTCTCACCGCCGCCTCCGGCCTGGCCGGCTGCAGCCCTCTCATCCAGGGTTGCGCATCGAAGAAGGAATTCGACCTGGTCATCATGGGCGGGCTCGTCTACGATGGGACGGGGAGCCGGCCCGTAGTGGCGGATATCGCCATTGCCCATGATTCGATCGTAAAGATAGGAAAAGTCGGATCCAGCCTGGGGAAAACCGTGCTCAGCGCCGACGGCCGGGCCGTGGCGCCCGGGTTTATCGACGTCCACGACCACTCCGACCTCGGCCTCATCGTCAACCCCAAAGCGGAAAGTGTCATCCACCAGGGGATCACGACTCTGGTGAGCGGCCAATGCGGCAGCTCACCTTTTCCGATCGCGGACCAGATTTTCGAAGAGGAAAGTGAAAACGCGAAGAAGATTTACGGCCTCGACCTCGACTGGAAGGACATGGCCGGTTTTTTCTCCCGTCTCGAAACCGGCGGGGTCGCGCTCAATTATGCCACCCTTATCGGTCATGGAGCCGTTCGCGGATGGGCGGTGGGTTTTTCCGACCGCCCGCCGACCGACGAAGAGCTCGCGCTCATGAAGCGCCTGGTGGAAGACCATATCCGGGGCGGGGCTTTCGGTTTTTCCACCGGACTCGAATACACTCCCGGAAGCTTTGCCCGACCGCAGGAGATCGTGGAGCTCTGCCGCTCCGTGTCTCGCCTGGGTGGGGTTTACGCCACCCATATGAGGGATGAAGGGGATGGGCTGCTCGAATCGCTCGCCGAGTCCATCGAGGTGGGCGCGTCCACGGGACTCAGTTTCTATTTCCCGATGTGGGCCAGGGAAGGGACGACGGAGGATTTCGTCTCCCGTCTCAAAGACCCGGGGCTCGACTCCAGGCTGAGGTCCCATCTTGCCGAGCAGGAGAAAAAACTGGGGTCCTGGGATAAGATCCTCCTTTCGTCTATCGCCTCCGAGCAGAACCGCGGCCTGCAAGGCAAGAATGTCCTCGAGGCGGCTGGAGAAGCCGGGAAGGACCCCTACGAATTCATACGCGACCTGCTCATCGAAGAAAAAGGCATGGTGGAAATGGTCATTTTCATGATGAACGAAGACAACCTGAAGAAAATCCTGGCTCATCCGCTGGTCGGGGTGGGCAGCGATGGCGCGGCTGTGGCTCCTTATGGGCCTCTCGGCCGGGGCAAGCCCCATCCCCGGAATTACGGAACGTTTCCCCGCTTGCTCGGGAAATACGTCCGTCAGGACAAAGTCCTCTCTGCTGAAGAGATGATCAGGAAAGAGACCTCTGTTCCGGCCGCCCGATTCGGGTTGGAAAAACGGGGCCTCGTCAAGGCCGGGCACTACGCCGACCTCGTTGTCTTCGACCCGGACCGGATTGAAGACCGGGCTGACTGGGTCAATCCCCACCAGTATCCTGCGGGGGTCGACTACGTGATCGTCAACGGCAAGGTGGTCGTCGACCACAATGAGCATACAGGCCGGCTGCCGGGCCGGATACTCCGAAAAAGCGTTTAGCCATTGAAGCCCAGAATCGGCCTCGCTATTCTGCTCTGCGCGATGGGGCCCATCGCCGCTGGCGCCGTCGAGAGGCTGACCCTGCAGACTCCCCTGGGCCGTGAAGTCGAATTCATCGCCCGGGACTTTGTGCCGGGCGAGATCGTCCTGGCCAGGCTGACCCGGGCGCCCGGCACAAAGAGAGCGGTTGTCCGTTTTCTCGACCAAGACTTTGAACTGGGGGACCCTGAGAACGGGCGGGAGCCCTTCGCCTTCATCGGCCTCGACCTGGGCGTCAAACCGGGAGATCATGTATTTGAAGTCAGCATTCTGGGAGAGGACGGACGGATAGAAAATCTGAGGCAGGAATTCCGGCTGGCCGCCCGGGATTTCCCGGTCAAGAAGCTCTGGGTCAAGGAAGAGTATGTCACTCCACCGCCGGAAGTCGAAGAGCGCATCCGCTGGGAGGCCGATCTCCTGAAGACGATTTACGGCCTGATGACCCCCCGCTGGCTGGGCGAGGGCAATTTCATCCTGCCCCACGAAGGAAAGATGGCTCCGAATTTCGGCGAGCGCCGGGTCTATAACAATATTCCCCGCTCCACTCATTCCGGAGTGGATATTTCAGCGCCTTTCGGTGAGCCGGTCCGGGCGGCGAACTCCGGGCGCGTCGCCCTGGCGCGCGACCTGTATTTTTCCGGCCAGACCGTAATCCTCGATCACGGCCTCGGTCTATTTACCTACTATTGTCACTTCTCCAGACTCAGGGTCAAGCGGGGCGATCAAGTCGGAAAGGGCGATGTGGTTGGCCTGGTCGGGAGCACGGGCCGGTCCACCGGCCCCCACCTCCACTGGGCCGCCAGGATCCACCAGAGCCGTGTTGACCCCATGGCGCTTCTGAATCTCTGGTTTCCCGAGCCGCGTCCCCAAGTCAAACTGGAGGCGCGGACTGGTTAGCCCAAAGATGATCACAAAGCGCCAGCCGGCGAGGTCGATTTCGCTCGCCGGAGCGATCCGGGAGGCTTATGGTTCTGGCCAGAAGGACGAAGCCCTCGAGCCAATCGTCAAAACCTCCCGCAGCGGAAGGCCTCGCGGCCGGCTGGGCAGCGGCGATTCCGTCATTTTCTACGATATCCGCGGCGAGCGGGAGATCGAGCTGACCGAGTCTCTGACGGATAAGAAATTCAGCCATTTTCCGAGAAGAGATAACCTCCGTCTGCATTTCGTCACTATGATCACCTACGATCCCTCGCTCGCGGTCAAAGTCGCCTTTCCTCCGGAGGGGAAGATCAGGAATACCCTGGTCGAGGTCCTCTGCCGGAACAGGCTTCGCGTGGCCAAGATATCCGAATCTGAAAAAGCGGTCCACATCGGATTTTTCCTGAACGGGAAGAGCGATCAGGTCTTTGCCGGCGAAAGGAGGTTCGTCGTCCCTTCGCCTCAAGGCGTCGGGTCCTACGCCCGGACGCCCGAGATGAGCGTGGCCGCGCTGACCGAAGAAATCATCGCCAGGCTGAAAGACCCCGCTTATCCGGTTGTCATGGCCAACCTGGCCAATGTCGATGTCGTCGGCCATATTGAGGACAGAGCAGCAGTCCTGCGCGCCGTGGAGGCCGTGGACCTGGCGCTGGGACGGGTCGTTTCCGAGTGCCGCAAGCGGGGCATCACCCTGGTCGTCACCGCGGACCACGGGACCGTTGAGGAGTGGCTATATCCGGAAGGCGACGTCAATACCGGACATACCAGGAATCCCGTGCCGTTCATCCTGGCCGATTTCTCCGCGCCGGCGGGAACGAAGCGGGATATCCGGGAAGAAGGAGAGCTGGCCGATGTCGCGCCCACTGTTCTTGAGCTGGCCGGGATCGCGTCCCCCGCCGAGATGACCGGCCAAAGCCTGATCATCGGCCCGCCGGAGAGAATGCCGGCAAGGAAGAAAATCGCCCTCCTTATCCTGGACGGCTGGGGGCTGCGGGATGAGCCGTTCGGAAACCTCATCCGGGAAGCCAGGACGCCGCATTTTGACAAGCTGTGGTCGGAATTCCCGCACAGCGCGCTCAAGGCTTCGGGCGAAGCTGTCGGCATGCCTCCGCAGGCGGTCGGCAATTCCGAGGCCGGGCACCTCCATCTCGGCGCCGGCCGCAGGGTCCTTCTCGATCGGGTCAGGATCGACCGCGCCATCGAGGACGGAGGTTTTTTCGCCAATTCCGTTTTCCTCCGGGCCATGAGGCAAGCCAGAGACAGGGGCAAAGCCCTTCATCTCTTGGGAATCATCTCCCATTACAGCTCCCATGGGACGATCCGGCATCTCTTTGCCCTCCTCCGGATGGCCAAGGAGCAAAAACTCAAGAGGGTTTTCATCCACGGGTTCATTGGCCGGAGGGGGGAAAAACCTGAGAGCGGAGCCGTCTACGTGGAGAGGGTCGAGCAGGAAGCGGCCCGGCTGGGCCTGGGGGAAGTCGTCACGGTGATGGGCCGGCACTGGTCTCTCGACCGGGAGGAGAACTGGGACCGGGTAGAGAAAGCCTATCATGCCCTGGTTTTTGGCGCGGGAACGCGGTTCACCGGTCGACCCGGGAGGAAATAAAACTCCTGCCGGGCAAATTGCGTATAGATAAGAAACAACATGAAACTGGGATTGAGAATGAGGGAGCAACCGGGCGGCTGCCCTCCGTTTAGGGCAGGCGAAGAGCTGATATGATCATCGAGGTTAAGGACATCCACTTCAGCTACGGCCGGGTCCGGGCTCTGGAAGGGGTGTCAATCAGCCTGGCCGATGGCGCCGTCGGACTTCTCGGTCCGAACGGGGCAGGCAAGAGCACGTTGCTCCGTATCCTCCTCGGCTTCCTGCCCCCCCAGAAAGGGGAGGGCCGGGTTCTCGGCTACGATATCCGGCAGGAGCAAACCGAGATTCGCCGTTATGTCGGCTACATGCCGGAAGATGACTGCCTCATTCCGGGCATGGATGCCGTAACGTTCACCGCTCATTTTGGCGAACTCTCCGGGATGCCGCGCCAGGAGTCGATTAAAAGGGCCCATGACGTCCTGTTTTATGTCGGGCTGGGCGAATCGCGTTACCGGATGCTCGAAACCTACTCGGCCGGGATGAAACAGCGGCTCAAACTGGCCCAGGCCATTGTCCACGACCCCAGGCTGCTTTTCCTCGACGAGCCCACAAGCAACCTGGACCCGCAGGGCAGGAAAGAAGTCCTCGAGCTCATCAAGGATATCTCTTCCACAAAAGATATTCAGGTTTTGATCTCCTCCCATATCCTTTCGGATATCGAGGCTGTCTGCTCGGAGGTGGTCATCCTGAACAAGGGACGGCTGGCCGCCCAGGGCCGGATCAGCGCGCTCAAGGAGATCCACTTCCGGCTCTTTGAGCTGAAGATCAAAGGAGATGAGAAGGCCTATAAGGATTGGCTTGAGCGGCTGGGCTGCCGGGTGGAAGAAACCGAGGACAAGATCATCAAGGTATACATGCCGGCGGAGCGGGAAATTCTTGACCTCTTCCGGGCGGCCGAGGAGACTGGCGTCCAGGTCCGGCATTTCGTCCGCAGCCAGACATCGCTCGAAGATCTGTTCGCCAAGGCCGTGGGAGTCGATTGATGACCATCAGGGAAAAAGGCTATGCCCATTGGGACGGCCGGCTGCTGGCCAGGAAGCGGCCCTGGTGGCCGATCACCCGGCTCGGCATCAAGCTGGCCCTCAAGAAGAAGTATTTTCGGTTTCTTTATTTCGGCGCCTTTATCCCGGCGCTGGCCTTCCTGGTGGGGGTCTATATCAGTGAGAGGATCGAGGACTTCCGTTATATGATCCAAGGGAACCAGCGGATTCTCGAGGTCAACCCGGCCTATTTCAAGACCTACTTCACTTCCGATTTCCTGCTCTTTATGATGGTCATGCTGCTGGTGGTCGGGGGCGCCGGCCTGATCTCGGACGACCTCCGTTACAACTCCCTGCAGCTTTATTTTTCCCGGCCGCTGAGCAAGCGGGATTATCTCGTGGGCAAGGCCTCCGTCCTCGTGGCCTTTTTGCTCACTCTGACGCTCGTGCCGGGATTCCTTTTTATCGTTTTCAAGGTGCTTTTTTCGGGCAGCTTCCGCTTTCTCTCCAGTTACCCCTGGCTACCACTTTCAATCGCGGCCTACTCCGGGCTGGTGACGGCATTCTTCTGCCTGTATGCCCTTCTTCTCTCCGCGCTGAGCAAGAACAGGCGGTATGTCGCCATCATGATCTTTGCCGTATATTTATTCTCCGATATCCTGCACGGCTTTTTTTACGAGACTTTCAAAAAGCCTGCGTTTGCCCTTATGTCATTGAAGGCCAACCTCCAGCAGGTCGGGGCAGTGCTCTTCAAGCAGAAGCCGGCGTACTCGGTCCCCTGGTTCTGGTCGCTCCTCATCCTGCTGGCCGTCTGCCTGATCGCCTCGCTCGTCCTGAACAGGAAAGTCCGCGGCGTGGAGGTCGTCAAATGACGGCCGTCATCGAGACAGCCAGGCTCTCCAAGTGGTATGGAAGCGTTCTCGGCCTGAGCGACGTCAGCCTCCAGGTCGAGCCCGGAATCGTCGGTCTTCTTGGCCCCAACGGAGCCGGAAAATCGACCTTTCTCAAACTCATCACCGGACAGCTCAAGCCCAGTATCGGCTCGGTCACCGTCTTTGGCCAAAAGGTGATGAACAACTACCGCTTGTATTCCCGGGTCGGGTTCTGTCCCGAGCAGGATGCGTTTTACGAGGAAATGACCGGCTGGGAATTCCTGACCAGCCTCCTCAGGCTGCACGGGTTTTCTGCCGAGGAAACTCGGGCTCGGGGGGAGCGCGCGCTTGAAACCGTCGATTTGCTCGGGGACAAGGACCGCCTGATTCGGGCCTACAGCCGGGGGATGCGCCAGAGGTTGAAATTCGCCCAGGCGATCGGCCACGACCCGGAGCTCATCATCCTGGACGAGCCCTTGAGCGGGCTCGACCCGCTGGGCAAGCGTAAGCTTATCCGGCTGATCAAGGATTATAAACAGGAGGGGAAAACCATCATCGTTTCCAGCCATGTCTTGCCCGAAATCGAGGCGCTGACCAGGATGATCATCCTCATCCACCAGGGCAAGGTTTTCGCCAAGGGCGATATCCATTACATCCGCGACCTGATCGAGACCCATCCACATATGGTCTCGATCAAGTGCGACGAGCCGCGCCGCTTGGCCTCCCTTGTCCTCGGCGATGAGCATGTATTAAAACTCCACTTCGGGGCGGACGGGCGCTCGGTCCTGGTCGAAACGAACAACCGGGAGCGGTTCTTCAGCCGGCTGATGTCCCTTCTTGTCGAAAGCCGGTTCGCGGTCGAGGAAATCACCTCACCCGACGACAATCTCCAGGCCGTGTTTGACTATTTGGTAGGCAAATGAAATGACCTTGCGCACTCAGGCCGGATGGCGTGAACCCCTCGCGGCGGCGGGCCGGGTCTTTGCCGTCTTTTTTGCTCTAAGCCGGAGAGCCCGCCGGACGCGGGTCTTCTTTGCCCTGAGCTTCCTGCCGGTGGCCGTTTCCTTGGTGCTCAAGTTCAACCAGCTTTTTTCGGAACAAAGGTCGTTCGAGGGCGCCTACATGTTCAGCAACATCATCATGGTATTTTATCTGCAGCTGATCATCCTTGTCCTGGCCTTGTTTTTCGGTACTTCGATCTGCTCGGAAGAAGTGGAGGGCCGGACTCTGCCCTATCTCATTACCCGCCCCGTGCCCAAAGCGGCCGTGGTCCTGGGAAAGTACCTGGCCTATACGCTCTTAACCATCGGGATGGTCGCCCTGGGGCTGCTGTTTTCCTTCACTATCCTCAACCTTGACCGCCTTGCGGACGTCTCCCTGTACCTTGTTCTCTTGAGATTCGCGGGTGTTTTGAGCCTGGGGATTATGGCCTACACGGCCTTATTCGCCTTTTTCGGGAGCTTTCTTAAGAGGTCGATTTTCTTCGGGCTGCTCTTCTGTTTCGGCTGGGAGAACGTGGTCCAGTATTTTCCCGGCTCGACGCAGCGGTTCGCCATCGCCCATTACCTGAAGTCTTTTCTGCCCGGCGCGTCCTCCGGACGGTTCTCTTTCCTGACCTTCCGCCTGGATGCCACCCGGCCGGGTATCGCCCTCCTTATGCTCTTCCTGATAACGGCCGGGTTTCTCGCCCTGGCCTGCCTGCTGTTCACAAAAAAAGAATATATCTTCGAGGATTAATTCTTCTCCTCGTTCTTCTGAACCTTGATCTTCTGACTGAGGCTCTGGATCAGAGCTTCCGGGATGACCGCGGAAATCTTGACATGGTCGGCCGCCGAGGTGATTTCGATTTTGTTCAACACCTCGCCCAGCTGCGGCTCTTTGGCCGATACCGCGGCGCCGCCGAGACCTTTGAACCCGATGAGGGCTTCGGCCATTTGTTTGTTCTTATCGGCATTCGGGCACATGGCTTTGATCTCGGCCGCGAAAGCGTTGTCCTTGGAATCGAAGGCGATGAGAATGGACCTGATGTCGGAAAAAGCCGCCAGCATCGGGTTTTGCGTGGCGGCCTGCTCGGCTGCTTTCGCCGGCACTATGAAGGCTCCCCAGACCATCGAGGATGTGTCCATCCCTTTGAGAAGGGCGGGGAGCTCCTCGCTCTTCCAGATGTTGTCCGCTTTTTTCTGGTAGATGTCGATGACCTGCTTGACTGCCGGCTCCGACCCGAGAAGGATGTTGGATTCGTCCAGGAACGCGCCGGCCATGGGTTTTTGGCCTTCTTCCGGAGAAGCCTGATAGATCATGAACCCGTTGTAATCAGCCTGGGTCAGCTCGCCTCGCTCCTGCCGGAGCAGGGCCAGGAGCTTTTCTTTATCATACTTCAAGTTGACGAGCGCCGCTCCATCTTGGGCTTTCTGGCCGATGTCGCCCATCATGGCGGCCACAGCAAAGTAGACGTCTTTCTGCGGGTCGATGCCCGTGTCCTGGACGAACTTCTGGTACTTCTGGGAATTTTCCCCTTCCTGGATGCTCTTGCTGACTGCCGCCGTCTGCATCAGACGATGGATGTCGATGACGATCACCCCCCGGGCTTCTTTGGGAAGAAGAGAGAGCAGGTCTTCCGCCTTGGCCGAGCCTGCCATGGGCGCGGCCGGCTGCTTGGCGCAGGACGCGATGCTGAGTGAGGTAAAAAGAACGGCCAGGACGATGAGGGAAGTCTTTTTCATTGGATGTCCTCCTTTAGATCTTTAAAATCCAAACACGATACTTGCCTATCGGTGAGCTCGACTATACCAGAAACCGGCGCTGCGGGCAATACTTTTATTGTCCGAAGAGATACCGGAGGCTAACGGCTCCAAACAGCTTGAGATGCGAGAAATTAAAAAAAAGGAAATCGGCACTGAGATGGAGATAATTCTCTTTCTCCGGCGACCAGCCGGCCGCTCCGTCCACGGCCGTGGACCGGCTCAACCAGGCTTTCCCTGTCAGGCCCGAGGGCTCGAAGAGGATGAGTCCGATGCCGGACCGTCGGGTCTGAGCCGCAGATAGGATGTTCAGCATTAGAAGAAGCGCCGCTCCAGCGGCCAAAACTCTCTTGCTCATGCCGTCCTCCTGAATCAAGGGCTTTGCCCCTGAAGCTCCGCGGGGGATTGTACCCCAAAGGTCCGATTTTGGCAAAAAAAGTATCTCAATTTGTTGATAGTCCAATGCTATTGTGAACGCAATTTTTTGTGTTACATTGTCGTTGCAAGCGACCTTTGGGAGCGAAGCAATCTCTGCCTGTCCGGTGGAGATTGCTTCGTCACTTCGTTCCTCGCATG
>CAZYWP010000047.1:16434-19960 GCA_964651495.1 uncultured Eubacteriales bacterium | reverse complement strand
GCCTTCCAGAAGCACGTGGACAACTCGGTCTCCAAGACAATCAATTTCCCCAACAAGGCGACAGCCAAGGACGTGGAAAAAGCCTATCTCCTCGCTTACGAGCTCGACACCAAAGGGATCACCATCTACAGAGACGGCAGCCGGGCGGAGCAGGTGCTTTACAAGGCTTCTCCCGAAGCCAAGCTCCACCCCAAGGATAGGCCGATCACCCTTCCTTCGGTGACCGATAAGATCAAGACCGGGTTCGGCAACCTGTATGTGACGATTTCTTTCTATAACCAGAAGCCTTTCGAGGTCTTCACCAGCATCGGCAAGAGCGGCTACACGACCATGGCCGACGCCGAGGCGCTGGGCCGGCTCATTTCGCTAGCCCTCCGGAGCGGTGTGGACGTGAAGGAAGTGATCAGCCAGCTCAAGGGGATCGGCGGGTCGGAGCCGATTTTCACCGAAGGCGGGCTGGTTCAATCCATCCCGGACGCGATCGCCAAGATCCTGGAGCGGCACCTCGGGGCGGTCCGGGGAAATTCGAAAGACATCTACCAGACCATCTGCAAGATCTGCGGAGCTACGCTCCCCGACGAGAAGTGCCCCGTCTGCCCGAATTGCGGCTGGAACCGCTGCTCTTAAAACTTATAGCCGATCTTCCTCAAAAACTGCTTGCGCCATTCGATATCAGCCTCATTCTCGACACCTTTGGTCTTCAGTCCGTCGATGACGCCCAGGATGCCCCGCCCGCCCTCCGTCTCGGCGATGATCACCTCGACGGGATTAGCCGTGGCGCAGAAAATCCGGCAGACCTCTGGAACGTTCTTGATCGTGTTGAGGATGTTGACCGGAAACCCGTTCTCCAGGAAGATGATGAAACTGTGTCCGGCCCCGATGTTCAGGGCGTTCTTCTTCGCCAGTTCGATGAGCCGAGCATCGTTCCCCGACCAGCGCACGAGCGCCGGCCCCGACGATTCGCAAAAGGCGACCCCAAACTTCATCTGCGGAACAGTGCTGACGATGGCCTCGTGGATGTCCTCAATCGTCTTGATGAAGTGCGACTGTCCGAGGATGAAATTCATCTCCTCCGGCTTATCAATTTTGACAACTTTGATCTCCATTGCGGCCCTCCTTGGTTTTCATTATAACGCATGTCGGGGACCCTGCCCAAGAGATTATTGAAAGGTTGACTTGACCCAGTCGGTCTGTTAGATTTTGGGCCGGATGGAAAACCGTTCTCCAGGGAAATTCCCGGTTTGAGGAGGAACCATGGCCAGCACTATCATTGAGCACCCCAGGATCATGACCATCGAGCGTTATATCCTCGAGGAGCAGAGCAGCCATCCCGAAGCGACCGGCGCCCTGACCAACCTGCTCTATGACATCGCCCTGGCGGGCAAGGTCATCGCCAGCAAAACCACGCGCGCAGGGTTGGCCGAGATCCTGGGCCTCACCGAGGACATCAACATCCAGGGCGAGCAGGTGATGAAGCTCGACCGCTTCGCCGACCTGACGGTCTATCGTCTCAACGACCATACCGGCCGTCTGGCGGCCCTGGCCTCCGAAGAGCACAAGGACATCCTGCCCATCCCGGACAAGTATCCGAAAGGCAAATACATCCTGCTCTATGATCCGCTGGATGGCTCATCGAACATCGATTTCAACGTGCCCGTCGGGACGATCTTTGCGATCTATCGTCGCCTCAGCGAAGACGGCCCCGGGACCATGGAAGACTTCCTGCAGCCCGGACGGAACTTGGTGGCCTCGGGCTATCTGGCCTACGGGTCGAGCACAATGTTTGTCTATACCACGGGCCACGGCGTCCACGGATTTACCCTGGACTCGACGGTGGGCGAATTTCTCCTCTCCCATCCCCATATCAAAATCCCCTCACGGCCAAAATATTTCAGCGTCAATCTTGGCTACAAGCTCTTCTGGAGTGAAGGAGTCCGCCGCTACACGGAATACCTGCAGGGGGCGGAAGGCGAAATCAAGGGGCTTTCGCTCCGCTACATCGGCACGCTCGTCTCCGACTTCCACCGCAACCTGCTGGCCGGCGGAGTCTTTTATTACCCGGCCGACACCAAGGACCCAAAGAAGCCGGCCGGGAAGCTGCGCTTATTATACGAGGCCATACCGCTCGCCTTCATCGCCGAGCAGGCGGGGGGATACGCTTCCGACGGGCAGCAGCGCATCCTGGATATTCAGCCGACGTCTCTCCACCAGCGCACGCCGCTCTATATCGGCAACCGCGACTTGGTAGAAAAAGTCGAGAAGCTCATCCGGCAGCATGACTGAACCTGGGACGTTTGCTCAGGAGAAAACCCGGGCACTTCATTAATCTTCGGGCCGGGGACGTTCTCTCGGGTACCACGCCGGGTCTTTCCGGCCGACCCGGTGTCTGATAAGGAGCCTCGCCATACGGTTCTCACCGGAATCGAAAACGTCAAGATAGGAAAATGATCCGCGAGGTCTTTAGGGTGTTTATGGCGCCTGAGAGGCGCCCTTGAGCTTCACCAGCCGCTTTTTGGCGTCTATCAAAACCGGCAGGTCCGGGTCCCCATCTTTCCAGATTTCGAGAAAGCGCTCATAATATTTTACGGCTTCTTCGGGCTGCCCCTTCTGCTCGAAGATCCTTGCCAGTTCATAATGGGCAAGAATCCATCGCTCCAGCGTTTCATTTCCACTAATCCGATAGTTCTGGAGATGCTCTTGGTATTTATTCGCTGCTTTATCCAAGTTTCCGCTTTTCCAAAAGGCATATCCCAGGCTTTCCTCAACCCATATTTCTCCCAAGCTGGCTGCCGTCTGGAAGGAATCGACGGCTTCGTCGTATCGCTTTTGGGCGACCTCCACTTCACCCTTGAGCATGTAGAAATTGGCTTGGTCGCCCCGGTTGCTCCTGGACAAAGCCGACAAGGCTAATAAATCCCCAAGGCCGGATTTTAAATCCTCAAGTTGCTGGATGGCCTCTTTTAATCTTCCTGATCTGGCATAGGCTCGGCCAACCAGATAAATGAAATCTGGCGAAATTTTCGATTCCCTTTGAATTTGTCTGACCTCCTTCATCTCTTTTTCAAAGGCGTCATTCCCGCCCTTTCTTAGACTGACGCGAGCTAAGTAGAGGCGGTCTCGCAATTCAGCCAGTTTATTCTTAGACGCGATGGCCAAGCGAACGGCCTCCTCAAGATGCTCTTGAGCTGCCATATGCTTGCCAAAATAGATGTTCAGCAAGGCCAATGAGCGATGGCCCTTTTCTTTCTTGTTAAGATTATCTTGTTGAAGCATCTTCTCGAAGGTTCGTTCGGCTTCCTCGATTCTGCCCATTCTGACGAGCAGAAAACCATATTCATTATTGACAATTCCATCAGTGGCGTCTTCCGGCCGCAGCTCGAAGGCTTTCTCGTAATTGGCCAGGGCCTCATCATTCTTTCTCAATCTCCCATAAATCGTGGCGAGATTGATATAGGCGCCCGCCGAGGAGATGTCGAGTTCGATGACCTTTTTAAAAGCCTCAATACCTAATTCGTTACGAAGAGTA
>CAZYWP010000047.1:14234-16334 GCA_964651495.1 uncultured Eubacteriales bacterium | reverse complement strand
TGGAGAAGCTTATAGGCTGTGTTCCCGGAGGCAAGCTTTCCTTCAGTGAAATACTTCAGGGCTTCCAGGGAGGACGTGGTCGCCTTGACCAGGGGAACCTTCTGCCGGGAAATCTTGGCTAACGATTCTCCCAGTTCGCGGCGCAGCTTTCTGGCCAGCTCATCCAGGGTATCTAATATTTGGTCTTTCCCCGCGGCCCGCAGACCCCGGGAATAAACAGCGGACTGAGTATCGGGGCTGATGATCCGAGCTGTCAGCAGGTATTCATCCCCGATCTTGCCGATACTGCAGGCGAGGACGGCCTTGATCCCCTCTCGCAAGGCAATTTCCGCGGCCAGGCTCGCGTCAACCTTTTTCACCTCCTCCTTGCGCATCCGCTTCAGTGTTTCCTGGACCCGGTTGCGCGGGAAAACGTTGACATATTGGGACTGCTGGATTCCGACCGTTA
Organism: uncultured Eubacteriales bacterium; assembly: GCA_964651495.1. Lineage (GTDB taxonomy): Bacteria > Acidobacteriota > Aminicenantia > Aminicenantales > UBA8522 > CAZNVB01. Next base: position 15,886 of record CAZYWP010000047.1, on the reverse strand, counting down.
GGGCCGTTTCGAGGGAGCCGTCGAAAACCTGTTCGCCGGTCTGGTTCTCGAAGTCCGCAATCAGAATCCAGTCGCGCTCCTGGAAGGCGAGGGCTTTAGCGGCTGACTTGAAAAAAACAGCTTTCGCGAGCCAAGCGGCGGCGATCACAGCGACCACAAGAATAATAGCGGTCGCTGCCACCCGCACCGGATTTAAAAATCTAAAAACTTTCGTCAGAACCGGCAAACCCGACAGCATTTCTTTCAGGTCGGTGGTCACATCCGCCATGGATTGATAGCGCTGGCTAGGATCCTTGGCCAGCATTTTGCTGAGAGCCCGCTGCAAGGGATCGGGCGCGTTTTTGATGAATTCCGTGATTGGCTTGGGGTTCTCACTCACAATGGCACTGACCGTGGCCAGTCCGGTTTCTTTTTTAAACGGATGCACCCCGGTCAGCATCTCGTAAAAGACGATGCCGAAAGAAAAAATGTCCGAACGGCAGTCCGCCATTTCTCCCTGCAGCTGCTCCGGCGACATGTAGGCCGGGGTCCCGGGAGCCGAGCCGGCATCGGTGAGGGTTAACAGCGAATCGGCGTGCCGGCCCCGCGCTTCGGCTTCGGGCACCTGTTTCGCCAACCCGAAGTCCATCACCTTCGCATGGCCTTTCTCCATCAACATGATGTTGGCAGGCTTGATGTCGCGATGGATGATCCCGTTTTCGTGGGCCTTCTGTAGGGCTTCGGCGACCTCAATAGCAATCGGCAGAGCCGCTTGGAGAGGTAGGGCTCCTGCCGAGATTCGGTCGCGCAATGTCTTCCCCTCCACATATTCCATGGCGAAAAAGAGTTTATCTTCAGATTCCCCGACTTCATGGATGCTGCAGATATAGGGATGATCTAAGGCAGCGGCCGCCTTGGCCTCGCGCAGGAAACGGGTGCGCGCACCCGCGTCCCTGTACATATCCTCCGGAAGAAACTTGAGGGCCACCTTCCGCGCCAAAGAGATGTCCTCGGCAAGGTAGACTTCGCCCATGCCTCCCCGACCCAGCTCACCAAGGATCTTGTATTTGCCCGCAAAGATTGTGCCCAGCGCCAGGAATGGAGTTGGAGTTTTCATGGTTATGGTCTGAAGGTCTTCGATCCCTTCCAGGGACCCCAGCTGGCTTCCGCATCCAAAACAGAAGTTAGCGGTCTCCGGATTATCTGTCTGACATTGGGGGCATTTCATGGCCCGTTCGTCCCCTCACTGGAATGACCATAGAATAGTAATTTATTGGAAAAGAGTCAAATCAGACCGGCACATTTATGACGAGTGGTCGTGGATGATGCGCCAGCCTTCGGGGAAGCGCTTGAAAATAATCGTGAAGACGCCCTCTTTCGTTGTCCCCTGGAGGTCGAGTTTCCACCGGCCGAGGACATAGGCCGAATCCGCACTGAGCGCATTCACCTCCAGGTCGGTGAAGTCCAGCTTTCCCCAATTCTCACCCGAATAGCTTTTCTTGTATCGCTCGAGGAGCGTCTTCCACCCATAGAGGCGGCTTGCTCCGGATTGAAAGGTGAACTGCTCCGAGTTCCAATAGTAGGCCATGAACCCCTCGATGTCCTGTTCATTCCAGGCAGCCTTCTGGAGGTCGAGAATATGGATGAGTTCCTTCCTGATATTCTCATTCTGA
>CAZYWP010000047.1:0-14134 GCA_964651495.1 uncultured Eubacteriales bacterium | reverse complement strand
TAAAGTGCTTATCATCTCCGGTGCAGAGGCTGACATGATTCTCCATTGCAGTAGCAGCGATCAAGGAGTCGGCCAGGCGAAGTCCGGACATCAAGCCGTATTCCTCCATGTAGATCGCCGCCCGATGACCGATGTTCTCTGTTAGAGGTAGAAGATCCATGGCGCTATCGGATAAAAATTCCTTGAGCAGCCTCATCTCTCGGTGACTCCGAGCACCCTGGATGAGTTCCATGTAGCTGATGACGGAGACATGCCGGCTCTCCTCGTTTTCAATGATCCGGGCTGCTCTCTCATTTCCTCTTATGAACCAGATCAAGACATCAGTATCAAACAGCACGGCGCCGCGTCCTTCGCAATTCATCCATGACTGCCCGGACATCTCTCATGTCTTTACGGTTCTTCCACATCCCAAAGGCGGGGTGGCAAGCGAGAGGCTTTTTTCCCCGGTTGGCCAGCCCGGCAGGCACAATGACTCCCCGTTTTTTCCCTCTATAGGTAATGGTCACCGACTCGTTTTGATCGAGAGCGCGAAGGATAGCGCTCATGCGCCGGCGAAAATCGAGAATTGTCGCTTTCATCTAAGCCTTTCTTCTGTTTAAGTGTGCACTTGAAGTGTACACTTATCGAAACCCGCTGTCAAGCCCGGCGCAACCCTCGGTTAAGCGCGCTTCCATATAGCGGTAGACGCTCACGGCCGACCTCAATTCTCATTGAACAAAGAGCGTCAAGTCATTATCATAAGGGAAGAGAAGATAAAAAATGAGAATTTATCCCCTCAAACTCATACTTCTTGCGGCCATGCATCTGCTGATCTTCGGGGTTCCGACATGGATCCCGGATGCGCTGGCCTCCGGTCGACAGGATTCACTGGCGGAGATCTTCGCCCGGAAGATCGCCTACACAAGGGCGAGCCCGTTCTATAAAGAACTCCATACACCTCATAACCGCCGATTTCTGCCGAAGCCGTGGAGAACCGATTCCCGAGAATTTCTGATCGACGGAGAATGGTCTGTCCGCGCCTCCGGAAAGATGGAAGATCCGGGGATGTTTGCTGTGGAGGAAATCACCTCATTTTTTCAGGACGCCGGCGGTATTCGACTCCGGCCCGACTCATCTCCAAACAGTTCATCTCGACGTGAAATTGTGTTACAGTTGATCGGCAATACCAAGAACCGGGTCGAAGCCGACAGCTACTCATTGAAGGCGGCTGCGAACCGCATTGAAATCTCCTCCCCGACCTGGCGGGGCATCCTTCAAGGCGTCTATCATCTCGAGCAGTTGCTCCTCGAACGCGGCCTTCCGGCGCTGCGGCCGATGTCCGTCGAGCGCCGGCCCGCCTTTGACGTACGGATGTTCGGCGATGTCTACGGGACATTCACCGTGAGCGGATTGCGTCTCGACCGTCCGGTCAACCGCGACACGTTCTCCGCGCTGAGCCGGTTCGGGGCCAACGCCACCTTCACCTTTGTCCAGCTCGGCGACTATCTGGACGGCTCGACCTATCCCGAGCTCCGCAACCCCGACCGGGAGAAAAACCTGGCCGAGCTCTCGCGTCTCGCCGAGCTGTGCCGGTCCGTCGGCCTCGACCTCTATCTCGACGCCTATAATCCCAAGCTTCCGTCCGACCATCCCGTATTCCAGGCCCATCCGAACGTTAAAGGCGCCACCCAGCACGGCGGGGATATTCGCTGCCTCTGCCCGTCCGACCCGGAATCGCTCCGCTTCATCGCCGAATCGTGGGCCGATATCTTCCGGCGAGTGCCTTCCCTGGGCGGAATGGTGGCCATCATCGGCGGCGAGGGCTTTTACCACTGCTACATGCGCGCCGGCAAGGACGGACCGGAATGCCCGCGCTGCCGGCTCCGGGCGCCCGAAGACGTCGTGGCCGACCTGACGAATGCGGTCTTCCGGGCGATCCGGAAGGTCAAGCCGGACGCCGAGTTGCTGGCCTGGCCGTATTCCGCCCACATCTGGTCGAAGGATCCGTTTCAACTCGGGCTGATCGAGAAGCTCGACGCGGGGATCCAGCTTGTCTCGGAGATCGACAAAGACCACCTCTACCAGAAAGACGGTTACGTCAAGAATATCTGGGATTATTCGATCGATTTTCTCGGACCAAGCGACCGATTCAGAAGCCAGAAGGAAGCCGCGGAAAAACGAGGCTTGAAGCTCTGCTGCAAAACGGAAACCGCGGTCTCGCTCGAATTCCACGGCGTGCCCTTTATCCCCTGCCTCCAGCGCTGGGGCGAGCGGATGGAGATCATTAAGCAACAGAAACCGACTTCAATTTATTACGCCTATGACATCACTGGTTTCACCCGCTCCCGTCCCGAGGAACTTGCTTACAGGCTGAGCTGGATTCCGGGAGGAAGCGCGACTGAAGAGATCCGAAAAATCGCCCGCCGGGACTTCGGCCCCGAGGCCGCGGACGGCGTGATCAAAGCCTGGGATTTCTTCAGTCAGGCGCTCGGCCATTGCCCTCACCTGACGCACGGCTATTACCGTGGACCCAGCTTCATCGGACCGGCGCAGCCGCTGATGCTCGCCGAAGAGAACCTGCCGGAGAAACTCTTCGGACGGTTCTTCTATCTGGCGGAAGCCGATTTATCGGAAGGGACGGGCGAAGCGCTGAAGCTCAGGCCGATCTACACCCCGGATATCGAAATCTCGGCTGTTGAGATGGCCGATATGGATAGGGCCGTCGCACTCTGGGAGCGCGGCGTGAGAGCCATTGAATCTGCTCGGGAGCATTTTGCCCCGCCTGACAAATTTGAATTCGAACGAGAATTGGACCTCGCTTCATACCTGCTCACTCTGTTCAGGGCCACGGCCAACGCCAACCACTTCTTCACCCTGCGGCGGGATTACAATCTCCTGGCAAAAGACCCGGCCAGCGCAGCTGCAAACCGTGCCCGGGCCACGACGCTTCTCAGGGAGATGGAAAAGATCGCTGCAGCAGACCTCGAGAACGCCAGGCAGGCGCTGCCGATCGCCCGCCGCGACCCGCGGCTCGACCTCGCCGTCCGCCTGGACCTGGATTATCCCACCCTGGTCGAGATGATCGAGGCCAAGATTCAGTACATGGAGACTGAAGTTCGGAGGCAATTCACCTCTGCTTCAGGCCGATCGTCATAAAGAAAGACACCATCTCCAAAATCCGCAATAATGTATAAAGGGGCGACATCAAAATCATCCGACATAAAGTTAAGAACTGGGATCAGCTCAAAGCCGGATTATAAAAGCGGCGGCTTTCCCGCCCGCCTCCCGTTTTTCTCGGTTTGACTCCTGCTCCCTGAATTGTTATTCTTTGACGGAGAAACCAAAGGGCCGATGATGACCGTGAAGTGCCCTAAATGTCAGCGCTGGATAAATCCCCCGGGCCGGGTGAAGATATGACAAAAAGCATGATCAGACGAGGAGTCCGAAAAATGAGTAGGCTATCCTGCGTGGTTCTGCTGATTTTCAGCATCTCCCTGGGCGCGGCCAATCCACAGGAGAACCGAGCCCTTTCCGATGAACAGGTCAAGGAGCAAATGAGTTTCATCGAGAACGCCCTCTATTCGGCCCAGCCCCGGGCAAAAGCCTGGTGGTTCGGCTGGATCTCCGGCTACTCGGCGGGAGCCGTCGTCATGGGGGGTCTCGCCGCGGCTCACTGGAACGATAAAAAGCTCGATCCTGCGACGCAGCGCGATGTTCCCGACAGAGGCTTTGCCGAGGACATGCTGGTCGGAAGTGCGACCTTCGCCCTCGGGGTCGGCGGCCTGGTCATCGATCCTTTCGTGCCGGCCTATGGCCCGAATAGGCTTCGCGCCATGCCCGCAGGGACATCCGAGGAGCGCCGACTCAAGCTTCAGAAGGCCGAGGAACTTCTCCGGGAGTGCGCCAGACGAGAGAGGGATGGACGCGGCTGGCTCGCTCATCTGCTCAACCTCGGCGCCAACGCTGCCGCAGGTCTGGTAACGGTCTTGGCTTTTGACCGGCCGTGGTCCGACGGCCTTCTCACCTTTGTTACGGGCGAGGCCGTCTCGCTCATGAACATCTACACACAGCCCCGCCGCGCTGTCTCCGACCTCCATAACTATGAAATCAGATACCTGGGAAAACAGGGCGCATATCTCAGGTCGCCGGGGGAACGCACCTTTTATTTCGGCCTGTCGCCTGGAGGTTTCAGCCTGAGAGTGAGCTTCTAATATAAGCACAACATCGAGAATGATGTCACTGCTCCCATTAAAAGAATTCGTTTGCATTAGTCCGGCGGCAAGGAGAGGAGATTGAATAAAGTGAAGAGCTTTCGGACTTACGGCTACCGGTGGGTCGTCCTGCTCGCTTTTGTGATGATCGCGGTCATGACCCAGGTTCTATGGATAACGTTTGCCCCGATCACCGGCGCAGCGGCGCGGTTCTACCACACCTCGGATTTGATGATCGGGCTTCTGTCCATGAGTTTCATGATCGTATTCATCCTGGTTTTCTTGCCCTCAGCCTATGCGATCGACACCTGGGGCTTCCGCAAGGCGGTGGGTATCGGCGCAGTGTTGACGGCCGTCTTTGGCCTCACCCGCGGGTTGTTTGCTTCTCACTTCACGATCGTGCTTCTCTCGCAGGTCGGGATCGCCCTCGGGCAGCCGTTCGTGATCGGCGCGATTACCAAGATTGCCGCTCGCTGGTTCCCCGTAAAGGAGCGGGCAACCGCCTCTGCCATCGGCACGCTGGCGCTCTATCTGGGTCCCCTGCTGGCCATGTTTCTCACTCCTTATCTCGCCCTTCACATCGGAATAGCCCGGATGCTTCTGATTTATGGCATCGCCTCGGCTGCGGCAGCCGCCCTTTTTCTTCTCGTCGCCCGTGAGCATCCGCCGACACCGGCCGGCGAGGAAGCGCGCGTCTTGATGTTCGAGGGTCTCAAGTCCATGCTCCGCCGGCGCGACTTCCTCTTCCTCTTGATCATGTTCTTTGTCGGGCTGGGGATGTTCAACAGCGTTTCAACTTGGGTGGAAAATATCATCCGGCCGCGCGGGTTCAGCATCTCCCAGGCCGGAGTCCTCGGCGGTCTGATGCTCGCCGGAGGCATCGTCGGCGCGGTCGTCATCTCTCTTCTCTCCGATCAATCCCGGCGCCGAAAGCCTTTCCTCCTCTTGGCGACCATCGGGCTCATTCCAGGTCTCATGGGCATAGCGTATTCAACCAGCTACTGGCTGCTCCTCGCTTCGGGTTTCGCCTTCGGGTTCTTCCTGCTGAGTGCCGGGCCGATCGGGTTTCAGTATGCCGCCGAGATCACCCATCCGGCGCCGGAGGCCACCTCCAACACTCTGCTCCTGGTCGCGGGCCAGATCTCTGGGATCATCTTTATTTTTGGGATGGACGCGCTGAAGGCGCCGGCATCGGGAGCAATGACGGCATCGCTCCTCATCCTGGCGGCCCTCACGGTCGGGAGCACCATTCTCGCCGGCCTCCTCGCCGAATCCCCGGTGTATGAGCGCGGGCGGCGGGGAGGGCCTTAGAACCGCTTCCTCGAGTGGGCAATGGCCGAGCTGTTCTTATCGAAATACAAACAGGCCGCGGGGGGACTTGTCTTCGCCTGGCTCGCGGGACGTCCTGGCTCTATTTGACCGCCCGACCCGATTCACCCGGATCTTAGCGGAGTCAGTCGGGCAAAATCCTGGTTTCACCCGATTTCAAGGTGAGCTTGTGCCGGACCTGACCTCTCCGCCACTCCACCTCCACGCGCTCTTTGCCCGGATTGGTCACATAGACGCCGCCGCCCGGGACGGCCTCCACCCGCAGCCGGAGATCGGATCGGGGGGCGCCGAGTTTCAGGGCACCGCGGGCCTCAAGGATAACTCCTTCGAGAGCGTCTGCCTGCACGGTATAGGCCCAGCCTTCGCCGGCCAGACTGCTGAGGCCGGGGAAGACCGGGATTTCGTCACCGGCTTTCCCGGCAAAAAAGGCTTCATTCCGGCAGGGCTGTTCCCCGAAGTTGACCCAGGTGAGATAATTTCCCACAAGGGCGGCGTGAACCCCATCACCCGTTTCAGCCAGGACGAGGGGGTTTTCCCCGATCTCGCCTTGCTTCTGGCCGGGGCAGATCAGGGTGGTCAACTCGCCGATGAGGGCGTCCTTGGCAAAGGATTGCGGCGTTTCCTGCACGCTGAGCTCGAGGTCGTCGGCCACGGCGTGCCAGACCTTGAAGAAATGACGGTTGATGTAGCGGGTCGCTCCGCTTCCCCGGAAGAACAGGCTCATCCGGTCGTCGATGTTAACCCAGGCGGGGTGATCGAGCGCCAGGGTGACGTCATCGCCGGCATTCCGGCTGGGAAAACCGAAAAACGTCTTTTCGCCGCCGGGATAATACAGGGTGCGGCGCGCCCGGCCGTCTGTTCCGGCGCAGGCGAATTTTTCGTTGACGACGTGCAAGTACCCCTGCCGCAACGATTCGACGGTGATCTCTTTGCGGGCGAAGAGACGCTCGATGAGCAGAGTGTCGCCGTCGGGCAGAGAAGCGAAGAAGACTTTGCGCGCCACGCTCCCCTGAGCCAGGCGCTGGCTGACCACGGCGGAGGCCCGATCGCTGCCGTTCCACACCCGCAGGCCGACGGTTTCCTCGCTCGCCGGATGGTCACGGACGACGACGGACGCCAGCATTGAGCCGCGGGCCGAACCGATCAACTCCAGTCCGTCGTTGGTCAGCGGCATGACCATGGTCTGGTTGCGCCAGCTCAGGCTCACCTGCCCCTTGTCATGCTTGTGGAACAGGACTCCCGAGTGGGGATAATACCGCACCCCTTTGGCGGCGGCGAGAAACTCTTCCCGCGTACACGGCACCTCCCCGGGGCCAAACACGCGGTGGAGAATGTAGGGGACGGCGAAACCCCACCCGCCGTATTCGGTGACGGCCACCGGATCCTGCTGGGTCTGGCAGATCTCGGCCACCTCGGGGTCGAGGATGCGGCCGCGATTGATGGCCTGGACCTTCTCGACCCAGTCGAGCCCGGTCCGTTCGAGGTAAGCCGCCTCGCGGTCGTGCAGAAAGACGCTGGCCATGGCGTGGAGCCCGGGGGTTCCGACGTTGAAATAGGGCCAGTCCATCCCCTGCACCCGGTGAGCGAAGCCGAGCGCATCGCTCGTTTCCTTGAGCCGGTCGTAGATGTATTGGCGGTTCCAGAAGAGGTGCGGCGGCGGCGTTTGTCCGAACAGGGCGTACTGCAAAGCCGTTATTCCCATGTAGTTCACGCCCGACGCAAGGTAACTCGGGTGGACGATGCCGTGGTTTTCGGCCATGCCGTCGGGGAGGGTGGTATAGATCCGGTTGCAGATTTCGGCCGCGGTCTTGCCGTCGGCGAACGGACCCAGGTTCAAGCTGTCCTGGGGCATGGTGACGGTGCAAAACATCCACCAGGCAGCGTGTTTGGACCAGGCCTCGGCCTGCGGGTGGCGGGGCAAAAGGAGGTATGCGGCCGAGAGGCCTAGAGCGGTCCAACCGTTCTCCTCCATCTGGGTGTTGTTGTAGACCCCCGAGGGGGGCGGCATGGTGCCGAAACGCTCCATGTAGTCCATATTGATGTTGGCGAGCATCTGACCTGTTTCGGCATCCACCATGTCGGGCAGGAGGGCGGCGATGACGTTGAGGTTGTGGATGGTGCCGCTGCATTGGCTTTCCGGAAAAAAGCCCTTGCCGCGCTCGCCCCACTTGGTGTTGGCGGGCTCGGGCCGCCCCATGCTCTCCTTGGGCCGGAGACAATCGGCCGGCCCGGTGTCATGGGTGAAGCAGAGGTAACGCAAGCCCTTGATGGCCGCCTCCCGCAGCTGTTTCTTGGAGTAGCCGGTGGCGGCCTCGTCGTATTCGGCTGAGGTGCCGACGATAGCCATCATAGCCGCCGGGCCGGCGGTCTCGAGACCGTACCAATAGACGCCGCCAAAGAAGTGGCCACAATTGGGCCGCACCGGCCAGTCCTTAAAGTACTGCATCGCGATCGGGATCCATTTTTCGCATAACTTGAGGTAGCGGCGGCTCATCTCGTTCTCCCCCTCGGGGATCTGGACCGCAGCGGGAGAAAAGCGGATGGACTCGTAATCGGGGAACGGTTTCTCGAGGGCCTTCGTTTGGGCCGAAAACACGACCTGGTCGCCGACCGATAGAACGAACAGCGAAACCAGCAGGATCAACAGAATTCTTTTTGCATGGGACATGATTCTCCTTAAATGACGATCCGAAATCGATGACAGCCTGACTCCGGAGGCGCCGCAACACGGCAAGCATTTCACAGGCCCAATTTATTCAGAGCCGGCGGAAATTGTCAACTTACGTGGACGGGACAAAACAGCTTCTCGACCTGATTCGCCCTTCTGAAGCAGGGTGAACACAGCACTGTCCGACAGTACCCATCATCGTGAGCTCTCCCTATTGGGCCTGCGGCGCCACTCGTATATAGTGGGTGCCATGAGCCGGATTATCCAAGAACGCCGTGACCTTGCCGACCTCCTGAAATCAAAAGACGGAGTTTTTGTCCTTTTCTATGCCTCCTGGTGCCCGTTTTCTTTAAAATTTCTCCCGATCTATGAAAAACATGCCGGGGGCCGTGATGATGAACAATCCGCGGAAGACCTATGATAGACGTAAAAAGTGAGGGATGGTAGGATGAAAAAGATCGCTGGCTCACTGATTCTTTTGCTGGTCATCGGAGGCGCGCTGGCCGGGGGCAGACCGGCACTGGCCGCGGACGGATTTTCCCGGGAAAGGGCGCTCGAGCACTTGAAGGTCCTGGCCGAGACGATCGGGCCCAGACCGCTGGGGACTCCCCAGGAAAAGGCCGCTCTGACCTATTTCGCCGAGAAGCTCGCCGAGTTCGGTTGTCAGGTCGAATGGCAGCCGGTGAACAAAGGCGCCGGCATGTTGGGGGCGAGCGCCCTCAACACCAATAGCTTCAATGTCATTGGCCGGCTGGCCGGCCGGATTCCCCGGGAAATCATCGTCGGAGCCCACATTGATTCCTCGACTCCGGAAATCCCCGGGGCCAACGATGACGGTTCCGGAGTGGCGACGATCATCGAGCTGGCCCGGGTCCTGGCTCAAGAACCGCACGACTCCACTCTGGTCTTTGTCGCCTTCTGCGGCGAGGAGGCTGGCCTCATCGGGTCGGAGTCCTTCGTCGAACAGTATCCACTTGAGAATGTCGCTCTGATGCTTCAGCTCGACATGGTCAGCGATGATTCCCCCCTCCTGCTCTTCGTCGACACCGAGAAATCGCAGACGCCGAACTGGCTGGTCTCGGCGAGCATCGACGCCTTTCATTCTCTGGGATACAGGAACATCGACTATCCCGTTTTTTTCCAGAGCCTGAACAATGCGATCGACGGCGCGACCTCCGACCATGCTCCGTTCCTCGAGAAAGGGATACCGGCGATCGGGTTCGTCACCGACATCGCCTTTCCCATCCACACCCCCAATGACAACCTGGAGTACTTCGAGCCCGCGGGCCTGGAGCGGAGCGGACGTCTCATCCAGGAGCTCTTGCGGAAGTTCGACGGCGGCCAGCCGGAGGAGAAGGCCGGCCACTATCTGCTCGTCTTGATCGGAGAACGGCCGTTCTTTGTGCCCGTGGTCTGGCTGAAAATCTTCATCGTCGTATCCCTTGGTATTGGCCTCGCGGTCTTTGTTCGCCTTTATCAGAAGCGCAAACTCAGCGTCAACTGGGAAGAAGACAAAAAGGCTAAGAAGTCCTGGCCCAAGTTTCTGGTCGTCAATTTTATCATTATTGACGTGATGTTCTGTTCCCTCTGGGTCCTGCAGCGGGTGGGCGGCCAGCGGACGCCTTGGTATGCCCATCCCGATCCTTACCTCGTTTATGCATTTCTATTCTTCATCCTGGGCATCTGGCTGAGCCTTCAGCTCACCCGGAAATGGAAGCTGAGGAGAAATTCTTTCTTTTATTTCTCCCGGGCTTCGATCTACCTGACAGTCCTCGTGGGCCTTGCCTGGCTGGCTTCCGGACCTCGACTGGCGCTCTTTCCCGCGGCCGGCCTGCTGTTTCTCAGCCTGGCCTGCCTGGCGCCCTGGGCCTGGCTCAAGGGCCTGCTCTGGGTCCTGGCCCCGTTCTGGATTTTCCGGGTGCTGGTCGTATCGGAGTGCGACAAGTTCATCTTCCGGACGTCAGCCATGGCTCTTGCGGCGTTCAAGACTCTTCCTTTGACGCTCATTTTTTGGACCGCCCTGGGGCTTTTCTACCTCCTCTGGACAATGCCTTTCCTGCTGGGGTTTGCCGCCGTCTACCGGAGCGCCCGGGGAGATCTCTGGGCGATGAAGCAATTCAGCCGGCTAATTGCCCTTATCCCGATCGGAATACTCGTCATCGGCGGCGCCGTCTATCTCCGGACTCTGCCCGCCTACGATGGGCCCTGGGAACAGGAGGTCACCATCACTCAGAAACTGGATGCCGAGAACAAAACAGCGGTGGAATTCTCAAGCTCCGGCTATCTGAAGGGGATCAAAGCGGCGATCAACGGCCGGGAAGAAATAATGGACGAGCGGACGTCATTCAAGAAGATCGAGATGCCGCTGGAGATGGACTGGCTGAAGGAGCAAGTGACCTCCCGGACCGAAGAAAAAGGAGCGCAGACCATTGCCCATCTGAAGCTCCGGCTCGATTTCGAAAAACCCCCGTTTACGGTGAGCTTGAGGCTCAAGTCCGACCGGCCGTTCAGCGTCGAGGGGGCTAACGTAAAGTACCAGCACAATAAGAACCGGGCGACCATCCGCTGGGCCCATAACCCAGGGCAGAGTCTAATGCCGGAAATGGACATCGGGCTGCCCAAGGGAGCCAAGCTGGACGCCGAGATCGCCGCCACATTCCTGGAGGTTCCGGTCCCGGTATCCTGCGAAGGGAAGAACATCCACTTCATTCAGCGGGCCGAGATCAAGCGCAAGGTCAAATTACTGGGCGGCAATTAGTCCTGGCAGTCAAGATTGAAGCCCGGACATACCCGTTTTATCTCTTTTTTTCAAGAACGGGAAGGCCTATACCGTGACGACCATAAGAGAATTCAATTTCGTCCAACGGTATGGTTACCAGATCGTCAGTTATTGAAATTGACAGGGGGATGGGCGTTCCATACAATGAGGTTTCTTCCCAGAAAGTCCGAGGAAGGAGGGCGCAGATCATGAAGACGCCAACTGTCAAAAAGAAAATGCCGGCCCGGACCGCCAATTCGTTGGAATCGCTGCCCAACATCGGTCAAACCACGGCCGGGAAGCTCCGCCGGATCGGCATCAGTTCAAGAAAAGAGTTTCTCAGGCGCGATCCGTACAGAGTGTTCGACGAACTGAGGGAGAAGGTCGATCCGACACTATGCCGCTGCGCCCTGGCCGGCATCGTCGGGGCCAAAAAGGGCGTCCCCTGGCATAAGATCACCAAGGACTCGGCCAAAGAGTACGAAAAAAGACATCCCCGGCACGTCTGGGGGAAGTGTTAGGGCTTTAAGCGCATGAACCCATTTCTCGGTATCGTGCTCATCGCGCTCGGCGGGTTTGCGGCGGGAAGCTTTTACATCCCCCTGAAAAAAGTCCGCAACTGGGCCTGGGAAAGCTACTGGCTGGCCAACGGGTTTTTCGCCTGGATCATCGCTCCCTGGGTCGTGGCCCAGCTCTCCGTTCCCGGCCTCTGGAATGTCCTTAAGAGCTCTCCGGCGTCCAGCCTGTTCTGGTGCTACCTTTTCGGCCTGCTCTGGGGCGTGGGAGGCCTGACCTTCGGCCTGACCATGCGCTACCTCGGGATGTCGCTCGGCTACTCCCTCGCTCTCGGTTACACGGCGGCCTTCGGCACCATCATCCCGCCGGTCTATTTCCACACGTTCGTGGACATGCTCCGGCATCCCTCGGGGCTGGTCACTCTTGCCGGGGTCCTGGTCTGTCTGGCCGGGATCGCGATCGTCGGCCGGGCGGGCATGGCCAAGGAACGGCGGCTCACCGACGAACAAAAAAAAGCCTCCGTCCGGGAATTCAATTTCCGGAAAGGATTTTTCATCGCCCTCCTGAGCGGCGTAATGAGCGCCTGTTTCGCTTTCGGGATTGCCGCCGGAAAACCCATCGCCGCCCGCGCCGTCGCAGCCGGCACAGCTTCGCTCTGGCAGAACAGCCCTGTCTTTGTCATTGTCATGGCCGGCGGGTTTACCACCAATTTCCTGTGGTGTCTTTTTCTGTCCCTGAAAAACCGGTCGGGGCGGGACTACGTCAACCGCAAGGGTTCCCCACTCGCGGCCAACTATCTCTTCTCCGCCCTGGCGGGGGTGACCTGGTATCTTCAGTTCATGTTCTACGGGATGGGAACGACCAAGATGGGAAAATACGATTTCTCGAGCTGGTCGATTCTGATGGCCTTCATCATCGTCTTCAGCAACATCTGGGGCCTGGCCTTCCGGGAATGGAAGGGGTCGAACCGCCGCATCTATTTCCTGATCAGCGCGGGGATCGTTATCCTCATCCTCTCCACCATCGTCATCGGGGCGGGCAACTTCCTGGCCGCCCGGGGAAAGTGAGGTCCGGAGATGAACTCCCGGGAACGTGTGCTCCGGGCGCTCAACCATGAAGCACCCGACCGGGTGCCCATCGACCTGGGAGGGTTCCAGACCGGAATTCACAAGGACGCCTACCGGAGCCTGATCGATTTTCTGGGATTTAAAGAAGCCATCGTCATCCTCGACCCGGTCCAGCAGATCGTCCGGCCGAGCGAGCGGGTCCTCGAGCGTTTCCGCGTCGACACGCGATACGTCTGCGCCCACGGCCCCGAGAGCTTCAAGGGCGGGATCGAACTGAACGAGCGCGGCGGCCGGCTGTGGCACGACCTGCGGGACGAGTTCGGCGTGGTCTGGTCAATGCCCGATGACGAGCCCAACTATATGGATATCTCTTATCACCCGCTAGGCGAGGCAACCATCAAGGACCTGGCTGACTATCCTTTTCCCCGGGGCGATGACCCGACGCGTTTTTCCGGAGTCCGCGAAGAAGCGCTCCGAATGCGCCGAGAGACGCCTTATGCCCTTTGCACGGGGATTTCGGGGGTCGTTTACGAAATCTGCTGGTACATGCGTGGTCTGGAGAAATGGTTCGAGGACCTTCTGACAAATCCGCGCTTTTGTGAGGCCCTGATCGACCGGGTCCTCGAATATTGGATCAATTTCGAAACCGGGTTCATGAAGGCGGTCGGCGACATCGTCGACGTGGTCATGATCGGCGATGACCTGGCCGGACAGTCCGGCCCGCTGTTTTCGCCCACACTCTACCGAAAGATCGTCAAGCCCAGGCAAAAAGCTCTGGTCCGTCACCTCAAGTCGCTCACCCGGGCCAAGGTCTGGTATCACACCTGCGGCGACTGCTGGGAATACATCCCGGACCTGATTGACAACGGGATCGACATCCTCAACCCCGTCCAGATCGGGCTGAAGAACATGCAACCGCACGCGCTCAAAGAGAGGTTCGGTCGGAGCCTGGTCTTCTGGGGCGGAGGGATCGACACCCAGCACGTGCTGCCGTTCGCCAGGCCGGAGGCGGTGAGAGAAGAGGTCCGGAAAAACCTCAAGGCGTTCAAACCCGGCGGCGGCTACGTCTTCAACAACGTCCACAACATCCAGAAGGGCGTCCCGCCGGAAAACATCGTCGCCCTCTTAGACGCCGCCTACGAATTAGGGGCTTATTCTCAATAGACAGGCCGCTATGCGGCCGGAATCATTGAAAGCCGAAGGAAATCGCAGACTACTTATTCTCGGCTATGAAAGCTTCGACCCGGGCTCTGATGGCGTCCCGGAGGTGCCGCATTTTCCCGAGCTTTTCCTCATAACTTCCCATGAACAAAGCCGGGTCATCAAAGCTCCAGTTCAAGGTGGTGGCAACGCCGGGAAAAATGGGGCATTGCTCGGCTGTCTTGGCGTCGCAGACGGTGATGACATAACGAAAGAGCTCGCCGCGTCGATAGAGGTCCCAAACGCTCTTTGACTTATTCTTCGAGATATCGATTCCGACCTCTCTCATGACTTCCACGCCGAGAGGGTTGAGCGCGGCGGGTTCAAACCCGGCGCTCAGAGCCTCAAACCGGTCCCCGGCCAAGTGATCGAGAAAGGCCTCGGCCATCTGGCTCCGGGCGCTGTT
>CAZYWP010000046.1:7426-20232 GCA_964651495.1 uncultured Eubacteriales bacterium | reverse complement strand
GTAGAGCAGCGGACTCTTAATCCGCGGGTTGTAGGTTCGAGTCCTACACGGGTCACTCTCTATCATCAATCAAACTTGAACTATTGAAGTCCTCAAGTAGAATAAAAGGAATTCGACAAGAGAGCAGACATCAGAGGCGCAGCCAAGGATTAGAGCATGAGAATTTTCTGATAAGCTGGACTCGAGTTGTCATGGAGCTCTTTTATTTAACCGGAGCCATCTTCCGGCGGCCGCCTGATCTCTTTATTGTCTAACATGTCAAGCCAAGCCCGTTTCCAAGCCCGCAGGAACTTCAAGAACGCCGTCTTCATTTCTGTCCTGGCGGCCGGCCTGACCTTTCTTTTTTTCAAGGGACCCCGACTCCAGTCTTTCATGAATCTCAACATTCTTGATATTCTCCTTCTTCTTGCGGTTTCTTTCCTGGGATATCTGGTCTTGGGCTTGAGTTTCAAATTCCTACTCCGAATCTTTGATCTGAGGCTCACCTTCAAGGAGTGGTTCGGGCTGACCGTGTGCAATACCATGTTCAACTATTATCTTCCCGCCAGGGGGGGCCTAGTCGTCAAGGCTTACTATTTAAAGAAAAAATACGGTCTTGGCTATTCACATTACGCAGCGCTCATGGCCGGGTCCATGCTCCTCTGGCTGGCCTCGATATCACTGGTCGGACTGTTGGTTGTCCTTCTTGCGTCCGACATCACGGGAAGATTCATCGTTTCTTTGGCCGTGGCGTTTTTTTTCGTTTTCCTCGGCGTCTTGCTCACCGGATCGCTCACCAAGCAGCTCTTGAAGCTAAAGATCCAAAGCAAATTCGCAAGGCTCAACTTTTTCCTCTCGAACCTCCGAGATGGACTGGCCTCTTTTTCTCAGCACAAGAAATATGCCCTCGATTTCTTCCTTTTCTCGGGGTTGTTTCTATTGATCATGGCCGCTCGATTGTATCTCTGTTTTCTGGCGTTGAATTTCGGCGTCCAATTTTGGTCGATCCTGCTGATCATGGTCGTCACCCAATTTTCCTTTGTGCTTTCCGTAATTCCCGGAAATTTGGGCATTAAAGAAGGAATCATCGTTTTCTCGGGCGGATTCTTTGGTCTATCGGCGGATCAGGCCCTCGCGGCGGCCATCCTGGATCGGGCGATCTCTATTGTTGTCATCTTTGGATTTGGTCTGATTTACAGCAAAATTCTGCTGAATAAAATGGGCGATCAGAGATGACACAACGAAGACCCGCAGCTTCTTGGGTCTCTATCTTTTGGGATTATAAAAGAAAAAATTGATGGACGCGCCGAGGAGCGAAAGAGCGGAGAGCGTCACCAGAACCCACATCCCCGGTTCAGGCAAGGCAAGCAGGATCAACAAAAGCGGCGGGAGCAGATAAAAAAGAACGAACGAAAGTCCGAGATAGATCCAGGGCAACATCTCTGTGAGTTCCGTCGAGGTTTTATACTTTTTCGAGATGATCCTGACGTATATGCCGGATGCGCTAACTCCCAGGAAACAGGCAAGACCTATGAGCGAGAAGAACTGAGGATGGTCTTTTATTTCGTAGAAAATATAAAACAGGAGCACTAAATCCGCCACAATGGCAATATTCAGGACGGAGCGAAGA
Organism: uncultured Eubacteriales bacterium; assembly: GCA_964651495.1. Taxonomy (GTDB): domain Bacteria; phylum Acidobacteriota; class Aminicenantia; order Aminicenantales; family UBA8522; genus CAZNVB01. The sequence goes on along the minus strand of CAZYWP010000046.1, from coordinate 18,623 downwards.
GTCCGATCCGCTTTGACCCGGCCGGCAGTCACGGCGAAGGATTTGACGTTCCCCGCACTGTCGGAATCGAAATCAACGATCTGGTGGAAGAGGATCTGGGCCAATTTCTCGCCAATCACGACAGAAAAAAGAAGGGGAAGAAGCAAAAAAGCCGGACGAAAAAGGGTCCAGGGGACGAGGGCGTGCAGGATGGCGGCAGATAAAGAGTAGGCCAATATTCCCCAGAGACCTCGCTCTTTGAAACGAACGGGCCTCAAGGAATAGAGAATTCCCAGGAGCACCGTCGCCGTGTAAGAGGCAAGAACAGGAATGTTGCCGCCGGCTTTGATGAGTGCAAAGAAGCCCGAGGCCAGGAGAAAAACCGGAATCATTGTTCCTGCCGGCGAAGGAAGGAAGGTGATCCATCTTTCTTTGCCCGCGCGTTCGTCGATCTCCCGGTCGGTCAGGTCGTTGATGAGGATGCTTGCCAGACCCTTGCTCAAGACTGCATAAAGGAGATAGAGAGAGGCACAAAACTGCGCCCGCGGGTTCAGGCGGGTTCCAGAAACTAAAATCAGGCTGAGGGGAAGCCAAACCTGGCTCATTTTCAGGATTCCACGGGGTTTTATAAAAACCTGGGCAAGGGCATCGAGCAAAAGAGAACGTTTTTTCTCCATGTAAAGGCCGTCTTCTTCTCTGTCTCGTTGTCAGAAAAGGGAAGGAGTGGAATTATTCTATCCGGGATTTGAAAAACTGACAATACGGATCAAGAGAGTAGACCCCCTTTGAGCCGAACAAGTAGGCGTTGTTCCTGCACCCCCCTCTGCAGACACCGTTCTGAGAGCAGAGGCTGCACTCGGGGATCTTTTTATACAATGACCTGAATTCCATGGCTTTTTCTGAGACCCAGATATCATCCAAACCGTCCTGGCGAAGATCGCCGATTATGAATGGATCCTTATCCTGACAAATGCAAGCGGACACCCTGCCGTCGCTCGTGATTTTGAGGGCAAACTGAGCCGCCGCGCAGTAATGCAACCTGATGGCGAGGATGTCCTTCCACCTCGTGTAGGCGGAAGAATCGCTGAAACAGGGAATGGTTATGTCGATGACCTTGGTCGGACACAGGGAGCTGTAAGCAGAAAAAAGATCATCCGTCAGTTCCAACAGTTCTGGAAAAGGCACGATCAGCTCCTTATTCAGCGGTTCTGAAGGAACGTTCGGATAGAGAGTATACGAATCTACCCCCGACTCGAAGCAAAAAACCATGATTTCTTTTATTTCCCGTTTATTCGCCTCGGTCAATACGCTCGAGACGACGACGCGGAGTGAAGACCTGACCGCATACTCGAGATGGCGAAGGATGGCCTCGTGGTCCTGTCTTCTGCCGCCGTTGAGATCAGCGTGAAGGCCGGGCTTGAGGGTGTCCAACGAGAACTGAACTGACCGGACTCCATAGCCGGCCCAAGTATCCATGATCTCCGGGGTCAGTATTGTCCCGTTTGTAGCGATCTTGGGCCCGATTCCGAACTCACGAAACAGCTTCAGCGCCTCTGAGAGATGGTGGTATAAAACTGGTTCTCCTCCTGAAAGGAACCAATCCTTTACAGACTCTGCCAGTTTTGAGCGCAGTGCCTTTTTGATTAAATCGGGGTCTAGGTGCAGCGGCGGCGATTGCAGCGCCCGATAGTTGAAGCAATACTTACAGCTGAGGTTGCACCGATTGGTCAGATCAAGGAAAACGGCCCTGAGTTCTCCAAGCTTGGCGAAGGAATCGACATGGTCCCCTTTGAAACGAAATTTGATTTTCTGCATCGATCGCCTTTAAGTCGTGAGTAATTGACTTCTCGATATCGAACGAAATTGGCGAGCAAGGAGCCTCACGCGCTCCTCATTTTGCACGCATATATAACATAGGATGAAGATTAGTGTCAACGATGGGCGAGGCGAATTGCCGGCGTCCGCTGTTCACTTCAGGACCGTCTTGTGTTATAAACAAGAGGGAGCGTGCAATGAAAATCAGAGGTCTCCTGATCGTCCTTGTCCTGGCCATGGTCGTCGTCTATTTTCTCTACTTCGCCAAGGCCGGCAAGAAGAGCTACCTCGAGGCGACGGTGGACGCCCACCAGAGAATGAGCGCCGACCTCACCCGGGCGAACATGGCGACACTGGCGAAAGCCATCGAGTTTTTCAGCGGCACGGAAGGCCGTGTGCCCGAGGATTTAAAGGAACTCTCGCGGATGCGTATCCTCAGCGGAGCGACGACGGACGGCTGGGGCCGGGCCTTCCAATATGAGAAGGTCTCCGACTCCGGCTTCCGGCTGACCTCGCCCGGCCTGGACGGCAAGTTCAACACCGGCGACGACATCGTCCTGACGCGCTGACCATCCATGTCCGAGGTCTGGCCGTTCCTCGTCCTTCCCGCGGCCGGCTTCCTGGTCGGGATCATCGCCTCGATGACCGGCGTCGGCGGCGGGATTATCATCGTTCCCCTGCTCACCATCCTGTTCGGGTTCGTGCCCCAGCATGCGGTCGGCACCAGCCTGGGATCGATCATCTTTACCGCCCTGGCCTCGTCCTTTTCCTACGCTAAACAGAGGCGCATTTATTACCGGACCGGCCTGTGGCTGGCAGTGATGTCCGTGCCCGGCGCCTACGTCGGAGCCCATCTGACCACCGTCATCTCCCCCCGTCACCTGGGACTGATTTTCGGCGCGTTCCTGTTATTTGTCGCCCTGCGGATGATGCTCAAAATCGGGCGGGGACGGTCAGCGGCAGGAGCCGCCGCCGGGACAGCGGAGAATTTTGCTCCCCACAGCCGCGTCCAGCTCCCCGAAAAAACAGACGCCGAGCTGGTAAGGTCGATGCGGCTGATGGTCCCCGGCGTCGGGCTGAGCTTTTTTGCCGGCGTCGCCTCCGGGTTCCTGGGCATCGGCGGGGGAGTGCTGGGGGTCCCGATTATGAACCTGATGATGCATCTCCCGATCCACTTTGCCACGGCGACCTCGATGTTCACCATGATCTTCACCTCGGCTTCCGGCGTGGCCAAACACGCCCTCGTCCAGCATGTCCACTGGAGCCAGGCCCTTCTCCTGGCCCTGGGGACGATCTTCGGCGCCCAGGTGGGGGCGAGTTTTTCCCGGCTGGTGTCCGGCGCAGCCCTCAGCCTGATCTTCGGGGCGGTCCTTCTGCTGATCGGCCTGCAGATGATCCTGAAGTTTCTCTGAAGGCGGGGCGGTGGCGGCTACTCGCCGCCGTTGGCGGAATCGAGCCCGAGCGAACGGGCATAGGCTTGAAGCATCCGGACGCGGACTTTTCCCTGCGGGAGGCCCTCGTCGTCTTCTTCCTCCAGCGCGGTGAGGAGGGCGAGGCTGATCTTTGACCTTCGGGCGACCTCTTCCAGAGTCAGGCCTCTTTGCTCCCGCACACTTTTCAAATATTCGCCGTAGTAATAGCGGTCTTTCTGCAGGGCCAGCCAGTCTTTGCCGTTCTTACGCTGACCGCGTCTGCCCCGGCTCCTCTGTAGCCCGCGGGGGAGCAGCGATGACTTGACCCGGGCCCAGAATTTTTGCTCTTCCGCGGCGTCCTCGATCTCCAGCTTCTCCGTCGACTTGCGGAAATAGGCCCGCTGCCTGCTTTCGGGACGGTGGGGAAGGATCCGGACGTCATAAGTTTTTCGTTTGTCCGGGTCGGCCAGCGTCTCGAAGGCTTCTTCGATTCGCTCGAGGATGACTCCCCGCTCCTCCGCCGACAGTACGCCGTAGGAGGCCATGGCCTCCTCGTGATAGGTCGCCACGGCCAGGAGATAGGCGTTTTCGATTTCGACCCGCGTCGCGTCCAGACCCAGGTTGAGGAGTTCATAAAAATCCAGGTCCTCGATCTTCTTGACCATGTGTTTCAAATCGGCCGCTCAGCCTCCCGGACGCCGGCGGGGAGGGGCTGGGGCTTGGCCAGCCTGGCGGCCATGTCTTTGATCCTCAGGGAGATTTCGCTCTCCGGATATTCAAGGGTGAAGGGGACATGCTTCTTCAGACTCCAGAGTACACGTTCGTCGTAGGGGAGAGTCCCGAGCAGTTCGATCTCGATCAAGAAATACCGGCGGACGACATCGACGATGGAACGGCCGAGGAGATGATCTTTATCGCTGCGGGCTTTGTTGACGACGAGGCACGGCCGGAAATTATTCAGGGCGGCCTGGAGGATCCGTCCGGAGGCGCTGTCGGTGGAGGCGAGCGAGGTGAGGAATGACCGCAGCGTGTTTGCGCCGTCCTCCAGCTCCCCGGCTATTTTCTCGTCCAGGCCGGGAATTTTGAAGTACTTAATGTACAGCTTCAGTATTCTCACGGCGCACGACTTGAGGAAGTAATAGGTGTTTTCGACGGCGGTCGGTTCGGGAGTGACCACCACAATTCCCGGCCGTCCGATGACAAAAAGATCCAGGGTGTTATAGGCGCTTCCCGTGCCCAGGTCGATGATCACGTTCCGGGCTTGGAGGCTCCTGATCTGCCGGATCAGCTTCAGTTTCTTGGCCTGGTGCAAATTCGCCAGGAAGAGCGCGTTCTCGCTCCCCTTGATCAGCCGGACTCCGGGATAGGCGGTCGCCGTCTGGACGTCTTCCAGCCGCGGCGCCTTGTTCTTGAAAAAATCCCCCAAATCCCGTCCGTTCTCCCGGGCCCGGAGCAGTGTGTGCAGGTTGGGCCCGCCCAGGTCGGCGTCGACCGCCACGGCGTTTCCGCTGCGGGCGCCCAGCTCGATGGCCAGGCCGGCCGCGAGGAAACTCTTGCCTGTACCGCCCTTACCTCCGCCGACGGTTAAAATGGTGTTCTGAGGATAAATCTCTTCCGGCATGAAAAATGATGGTCAATCCGCGCAAAACTTAGGCCCCATTCTAACACACTCGGTTGAATTTTTTAAGCATTTTTGCTATTCTACTGCAATCTCATCAAGGAACAAAAATTAATGAAACCACCGTTGTTGAAGGATTACGGAAATATCGATAGTAAGTACCGGTTTGTGATCGTTGCTTCGAAGAGGGCCAAAGAGCTGCTCAGGGGCGCCAAGGCGCGCATCAAGAGCAGGTCCAAAAATCCCGTCCGCATCGCCCAGAGCGAAGTGAAGTTGGGTCTGGTGGACTTCGAGATCATCAAGGCCAAGAAAGAAGATATCCACGAACAGGAAGAGCCGGTTTTTCTCGGAGAGGGCATTGGCGGCGGGTTCGAGGAGGAACACGAAGCTCCGGCTGGCCCAGATGTAGTCGAAGAGGGCGCGGCCCCGGCAGAGGAAGGGGCTGAGGGCGAAGCCAAGGGCGAGTCCGGCGAAGAGTCCGAGCCTCTCGAAGGCCTGGAAGAAGACGAAGAGGAAGAGGAAAAAGAGGAAGAGGCCTAAGTCTTTTTCCCTTTTTCCTTAAGTAGCTGGACATAATCCAGCTTGATCCAGTCAGTGGGGGAAAAGCCCAGCATCCTGGCGAATTTAGCGATGTCGCTTCTCTGCCCCTCGAGTTCCAGGTAGCATCCGGCCGCAGTCTCGTCGACCGAGATTCGCAGCCGGTTCGTGCGGTACCCTGTCCGGAATTTCTTGTAACGATAAGCGGGGACCATCCCCAGGCCACGCAGGATGCGCTTCATCTGCTTCTCGTTCTTGACCTCGGTCTCAAACTCCTCGCGGACTTTGAACCGCCGCGATTTCCGGGGCGCGCCCTTGAAGGTCAGGAAGGCTTTCTTGCCGGTCCGGCGGAGCCGCAGGGCGCAGCTTTTTTCCTGGAGAGCCCGAGAGCGGAAGTCGTAGAGGGTGTTTTCCTCGGCCCCCCGCTCCTTTTCTAAATGCGCCCCGACCCGGAGCAGGGCCGCGCGCAGTGCCGCCAGGTCATCGACCCTGATTTTGACCTCGATTTCGATCAAAGAGCGGCCGCCTTTTCAGCGCTTATTTTTCCCGGGCCAGGATAAATTCGGAGAGCAGCGAGAGGGCTTCCCGGTGGGATGAAGCCGGGAATTGAGTGATAACCTCACGCGCCTTGAGGGAATACTCTTCGGCCCGGCGGAAGGTATAGTTCAGGGCGCCGTTGGACTCGACGATCCCGAGAATCTCCCGTTTCGTTTCCTCGGCCGGTTTCTCGGTCTTGAGGAGACGCTGCAGGCGCTGGCGTCCGGGATTCCCGTCGCTGTGGAGCGAGTAGATGAGGGGCAGGGTGATGCGGCCCTCGGCCAGGTCAGAAAGCGTCGGTTTGCCCAGCCGTTTCTCGTCGCCCTTGAAGTCGAGCAGGTCATCGATGATCTGAAAAGTCATGCCCAGGTTATATCCATAGGCGATAAGATAATCCTGCTCTTCCCTCGAGGCCTCGCCCAGGATCCCGCCGATATGGCAGGCGGTGGAAAAGAGGGATGCCGTTTTGCTGTGAATGATGTCGAGGTACTGCTGCTCGGCCATCTCCAGGTTGCCGCTCATCTCGTATTCAGTCAGCTCTCCCTCGATCATTTGGGAGGAAACATCGGTCAGAAGACGGATGATCTGGGGGTGCCGGCTCTCCAGCGACAGGCCGATGCTCTTGATGTACAGATAGTCCCCCAGAAGGACGGATATGCCGGCGCCCCAGCGGGCGTGGACCGAGTCCCGGCCCCGTCTCGTGTCGGCGTGGTCGATGATGTCATCGTGGATCAGGCTGGCCGTGTGGATGAACTCGACGAGCGCCGCCATCAGGATGTGTGCGTCTCCCCGGTAATTGAGGAGCCTGGAGCAGAGGAGCAGGAGGGCCGGCCGGATTCTCTTTCCCTTTCTCTGGAAGAGATAGGTGTTGATCTCGGAGACCAGCCGGTTGGGCGACGAGGTGAAGAGCTTGAGGCTCTCTTCAACCCGGTCCAGGTCCTCCCGGATATGCCCATATATTTCGGCCAGGTCTGTCCTTTCTTTAAGCAGGTCGAGGGCTTTCTGGGGATACTGGGATTTCATCGGTAGTTGGCGAACTCCATGTGGATGCCCAAGTTTTCCGCCTTGAGACAGGCGATAATCTCCTGCAGGGTGTCGATTTTAGCGGAGAAGACGCGGACCTGATCGCCCTGGATGGAAGCCTGAGCCTTGAATTTGCGCTGTTTGATTAACTTGACGATCTCCCGGGCTTTCTCGACCGGAATCCCCGTCTGGAAATGGACTTCCTGCTTGATCGTCCGGTTGGGGCCATCCTCGACCTTCTGATAAATCACCGCCCGCAGCGGGATGTGTCGCTTGACCATTTTTTGCTCCAGGACTTCGACCAGGCTGCGCAGCCTGGTGACGTCCTCGGCGATCAGAATCAGCTTGTCCTTTTCCTGGACGATCTCAGCCCGGCTGTGCTTGAAATCAAAGCGGTTGGTGATCTCCTTAAGGGCGACATGGACGGCGTTGGAGACCTCCTGCCATTCGATCCGGGAGACGATGTCGAACGAGTGTTCCAGAGCCATGGGGCACTATCTTAGCATTGAAAACCCGTTTTTTCAAATAGGCTCGGGCTTGGGGTCGTCAGCACGCTGATTCTCCCCGGCGAGGAGAATCAGCTCCGAACTCATCCTTCGCTCTTCTCTCCCTTCGGTCGAGAATCCGTGCCCGCTCAGTCTTCGACGGGCTTCCTCTCCCCAAGCCCTCGCCTTGGTCCCGAAAAAACTCTCCTAAAATTTTGGAATGTTAGGAACGTGAGTTCCTCGAAAGACATCCCCCTGAGCTCGGCCAGCAGGCGGGCGGTCTCGACGACGAACGCCGGCTCGTTCCTCTTGTCCCGGCCGCGGCGCGGCGCGGGAACAAGGAAGGGCGAGTCGGTCTCGATGAGCAGCCTGTCCTCCGGGATTTTCCTGGCGACCTCGCGCAGGGAATGGGCGTTCGGATAGGTCAGGATGCCGGAAAAGGAGATGAAAAACCCGCGCTCGATCATCCGCCGGGCCGTTTCCCAATCTTCGGTGAAACAGTGGAGCACGCCCCCGCAGTCGAATCTCTCGTCCTCGACCGCCGCGATCACCTCTCCGCCGGAATTCCGGCTGTGGATGACCGCGGGAAGCCGGAGGCGGCCGGCCAGGGCGAGCTGCGCTCGCAGCGCTTCTTTCTGTTTGGCGGCGGGAGAGAAATTGTAGTGAAAATCGAGCCCGACCTCGCCCAGGGCGGCGATGGTTCCGGCTTTGGCCAGGCCGGCGATTTGATCGAGGTGTTCGGGCGCGAAATCCTTAGCCTGATGGGGGTGGATGCCCGCGGCCGCCACGATCCACTCATATTTCCGCTGCAGCTCGATAATACGGGACAGGCTCGCGGCGGCGGTCAGATCAGCGGGGCAGAGAAGGGCATGGATTCCGGCCGCCCAGGCCCGCTCGACGACTTCCTCCCGGTCGGCGCCGAACTCGTCCATGTCCAGGTGGGCATGGGAGTCGGCCAGCTCATAGGGAGCGGATGAAGACTCCAGCGTCTTTATTGGGCCATCCTGGCTTTGAGCTGGCGGATGGGCAGGGCGCCGTAGCTGAGGAGTTTCTGCAGGAATTCTTTCTGGCTGAAGGCGTCCCCCTTGAGTTTCCGGTAGTCTTTCTCCATGTCCAGGATTTCCTGGTAGCCGATGTACGGGCTGGCGGCGTCGCCTGGCTTGAGCAGGATGCGGTTCCATTTCCGCTCCGCTTCGACCTCGGCCTGGAAGCCGGCCCGGGTCATGTAGGCGATGGCCTGTTCCTTGGTCATACCGGCCTGGTGGATGTTGAGCTCGAGCTGGAAATCGATGACTGCCTTGAGCAGGAACTTGAGCTGGTTGAGCCGCAGGCGGAGGTCAAAATTGTTGAACCCCGAGATGATCAGCATCTCTTCGACGTAGACGGGCCAGCCCTTCAGGAGCAGCATATTGGGATACAGTTTTCTGGGCAGCGAGGGATGCTTGGCCGTAAAAAAGAGGGGGACAAACGGGCCGGGGTAAATATTCCGCACGGTCCAGGGGATGAGGTAAAAATTGTTGTATTCCTGGAGGAAAGACTTGGCCTGGTCTTCCGTCCAGCTATCGGGCAGGGGAGCGATCTCGGCGGTGTAGGCTCCGCCCGTCTCGTAGGCGCCCGGCGTCAGGATGCGGGTCCAGGTCAATCCCCGCTCCGCGGGGGGCATGTTCTCGACGGCGAGTTCGGCGTCGGGCAGCGGGATTATCTGACTGGCCGAGAGAAACGCCTTGACCGAGGCGGCGTTCAACTTGACCTGTTCGAGGAAGTTCTCCCTGGTCGGGTGTTCGCCCTTGATCTTGTCCAGCACGCCCTGGATGACGATATTTCTGACTTCTTCCTCGCCGCGTTGGGTAGTCATCTGCTCCAGGTTGATCTGGGGATACATAATTCGGTAAAAAGGAATGCAGACGAGAAACATCTCCCGGCGGATGTTGTTGTAATCGGCCTTGGCCCTGGCGACGAGCTCGGTCGGTGGAATGCTGAATTCGCCGGTCAGGCTGAGCAGACGCGAGTGGGCCTGGTCGCCCAGACGGAAATTTCCAGTGGAGCGGGGAAGGAGCTGCGACTGGAGGAAGCCCTGGTACTCTTCCAGGGCGGCGACCGCCTTGGCCCACTCCGCCTGGAATCTGGATTTCAGGTCGGAGGAGGCGTTCCCGATCAACTGGGGGGCCTCGGTCTTGTAGAAGTCGAGGATGCCGGGGAACTGCTGGACGGCCGTCTCGGTGAAAACCTGGGGCGGCGTCTTCAGGTTTTCCTTGGCCTGCTTGATCAGTCCGGGCAGGAGCTTGGCCCTTTCGATAGCGCCCTTCATCCGGGCGTCGAGGGGGGCGAATTCTTTGGTCAGCAGGCTTTTCAGGCTGTGGAGGAAGATCTCATTGTAAAATACCGGGTTGTATTCCCAGGGGAGGAGGTTCTCGTGCCGCATCAGCTCCAGGTCGATCGCGTTCCGGATGAGGTCGTAATCGATCTGGGCCTCGGCTCCCAGCTTGGTCTTATCGACTTTCGTCACCAGCTCCTGGTTAAAGACATCCAGTTCGTCATGGTGCTTTTCCAGGCTTTTCTCGCTCAGGTCTTCGAGCTTATCGTCGTATTTGTGGTAGCCGGCCAGCGTGGCGGCCGTGGGGAAAAATTTCCAGTAGGTGTCCAGATAGGTGTCCACCGTCTTCTGGAATTTGCCCTCTTCCTGATTCTGCTGGGAGAGGAGAGAGCTGATCCCGAAGAAGGCAAATACACAAATGGCGAGGGGAATGAAAATTTTTTTCATCAGAGCCTCCTTCTTAAGCATATCTTATCAAAAACCCACAGGCGGCCTCTTAATCTCTATACACCCCAAGACCCGATTCATTCCAGGAGGGGAATCCTATCATAGTCGGGGAGGTCAAGTGAAACCCGCATTCCACTCACCATCGGATGATTGCCGACGCCCAGGTGAACCCCGATCCGAACGCCGTGAGGGCGACGATTTGTCCCCGCGCGAGCCGGCCTCCCTTGACGGCCTCGTCGAGGGCGATGGGGATGGAAGCGGCCGTGGTGTTCCCCAGCCGGTCGATATTGCGCGCTACTTTCTCGACGGGAATCTTGAGGCTGTGGGCGACCATTAGGGTGATCCGGTCATTGGCTTGATGGGGAATGAGCAGGTCGACATCCTCGATCGAAAGCCCGTTGTGCTGAAGGGCGGCCCGGACCGCTTCCGGCATCCGTTCCGAAGCATTCTTGAAGACGTTTTTGCCGTCCATCTTGGGGAAAAACTTTTTTTTCCGCAGGAGTTCTTCGGTGACGCAGGGTTTGTCTTTCGAACTCGGCTTCTCCAGCCAGAGGTCCTGGACGTGGTTGCCGTCGGCAAAAAGATGAGTGGAGAGGATGCCCCGGCCGTCGTCCTGTCCGTTCGGCTCGAGAACGACCGCGCCGGCGCCGTCGCCGAAGAGGACGGCCATATCTCGGCCTTCGTCCGAATAATCCAGGTTGGTGGACTGGACCTCGGCGGCGACGAGAAGAATTTTCTTATAGGCTCCCGTCCGGATGTACTGGTCGGCCGCGGAAAGGGCGTAGATAAATCCGCTGCATTGATTGCGGACGTCCAGGGCTCCGATGGGCGTCAATCCCAGCCTGGCCTGGACCTGCACGCCGATGCCGGGAAAATAATGGTCGGGAGAGAGCGTGGCGGCGACGATGAAATCGATTTCCGACTTGTCGATCCGGGCGTCTTCGATGGCCCGCAGCGCGGCTTCATAAGCCAGGTCCGAGCTCCCCACTCCCGGCTCGACGTGGCGCCGCTCCATGATGCCCGACCTCTG
>CAZYWP010000046.1:0-7326 GCA_964651495.1 uncultured Eubacteriales bacterium | reverse complement strand
CCCCGCCGCCTGGCCCGGGGCGAGGAGGGCAGCGTCATCCTGAAATTGAGCCTCCAGGAAGGGATCGTCATCAGCCCCCATCCCGATTTCATCATCGAGTTCAAACCCCTGGATGCGCTGGTCTTCCCCAAGCCCTTCTTCGCCGCTTCGGACCTGGGGATCGGCGCCCAGGAAAAAGAGGGAGAGGAATATCTCGACCTCAAGAAGCCGGTGAAAATCCCGTTCACGGTGAGCCCGGAGGCGAAAAAAGGAAGCTACATCCTGGAGGGGTGGATCAAATATTATGCCCGCTCGAAAAGCGAAGGCTGGCTGGTCAAAAACTCGGCCAAGTTTTTCGTCGCCTTTTCCGCCCGCGCCGCCGCGGTCAAGAAAAAATCGTAAGGCGGCCTTAAAGCCATTTCTGCGCCCTGTACCAATCCATGGTTTCCCGCAGCGCCCGGTCAAGCGGATAACGTGTCCGGAAAGAGAGCATCCGGGCGGCCTTCCCGACATCGGCCACCCAGCCCGTCTGCTTCAGGTCGCGGTACTTGTCGCGGTTGAAAATCCCGGGGTTCCGGGCCAGCCTGTCCCGCAGCTCGCTGAGGGCGGCGGCCGCCGCCACGACGCCCAGCGGCACCCGCACACGGACGGCCTTCTTCCCCAGCGCCCTGGCGGCCGCCAGGCCGAATTCTTCCCAGCTCACGGGGGCGGGGTCGGCGATGTTGAAGATCTCGCCGCTGGGCAGTTCTTTCTCGGCGCAGAGGCAGAGAGCTTCGGCCAGGTCCCTGACATAACAAATGCTGACCATCCGGTTTTTTCGCACCGTGGCCAGAATTCCTCGGTTGATGACCTTGAAGTAGGTCAGAAAATCCAGGTCCCGCGGCCCGAAGACGGCGGTCGCCCTGGCGATCACGAGCGGAAATTCGTCCTTGAAACGGAGGGCCTCTTTCTCGCCCAGGAGCTTGCTCCGGCCGTAATGGGTGACGGGATGAGGCGGGTCGCTCTCTTTGACCGGTGTTCCATTGATGGAGGGGCCGGCAGCGGCCAGGCTGCTCAAATAAATGACCTTAGGCCGCCCCGACCCGGCCTTGAGGCGGCGGAAAAGACTTGCCGTGCCTTCGTGGTTTACAGTATAATAATCCGCTGTTTTGAGCGACCGCGTTCTGCCGGCGAGATGGAAGACGATGTCGATTCCGGCCGGAAGAGGAGGAAGGGAGAACAGGTCTCCCCGGAGAAATCGGACTCCTTTTCCCTCCAGGGCCGCCGCTCTCACCGGGTCGCGGACGAGGGCGATAATGCTCGCCCCCCGGGCCAGCAGCAGCTCGATGAGGTGACTTCCGATAAACCCGGTCCCGCCGGTCAAGAAAACGTTCACGGCCCTGATTGTATGAGAATCGCCCGCCCCGGTCAAACCAGAGCCCGAGTCAGGGACAGGATGTTCGGACATCGATCCTGAACGCGGGGGGAGGCCGGGGGACGCGTCCGGAAACAAGGAGGAGACGCTGATGGACCTGTTCGAGAAGTGTTACAGCTTCACCCGAGTCGATGAGTTGACGGCCATGGACATGTATCCGTACTTCCCCCCGATTGAAGAAGTCAAAGGGAACAGGGTCAGCGTCAACGGTAAGGGCATGATCATGGTCGGCTCCAATAACTACCTCGGCCTGCTCAACCACCCCGATGTCGGGAAGGCGGCCCGGGCGGCGGTGGACAGGTATGGGGTGGCCACCTGCGGGTCCCGCTTCCTGAACGGAACCCTGGATATTCATGTCGAGCTCGAGGAGCGGCTGGCCCGCTTCATGAAAAAAGAGGCCGCCCTGACCTTCAGCACGGGATTCCAGACCAACCTGGGCATCATTTCGACCATCGCCGGCAAGGACGACATCATCGTCACCGACCGTATGGTTCATGCTTCCATCATCGACGCCTGCCGGCTGTCCTTCGGCACGGTCCTCAAATACAGGCACAACGACATGGCCGACCTGGAGAAGGTTTTGGCATCGGTCGGCCAAGACTCCGGCAAGCTGGTGGTCGTCGACGGCGTGTTCAGCATGGAGGGTGATCTGGCCAACCTGCCGGAGATCGTCCGGCTGGCCGGGAAGTATGGCGCCAAGGTGCTGGTCGACGATGCCCACGGCATCGGAGTCATGGGCGAAAACGGGCGGGGCACGAGCGAGCACTTCGGCGTCGAAGACGACGTCGACCTGGTCATGGGGACCTTCAGCAAGTCGTTTGCCTCGCTGGGGGGGTTTGTGGCCGGCCGGAAGAAAGTCATTTCCTACATCAAGCATCACGCCCGCTCGTTGATCTTCAGCGCGAGCATCACGCCGGCATCGGTGGCGACTGTGCTGGCCACCCTGGAGATCATCGAGAAAGAGCCGGAGAGGCGGCGCCGGTTGTGGGAGATCACCAGGAAGATGAAGTCCGGGTTCAGGGCCATGGGCTACGACACCGGCCCGACCGAAACTCCGATCATCCCGGCCATCATCGGGGATGACGAGAAGGCCTTCTTGCTGTGGAGGTTCCTGCGGGAGGACGGCGTTTTCACCAATCCCGTGGTCTATCCCGGCGTGCCCAAAGGGCAGGCCCTCATCCGGACGAGCTACACAGCCACCCACAGCGACGAAGAGCTCGACACCGTCCTGGGAAGTTTCGAAAAATGCGGCAAGCTGCTGGGAATTCTCTGACCGGCGGGAGCCCGGCTCACAGGAGTCAGCCTATTAAGCACACCATCGCCCTGATTATCATTTTGTGCCTCGGCCTCGGCCAGGCGGGAGCAGCCACTCTGGTCATGCCTCTGGAGCAGGTCAAGCCCGGAATGAAGGGCAAAGGAAAGAGCGTTTTCCTGGGCGGCCGGGTGGAGGAGTTCAACGTCGAGATCCTGGGCATCCTGGAAAACGTCCAGCCCAAAAAGAGTATCATCCTGGCCCGGCTTTCAGGGATGGGGCTGGAAAACACGGGCATCATCCAGGGCATGAGCGGCAGCCCCGTCTACATCGACGGCAAGATCATCGGCGCCGTGGCCTTTTCCTTCGCCTTCGCCAAAGAGCCGATCGCCGGGATCACGCCGATCGGCCAGATGCTGTCCATCCCCGGCCAGCCGGCGCAGCCGCCGTCCCCGCCCGGCGAATCCCTGCCTTTCCGGATCAGCCTGAGCGCAGACGATATCCTGTCCTTTCACAAAGGGCTTTTCTCATCCCGCGAATCGTATGTCTCGCAGGGGCAAACGCTGCTCCCGATCGGCGTCCCCCTGCAGTTCGGCGGGTTCTCTCCCGCGACAGTGGAGCGGGCCAGGTCGATTTTCGGCCGGCTGGGATTCCTGCCCATCGCTTCCGGCGCATCCGGCGAGACACAGGCTCCGCTCCCGGCCACCGCCGCTGCCCTCCAGGAGGGGGATCCTGTGGCCGTTGAGCTCGTCAGGGGCGACCTGAGCGTCGCGGCCGTCGGCACGGTGACGTACGTGGATGGAAATAAAATTCTGGCCTTCGGTCATCCGCTCTATAACCTGGGCGCGGTGGATTATGGCATGTCCAGGGCCAGCGTGCTGGCCGTGGTGCCGAGCCTGGAGAGCTCTTTCAAGGTGGCCGCGATCGGCGCCAAGATCGGCAGGTTTTACCAGGACAGGACTTCCGGAGCGCTGGGCGAGGTCGGGGCCGAGCCCCGGCTCATTCCCGTCACCGTCCGGTTGATCGATGCCTTGGGCAAAGCCAGAGAATTCAAGCTGGGGGTGACGAATGACAGGATCCTGAGCCCGCTGCTGCTCAACCTGGCTGTCGCCTCGCTTCTCTCGGCGGAGGAGAGGTCGTTCGGGAACCTGTCCGTAGCCCTGGACGGCAACGTCTACCTGGACAGCGGCACGGGAGTCCATCTGGAGGACCTCTTTTCGGGAAACCTGGACACCGCCGTGTCCAGCCTCTCGGGGCTGCTCATGGCCGTGGTCTATTATCTCGCCAACAACGAATTCGAGGACGTCGGATTCCACCGCATCGACCTGAACATCAGGGCGGTCGAGGAGGCGAAATTCGCCGCCCTCGAGCGCGTTTGGCTCGACAAATACGAGGCCTCGGCCGGGGAGCGGATCCAGGTCAAAGTTTTTTACCGGACCTTCGGCGGGCAGAGCTTCCAGGAGACCGTGGACATCGATGCGCCGCCCCTCCCGGCCGGGTCGGAGTTCCATCTGATCATCGCCGATGCCGCTTCCATGCATCAAGTCGAGATGGTCCAGTACCGCAACCAGGATTTCATCCCCCGCAGCCTGGGGCAGCTCGTCCGGATTCTCAATAACCTCCGGAAGAACAACCGGATCTATTTTAAATTGCTGGCCTTAAAACCGGGCCTGTTCGTCAAGGGAGAAGAGATGCCCAACCTTCCGCCTTCGATGAAATCCATGTTCGGTTCGCCGCGGGCGGCGTCGTCGTCCCCGACGGAGCTGACCAGGTCGACCCTGCGGGAGTACCAGCTTCCCATCCCCTATGTCTTCCGGGGGATGGCCTCGATCCCCGTTAAAATCAAGAGATAGGAGATGCCGCAGTGAACAAGCTGAAATATATTATTCTGATCGGAATAGTCGGTTTTGGACTCAGCCTGGAAGCGGTCGTCCCCCGCCGTTGGGAGCAGCGGAGCAGGGACGACTTCCTGCGGGGCAAGTTCGACGGCATCTCCATCTCCTACGATGGCCTGCTCTCCCTGGCCCCCCAGGAGAACAGGATCGAAGGGCCGGCGGAAGACTTCTACCTGTCGTTGCTTTCGGGGCCCGCCGGCTCGGTCTATCTTGGGACCGGGCATGGAGGAAAGATATTCCGCCTCGAACCCGACGGCAAATCCGGGCAGTACTTCCAGGCGCCGGAGATGGACGTCACCTGCCTTGCCCTGGACGGCAAAGGCACGCTGTTCGCCGGCACATCGCCCAACGGAAAAATCTATAAGATCACCGGCAAAGACCAGCATGAGGTCTTTTTCAACCCGGGCGAGAAATACATCTGGGATCTGGCCTTCGCGGACGACGGCTCTCTGATGGTTGCGGTCGGCGAGAGCGGCGGCATCTACAGGGTCAGCGTTCAGGGAGAAGGACAGCAGATTCTCAAGGCGGAAGAAAATCACGTTCTCTGCCTGCTCAAAGACGGCAAGGGCGGCTTTCTGGCCGGAAGCGGGGGAGTGGGTGTAGTCTACAGGCTCGGCGCAGACGGCCGGTCCACCGTGCTCTTCGAGTCGCCTTTCGAGGAGATCAAGAGCCTCGCTCTGGACGCGGACGGCCAGGTCTATGCCGCGGCCGGAGGGTCGCCTTCGCGGACAAGGAAGGAGGAAGCGCCGGAAGCCCCGGTCCGCGTCAGCGCCGAGGTCACGGTGACGGCGGTTCCGGCGCCTCAGGCGAGCCAGGCCCCGGCGCCCTCTGTGGCGGCCGCGTTCCCGTTTACATCCTCCTCCAGGGAGCCCTCGGCGCTGTACAGGATCCGTCCCGACGGGATGGCCAAAAAGCTCTGGGAATCGGTGGACGAGCTGATCTATACGCTCCTCTGGAAAGAAGAGGAAAAACGGGTTGTTTTCGGGACCGGCAACAAAGGAAGGATTTACTCGGTAGACCGGGACGAAAAAGCCGCCCTCCTCCTCCAGGAGAATTCCGAGCAGATCTATGCGCTCGTCCCGGTGGAAAAAAAGGTCTACGTTCTGGCCAACAACCCGTCCAAATTGAGCCTTCTCCTTTCCGAACAGAGGTCGAGCGGCGAATACATCAGCGACATCCTGGACACCAGGACCGTCTCGTCCTGGGGGAAGCTGGAATTCGACGCCGACCTGGCCTCGGGGACGATCCTCCAGCTCCAGACGCGGAGCGGCAATTCCTTCGAGGCAAACAGCATGTGGAGCGACTGGTCGCCGCCCATCCAGAAAAAAGAGGAACAGATTCTCAGCCCCAAGGCCCGCTACCTCCAGTTCAAGGCCCTCTTCAAGAGTCAGGGGGGGAATGCTTCCCCGCTGCTGCGCCGGGTGGCCCTGTTTTATCTTCAAGCCAACGCCGCGCCTTCCATTCAAAAGCTGGAAGTTCTGCC
The DNA here is from genome assembly GCA_964651495.1 of uncultured Eubacteriales bacterium. Classification (GTDB taxonomy): domain Bacteria; phylum Acidobacteriota; class Aminicenantia; order Aminicenantales; family UBA8522; genus CAZNVB01. The sequence goes on along the minus strand of CAZYWP010000046.1, from coordinate 1,303 downwards.
GCCCAACGTAGTCTTCATCAAGCCCCCGGAGCAGGAGGAAGTGATCTGGGGAGCAGAGGACTTGATCTCCTCCGAGGGCGACAAGAAGAAGGACGACCGGATCATCTTCACCCCCAAAAAGGTTGAGAGGAAGGGCTACCAGACAGTCGCCTGGGAAGCCTCGGACGAAAACGAGGACCGGCTGCAGTTTGCGGTCTCGCTCCGAAAAGAAGGGGAGACGGCGTGGCGTGTGATCAAGGAGGGCTGGAAGGAATCGCTCTTTGTTTTCGACACGCTCTCTTTTCCCGACGGAACGTATTTCCTCAGGCTAGAAGCCTCCGACCTGCCGTCCAACCCGACCGGCACGGAACTCCGGACCGAGAAAATCAGCCCGGCAGTTGTCGTCGACAATTCCCTGCCCGTGGTCAATAATTTCTCGGCGGTCCGTGACAAAAACTCTCTGGACATCGCCTTCCAGGCGGAGGATTCCTGGAGTTCGATCGAGACCGTGGAATACCTGATTCGTCCGCAGGAATGGAGGATGGTCTTCCCGGCCGACGGCATCTGCGATTCCAAGAACGAGGATTTCAAGTTCCGGGCGCCGCTTCCCGCCGGCGCCGAGAACGTCGTCACCATCCGGGTGACCGACCGGCATCACAATGTCGGAGTTTTCCGACAGCCGTTCTAAGCGCTCTTCACCCGTTCGAGATACTTGTCCTCCCTGGTGTCGACTTTGACGATATCCCCTTCCTTGATGAACTGGGGAACGGTGACGACGAGTCCGGTCTCCAGGACGGCCGGTTTGCTCGAAGCCGATTGCGTGGCCCCCTTGAGAAACGGATCCGTCTGGACGACCCGAAGCTCGACGGTCAGGGGCGGCAGGACGCCGACCGGCTTGCCTTGATGGGTCTCGATGGTAAAAACGATGTTGGGGGCAAGATAGCTGGCGCCGGCGCCGATGACATCGGGCGACAGGCGGATCTGTTCGTAGTTTTCGAGGTTCATGAACACGGCGTCCTCGCCGCTCTTGTACAGAAATTCCATCTCCGTCTCTTCGAGGAAGGCCTGTTCAACCCGGTCCTCGGAACGGAACCGGTAGTCCGAAATGCTGCCGTCTTTGAGGCTGCGCAGCTTCGTCTGGATCATGGCTTTCCATCGGCCCGGAGTGATGTGCGTCGCCTCGTGGACTTTGTATAGAGCTCCGTCGAGGAGGATGACCATCCCGCGGCGGATTTGAGTTGCGTTGATCATACGTCAGCCTCCGTTTTTATCATCGCCGCTCGCGCGGCTATATCTTTTTAGCCGAAAGGGCCGCGCCTGTCAA
>CAZYWP010000045.1:0-20362 GCA_964651495.1 uncultured Eubacteriales bacterium | reverse complement strand
ACGAATCCCAAACCCGAGCCTCGCCGGGGGTGAACCGCGACAGGACCCGCCCCCATCACGGAAATAGATGCGGTTTTTGCCCGGCTTGTCCTTTCCCCCGGCCGGGTGTAGAATTAAGATAAGACGCATGCGGACCATCTTATTTACCGGAAAAGGAGGCGTGGGAAAGACTACCCTCGCCGCCGCCACCGCTCTTCTCTCGGCCCACCGCGGCCGCAAAACACTGATCATCTCCACCGATGCCGCCCACAGCCTTTCCGATTCCTTCGAGGTCCAACTGGGCAACTCGCCCCTGAAAATCTGCTCCAACCTGTTCGGCCAGGAGGTCAACGCCCTGGAGGAGATCGAAAACAAATGGGGTGAGATCAAGACCTATCTCACCGCCCTTTTCGCTTCCCTGGGAATGGACATGATCGAGGCCGAGGAACTGAGCGTCTTCCCGGGAATGGAGGAGCTTTTCAGCTTGATGGAGATCCGCCGCTACAACCAGACCGGGGAATACGAGGTCATCATCGTCGACTGCGCGCCGACCGGCGACACCCTCCGTCTCCTCAGCGCCCCGGAAATCACCGGCTGGTATCTGAAGCACATCTTCCCCATCCAGAGGACCGCGGCCAGGGCCATGCGTCCGCTGGCCAACCGGCTTCTCCCGTTTCCTTTTCCCGGGGACAGCGTTTTTGAGGCCATGAAAAAGCTGACCGGCCAGCTCGCCGAGATGAAGGACATCCTCGAAGACGGCCGCAAGACATCCATCCGGCTGGTCATCAACCCGGAGAAAATGGTGATCAAGGAGGCCCGGCGGGCCTACACATTTTTCAGCCTCTTCGGCTACGCCGTCGACCTGGTCATCGTCAACCGGGTCCTCCCCCCGTCGATCGAGGACCCCTATTTCAAGAAATGGAAGTCCATCCAGGAGGGCTACCTGCGGCTGATCGAAGAGAGCTTCGCGCCCATCCCCATCCTCGAAGCGGAGCTCCAGAGTCAGGAAATCGTCGGTCTTCCCTCACTCAACAGGATGGCCGAATCCGTCTACCAGGACGATGATCCTACCCGTCTCTTTTTTGCCCAGAAGCCCGTCCGCATCGAGAAGGAGGACGGTCGGTTCGTCCTTTCGCTCCACCTCCCGTTCGTGGAAAAGCGCGAACTCGACGTTTTCCAGAAGGGAGAAGAGCTGTTCATCCGGGTCGGCTCGTTAAAGAGGAATATCCTCCTGCCTCGCCTCCTGCTCAATCACACGGTCAGGGGCGCCAAATTCGACAAAGACAGGCTGAGAATCACATTTCAATAAATCGGATTCAACTCAACCGAAAAGGAGGTGCGGGCATGGCCGCCGGTAAAATGCGCGAGATTCGCCTCTCCATCCCGGAGGAGCTGTTCAACCTCTGCCTGCCGCAGCAGACGCAACAGCATCTGTCGAGGGCCAGGAAAGAATTCCTCCTGGCCATCCGCTCTCTCATCGACGCCCGGATCGAAATGATCGAAAAAAGCGAAGCGCGGAAATCCGAGCCCAGGAGGAAAATCAAGGTCGAGTAGCCCCCCTCTTGATTCCAAACTGATTTTCGTTTAATTATATTGCTTTCAAGGTTGCCATGGATCAAGCATCGACCAGTGAAGTGTCCGCCCAAAACGCCCCCCGTTTGCTCGGCGCCGTCCCGAAAAAACTGATCCTGGGTTTCGTCGCCGGCGCGGGTCGGCTGGCCCGCTTATTAGTCGGCCTCAATATCAGCCCCAATACCGTGAGCGTGCTCGGCGTCCTCGCCGGCCTGGGGGCGGGAGTTCTTTTCGCCCTCGGGCATCCGGTCTGGGGCGCCGTCCTGATCATCATCTGCGGCCTCTTCGACATTATCGACGGCCAGGTTGCCACCAGGGCCAACAAAAAAAGCCTTTACGGCGCCATTTTCGATTCGACGCTCGACCGCTATTCAGAATTTTTCATCTATCTCGGCCTGGCAGTCCACTTCCGGAACCGCTGGCCGCTGTGGATTCTGTTTTTCACCTTCCTCGGCTCGACGATGGTCAGCTACACCCGGGCCCGAGCCGAAGGCCTGGGGATTCAGTGCCCGGTCGGGGTCATGCAGCGCGCCGAGCGGATGATCCTGCTCGTGCTGGGAGCCCTTCTCGGCTCCCTGTTCAGGGTGTTTGACCAGGCCATGATCGCCATCCTGCTCGTCATCGCCGTCCTGTCGAACATCACCGCTTTTCAAAGAACTCTCCATGTGAGAAAAATCGAGAAACAACTGAAAAGAGAAAAGGAGATCTGAAGTCATGGACAAAATCCGAATCGCCATCATCGGCGCGGGGAACTGCGCCTCATCACTGGTCCAAGGAATCGAGTATTATAAGAACGCCAAGGAAACGGATTTCATTCCCGGAGTCATGCATATCAACCTGGGCGGCTATCACATCCGCGACGTAGAGTTCTCGGCCGCCTTCGATATCGACAAGAACAAGGTCGGCAAGGACTTGAGCGAGGCGATCTTCACCTGGCCGAACAACACCACGAAATTCTCGGCCGTGCCCCATCTCAACGTCAAGGTCCAGCGGGGGATGACCCACGACGGGCTGGGGAAATACCTCTCCCAGATTATCCAGAAGGCCCCGGGCGCGACGGCCGATATCGTCTCGATCCTCAGGGAGACGAAGACCGACGTCGTCGTCAGCTATCTCCCGGTCGGCAGCGAGGAGGCGACCAAATGGTACGTGGAGCAGGTGCTCGAAGCCGGCTGCGCCTTCATCAACTGTATTCCCGTGTTCATCGCCAGCGAGAAATACTGGCAGAAAAGGTTCGAGAGCCGGGGGCTCCCGATCATCGGAGACGACATCAAATCCCAGGTGGGAGCAACTATCCTCCACCGCACCCTGGTCAACCTCTACCTCGACCGCGGCATGCCGATCGAGCGAACCTACCAGCTCAACACGGGGGGCAACACCGACTTTCTCAACATGCTGGAAAGGGAGAGACTCTACTCCAAGAAGATCTCCAAAACCAACGCCGTCACTTCCCAGATCCGGGCCCGCGGTCTGGACATCGACCCGGACAACGTCCACGTCGGGCCGAGCGATTACGTCCCCTGGCAGAAGGACAACAAGCTCTGCTTCCTGCGCATCGAAAGCCGCCACTTCGGCGACATTCCGACCTATCTTGACTGCCGGCTGTCGGTGGAGGACTCGCCGAATTCGGCCGGCGTTGTCATCGACGCCATCCGCTGCGCCAAGCTGGCCCTGAATAACGGGATTTCGGGAGCCCTGTTCGGGCCGTCCTCCTACTTCATGAAGACCCCGCCCAAGCAGTACACGGACACCGAGGCCAAGGAACTCACGGAAAGATACATCACCAGGTACGGAAAGAAGGCGGCCAAGCCCAAGGCCAGGCCCAAGAAAAAAGTATCGCGCCCCAAGAAGAAATAGCCCCTACTCGACCGTCACGCTCTCTGCCCGATTCCGCGGCGGGTCGACATCCGCCCCGCTTCTGGCGGCAATGTGCTAGGCGAAAAGCTGAAAGGGGCAGGACCGTAAGGAAGGGGGTCCAGAGTGGCGACGACCAGTGTGCCCTGGAGTCGCGGTGGGGATGGGCGTTATTTTTTCAGCTTGCGCCGGGCCCAGCCGGGCTTCTCGACCTGCCGGCTGCGCGAGACGGCCAGGGCTTCGGGAGAGACATCTTTTGTGATGGTCGAGCCCGCGCCGATGTAAGCCCTTTTCCCGATCTTGACGGGGGCAACGAGCTCTGTCCCCGAGCCGATGAAAGCCCCTTGCTCGATTATCGTCCGGCTTTTGGTGACCCCGTCGTAGTTGCAGGTGATGGTGCCCGCCCCGATATTGACGTCCGCCTCGACGACCGCATCCCCGAGATAGGACAGATGGCCGGCCTTGGAGCCTTCCCCGAAAACGGTGTTTTTCATCTCCACGAAATTCCCGACTCTGGCCTTTGCCTTAATCACCGTATTCGGCCGAAAACGGCTGAATGGCCCGACCAGGGCGTCATCCCGGATGAGGCTCCCCTCAATCACTGTGGAGCCAAGGATCTTGACCCGGTCGCCTACCCGGGTGTCGACCATGTGGACGAATGGGTAAACCCGGCAGTCTCTGCCGATGCTCGAGCGCCCCTCGATGACGACCGCCGGGTGAAGCACCGTGCCCCGGCCGATGCGCACGTTCAGGTCAACCCAGGCGGAAGCCGGGTCGAGGACGATGACTCCGCCGGCTTCAAGGCGGCGGATTTTTCCAGCCCGAAGAATCTGAGAGGCCCTGCCCGCCTCGGCGGCGGAAGCGACGGCCAGGAATTCCTCCGGACGCGGCGCCGTATACGATCCGGTCTTTTTCCCCGCCCGGGCTGCCGCCTCCACAAGGATGGACAGGTCATTCGCGACCGTCCTTTTGCGGACGGCGTCTGTTGCCGCTTCGACCAGGTCATTGAAACCGGCGGCAACCGCCGGAGTGGCCATCGGCCCGGCCAAAGCCGTCAGGGCGTTCTTTTGTTTTCGATGATGATTCCGCAGGGACCGCAGTGTCCGGGCGCTCAGCAGGGGAAACCGAGTGTCCACAAGGAGGACATCCGCCCGGCTTTTACGCTTGAACTCTGGAGCGGCGCTGGCTGCGAGGACCGCTCCCGCCACACCTTCCCGCCGGCCCAACGGCGCGCACTCCGCCCCGGCAGAGCCCAGAACAGCCCGGAGGTCTTCCCCACTGCCTTCCCCCAGATAATAGATATTTCTCGGCTTCAGACTCGACACCGAATCCAGGATAATCGACAATAAGGGCTTCCCCAGAAGCGGAAAAGTCTCCCCGACCACTCTTGACTCGGCCCCCCTGTATCTAGCGGGCGCCCACAACAGGACCAGAAGGTCTCCGCTCATGTCATGCGGCTGATCAGCTTGAATTTCTTATCTTCCCACAAAGGCTCGAAGTCCATCTCATTCTGGGCCATAGTTTTATAAAACTTGTCTTTCTGGAAGGCCTTCTTCAGGCATTCCATCGATTCGTCCGGTTTTCCGAGGAGGATGTAGGCGTCGGCCATCAGATAACAAACTCTACCTTCATCTTCTTTCATCTCCGCGGCTTTCTCCAGCAGTTGCAGGGCTTCCTCATAGGCGCAGCTGTTGATCTTATAGACGGCATAATGGAAATAGTCGTCGCCAGTCTTCAAAGAGACAGTTTCCTTTTTCCCCCGATCCTCGACAATCTGGAGATAGATCTTAGCCCGGTCCACGAGTTCCCTTTCCGTGTTATGTTTCTCCAGGAAAGCCGCGATCAGTTCTTTCGCTTTATCCAGCTTTCCCTTATGGAATTCCCGCATGGCGTCCCCGTAGGCGGCCAGGGCTTTTTCATAACTGTCTTTTTTATTCTTTTCTTCCTTCACTTCAAAACTCCTCGAAATGGCGGTCTGAGCGCCCTCATTTTAGCCTAAGCGGCGCCGTTTTGACAAGATGAACCCCTCCTAAGGCTCGAGAAAGGAGGGAAAAGAACTCTCCTCATATGCCCAAAAATCGGAGTTTTCGAGGACAGAGCGCACGGCTTCCAAATGGAGGCGGTGGCCCGCCCGGTCGGCCTGAAAATAGCCCAGCGGCGGATGTCCGAGCATGGCCAGGTCGCCGATCAGGTCCAGGATCTTGTGCCGAACGAACTCGTCGGGGTACCTCAGCGGCCCGCTGATGACCTTTTCGTCGTCGAGGACGACGGCGTTCTCCAGTGACCCCCCGAGCGCCAGCCCCTGCCGCTGCATCCCGGAGACATCCTTCATGAACCCAAAAGTCCGGGCCGGCGCAATCTCCTCAAGGAAGACGCGGCGGCTGAGACGCAGCGTCAGCGATTGTCTTCCGATGGCCGGGTGGGAGAAATCGATCGCATAGCCTACCCGGAAGTCGCTATCGGGCGAGACCCGAAGGCAGGCTCCATCCTCCTCAAATGTCAACGGTTTTACGATGCGCATGGCTCTTTTTTGCCCTGTAAGAGGCCGCACACCCGCCTCGAGAACGGCCCGGGCGAGGGGGGCGGCGCTGCCGTCCAGGATGGGGACCTCTTCTCCGTCGAGCGCCACATCGAGGCTGTCGATCCCGAGGATAAACAGGACCGCCATGAGGTGCTCGATCGTCCGGACCCGGCACTCCCCCGAGACCAGCGAAGTGCAGTTCCGGGCCTCGGCGATCCGCGGGTCGACCGCCATTTCCAGGTTATTCAGGTCGGTCCGGCGGAAGACGATTTTTCCCCGGGAAGACGGCATCAGGGCCAGGGTGACCTTTTGCCCCGAGTGAATCCCCGCTCCGGAAAGGGATACCTGTCGTTCTATCGTGCTTTGGGCGAGCATCAATCCGCACTTAGTATACCTGAAGTCCCGCCCGCCATGCCAATCCACATTTGGTCAAAGGCGCCCCATATGGTAAAATACGGGGCGTGAAAACAGAGCTGGAAGAGGTCCTGGAAAAGGTTCATAAACGGGAATTGACCCCCGAGGAAGCCTTCCTCCGGCTGAAAGATTACCCTTACCAGGACCTCGGTTTTGCCAAAGTCGACCACCACCGGGAGGTCAGAAAGGGCTTTCCCGAGATCATCTACGGCCTGGGCAAGACGGAGCCCCAAATCTGTAAGATCGCCCGCGAGATCTGCAAGAGGGGCAACAGTCTGCTCGTCACCCGACTTGACTCCAAAGCGTATAAGGCCCTGAAGAAGGAAATTCCCGGCTGCCTTTACAATCAACCGGGGAAAATCGCCTACCTCAAGCAGAAAACCCCGGCCCCCGGCAAGGGGAAGATCGTCATCATCACGGCCGGGACATCGGACATCCCGGTGGCCGAAGAGGCCCTCGTGACCTGCGAGATGCTGGGGAACGAGGTCGAGAGGATATACGATGTGGGTGTCGCCGGGCTCCACCGCCTGCTCGGCGAGATGGACAAAATCAAGCTGGCCCGCCTGATCATCGCCGTCGCCGGAATGGAAGGCGCCCTCCCCAGCGTGGTCGCGGGGCTCGTCAAGGTCCCTATCATCGCCGTACCGACCAGCATCGGCTATGGAGCGAGCTTCCAGGGGGTCTCGGCCCTCCTGGCCATGCTCAACTCCTGCCCCGGCGGAGTCGCCGTGGTCAACATTGACAACGGGTTCGGAGCAGGTTACCTGGCCAGCCTGATCAACCATCTGTGAAAAATGGGGACGGTCTTTTCTTGCCGGCCCGATGAAATAAAATGTTGAAAAATAAGGGAAAAAGGGTTGTGCTCACTTGACAACCAGGGGGTCGCTCCCTATATTTATTGAGACCCTTTTCCGCCAAAACTGCGCCAAGAATGGAAATCATCGACCAAGTCAGGCAGGCCGCTAGCATCGTCGACATCGCCTCGCTCTACACCACCCTGAAAAGGCGCGGCCGGAAGCATGTCGGGCTGTGCCCGTTTCATTCCGAAAAAGACCCGTCCTTTACGGTGGACTCGGAAAAGCAGCTCTTCCACTGCTTCGGCTGCGGCGTGGGAGGAGATGTCTTCACCCTGGTCATGGAGAAGGAAAGCCTCACCTTCCCCGAAGCACTGAGTTATCTGGCCGAAAAATTTCACATCCCCCTCCCCCAGAAAACCAGGCTTTCGCCGGAGCTGGTCAAGCTGGAGGAAAAGGTCTTCAAGATCAACGAGCTGGCTCTAGCCTTTTTCCGGAGAAACCTGTTCCAGACCGGGGAAGGCGAAACGGCCCTCGATTACCTGAAAAAAAGAGACATCTCCCGGGAGACACTCGAAACCCTCAAGGTCGGATACGCGCCGAACTCCTGGAATGCCCTGGTGAGCTACTTCCAGGGGAGAGGAACGGAGCCGGGGCTCCTGGAAAAGGCGGGCCTCGTCCTGCCCGGGCAGAAAAAGCCGGAATACTACGACCGCTTCCGCGGCCGGGTGATCTTCCCGATCTTCAGTCTCACCGGCAAGGTCATCGCTTTCGGCGGCCGGACCATCGTCTCCGCCGACCCGAAATACCTCAACTCCCCGGACACGCCCGTTTATTCCAAGGGGAAGGTCCTCTATGGACTGAACTGGACAAAAGAGTTCATCCAGCAGGCGGAAGAAGTCATCCTCGTCGAAGGATACACCGACTTCGCTTCGCTCTTCCAGGCCGGCATCCGGAACACCGCCGCCTCCCTGGGCACGGCCCTGACGCCGCACCAGGTTTCCCTGGCCAGGCGCTTCGCCGGGAGCATAATCATCAACTATGACGGAGACGCGGCGGGGCAGAACGCCGCCTTAAGGGCTGTGCCCATCTGCTTCGCCCACGGGATCCCATCTCGCGTCCTGGTCCTGCCGCAGAATCTCGACCCGGACGGGTTTATCCGCAAGCACGGCCCCGAGGCTTATCAGAAGCTGGCCAAAGCAAGCGTCTCCGGCCTCAAGTTCCTGATCGCCGCGGCGCTCCGCACGGGACGGATGAACGTGCCGGAGGAGAAAGCCCGCATCGTCAAGAGCGTGGTGGCAGAGATCGAAAAGATCCCCGATTCGATGGTCCGGAGTGAATACCTGCGCCAGATCAGCGAGTATTTATCCGTGGACGAGGCCATGCTCCGGCTGGTCATCGAAAAGCCCTCTTCCAAGCGGGCCGGGGAAGAAAAGGCGCTTTTACTCCCGGCGGAGAAAAGGCTCCTCCAGATCCTTCTCGGAGATCAAGGACTCGCGCCCGAGTTTCTGGCCCAAACACGGCCCGGGGATTTCGGCGGGCTCAAGGGCGAGCCGGCTTTCCTCTTACTACTGGAAGGCTGCCGGAAAGGGGAAAAAACGGTCCTCCCGGAGCTGGCCAAGGCGGTCGGGCCGGAGCTTTCCCGCCAAATTTCCGAGTTGATGCTGGAGAAGTCCCGGGCGGGAACGGCTGAGGAGGCCCTCGACTGCCTGAACAGCCTGCGCAAGAATTCGCTCCAGGGCCAGGTTGAGGCCCTGCAAAAAGAGATTGTCCGCTGCGAGAGGAACGGGGAGAAGGACAGGCTCTCCCGGCTTCTCTCCCAGAAACAGAATCTCACCAAGCAGATTATTTCGCTGTGAGAGGAACAAAATGAGGCTAGGCCGTGCGACTCAGGAAAAAGATATCATCTGGAAGGAAAGAGGTGCCGGACTTGTCTGCCGATCATAAATTCCAAAAGGACGAAATCAGCCAGCTCCTCTCCAAAGGAAGAAAGCAGGGTTATCTTCTTTTCGAGGAGATCGACAAGACATTCCATGAAGAAATGGAGTCGGAGGCGAATTTCGATAGTTTCCTTAGCTCCATGGATGATTACGGCATCAAGATCCTTGACACCAGAAAGCCGGATTTCATCCCCAAGAGCCGGAAATCCGAAAACGCTTCCCTCCACGCCCTGGAACGGACGACCGACCCGGTAAAGCTCTATCTCCGGGAGATGGGCAGCATCTCCCTGCTGACGCGGGAGGGCGAAATCGCCATCGCCCGGGAAATCGAGCGGGGGGAAAAGGGCATCATCAAGGCGCTCTCCAGGACCCGGCTCGTCCTCAATCAGGTTCTTGGTCTGGAGGAGCAGATCAAGGCCAGCCCGATTGCCGTCCTGGAGATGTTCGACCTCAGCGACGACGAGATCACCGAAGACAAGCTGGAGGAAAAAAAGAAACACATCCTGGCCAAAATCAAAAAGATCAAGGAGCTTTCCCAGAAACTGGACAAGATCCAGGCCATCAGGAAATATAACCTCGCCCGCGGCCGGATCATCGTCCAGATGAGTCGCTTGATCCGCGAGCTCAACATCCGGCCGTCGGAGAGGGAAAAGATCATCGACACCCTGCGCGAGAAGCTCAGGAAAGTCAACGATATCGAGGAGAAAAAAGAGGAACTGACCCTTTCCCTGAACAGGAGCCGAGCCAAAAAGACCGAAGCCCTGCTCAAGGAAAAAATCAAAGACATCAACAAGCTGATAAAGACATCCCAGAAGGAAATCGGCCTCGATGCCCAGAACCTGAGGAAAACCCTCCGGGCCATCAGCACGGGCAGGAAGGTCAGCGACCATGCCAAGAAGGAACTGGTGGCCGCCAACCTCCGGCTGGTCGTCTCGATCGCCAAAAAGTACAGCAACCGGGGCCTGCAATTCCTCGACCTTATTCAGGAAGGCAATATGGGGCTGATGAAGGCCGTGGACAAGTTCGAGTACCGGCGGGGCTATAAATTCTCGACTTATGCCACCTGGTGGATCCGGCAGGCGATCACCCGGGCGATCGCCGACCAGGCCAGGACCATCCGCATCCCCGTCCACATGATCGAGACCATCAACAAGCTGATCAGGTTGTCAAGAAGCCTGGTCCAGGAAATCGGCCGGGAACCGTCGAGCGAAGAGATCGCCAAAAAGATGGATATGCCGGTGAACAAGGTCCGCAAGATCATCAAGATCGCCCAGGAGCCGATCTCGCTCGAGACGCCGATCGGCGAGGAGGAGGACAGTCACCTCGGCGACTTCATCGAAGACAAGCTCATGCCCTCTCCTCCCGAGATGGTCATCCACATCAACCTCCGGGAGCAGATCGAGGAAGCCCTCAAATCCCTGACCGAGCGAGAGGCGAAGGTCTTGAAGATGAGGTTCGGGCTGGGCGATGGGAACGAACATACTCTGGAAGAGGTCGGGCAGCAGTTCAAGGTCACCCGCGAACGAATCCGCCAGATCGAAGCCAAGGCCCTGCGCAAGCTCAAACATCCGAGCCGCAGCCGCAGGCTCCGCTCTTTCACCGATAATTATTAACCTCACAGCCTCGCGTCCGCGCCCTGGGCCTTGTTTGACTTGCCTTCTCACTTCTGTTATAAGAGGGGCCGAGGGCCTATAGCTCAGCGGTAGAGCTACCGGCTCATAACCGGCAGGTCCCAGGTTCGAATCCTGGTAGGCCCATACCAATCCTGAGAAAACGATGTGGAAATCGAGTTCGAGAAGCTGATCCAGCTCCAGCAGCTTGACGCTGAAATCCGCCAGATTACTCTTTTCCTCGACAGCATCTCTCCTCAGATCGAAAATATCGATAAAAAAATCGAGGCCAGCTCCCAGGTGGCCGTCGCCGCCAAAGACAAGATGACCGCCAGCCAGAAGAGGAGAAGGGAGCTCGAAGCCGATGTCAAGGACATCAAATCCCAGGTCGCCAAGTACAAAAGGCAGTTGAACGAGGTCAAGACCAACAAAGAATATACGGCCCTTCTCAAAGAAATCGAAGAATCCCAGAAAAAGGTGGACCGCCTGGAGGAGGAGTTCATCGCCGAGATGCTGGTTGAGGACGACATCCAGAAAGAAATCAGGGAAGCCAATCAGAAATTCGCCGCCGCCAAGGAGAAATATTCCCTGGAAAAAGACGCCCTCTTCCAAAAAAAGAGGGAGATGGAGGAGAAGTCACAAAGGCTCAACCGCATCAGGGAAGAGCTTCTCCCCCAGATTCCCCCTGACCAGGTCAACCTCTATCTCAAAATCTTCCGCAACAAGGGCGGAATCGCCCTTTCCCCCGTCAAGGACGATTTCTGCGCCCTCTGCCATATGCGCGTCCGGCCGCAGGTCCTGAACGAACTGAGGGACACCCGCAAGCTGATTCTCTGCGAAAACTGCGGACGAATCCTTTACTGGAAGAAGGGAAAAAAGGCGGAATCAGAGACCGAAGAAGCCGAAGCGAAAACCGAATAGGCCTACCCGCTGTTCTTTTCTTCCTCATACAAAGCGTCGATCTGGGCTTTATATTTCTGTTCGATGATATTCCGTTTGACCTTGAGGGTGGGTGTGATCTCGCCCTTCTCGATCTCGAAGTCCCGGTCGAGCAGGATGACTCTCTTAATTTTCTCGTAAGTGGCCAGATTGGGAGTGGCCCGCTCGATCTCAGCCCTGATAAAATTGGCGACGGCGGAGTTGCCGACAAGGTCTGCCCGGTCCGTGAAGGCGATGCCGCTCGACCTCGCGTATTCCTCCAGCTTCTCGAAGTTGGGCACGACAAGGGCACAGACGAACCGCCTCCTGTCGCCGATGACCACAGCGTTAGAGATGTAAGGGTTGGTCTTGACGATGTTCTCGATCGGCTGGGGGGCGATGTTCTTGCCGCCGGCGGTGACGATGATGTCTTTTTTCCGGTCGGTGATCACCAGGAAGCCGTCCGCGTCGAGGTGGCCGATATCGCCCGTGTGGAACCATCCGCCCTCGAAAGCCTCCCTGCTCTCCGCCTCTTTCTTATAATAGCCCTTCATAACATGGGGACCTTTTGTGAGGATCTCGCCGTCCGGGGCGATTTTGACCTCGACTCCGGGAATCGGTTTCCCGACCGTCCCCAGTCTGATGTTGTCAAAGGTGTTGACCGAGATGACGGGCGAGGTTTCGGTCAGGCCGTACCCTTCCAGGATGACGAGCCCCAGAGCGTAAAAGAACTCGGCGATATCCTTGGAGAGCGGCGCGCCGCCGGAAACGAAAAACCTGACCTTGCCGCCGGTCTTCTCGAGGATCTTGGAAAAGACCAGCTTATGGGCGAGGTTTCGTCTGCGCTGCAACCCTCCGCCGATCGGCTCCCGGTCGAGCTTCCTCCGTCCGTATTCCTTGCCGACTTTGAGAGCCCAGAAAAAGATCCTCTTCTTCAGGGTGGAGCCCGAGAGGACGGTGTCCATAACCCGGGCGTAGATCTTCTCAAAGACGCGGGGGACGCTGACCATGATGTTCGGCCGGATCTCCAGCAGGTTCTCGGCCACCGTTTCGATGCTTTCAGCATAGCAGATATGGCAGCCCTTGAAGACATAAGTGAAGGTGACCATTCTTTCCAGGACATGAGAAAGAGGAAGGAAGGAAAGAACGGTATCCTTATCGGAAAACTCGATAATGTCCGAAACGGCTTTGACGTTGCTCAGAAAATTCCCGTGGGTCAGGATGACTCCCTTGGGAACGCCGGTTGTGCCGGATGTGTAGATGAGCGAGGCTTCATCCTCGGGCCTGACGGCCAGAGCCAGAGACTCAAACAGCCCCGGGTTTTGCGCCGCCAGCTTCTCCCCCCGCTCCATCACCCGGCCGGCAGTGAGGACTCCCTCCGGCGCCGTGTCCAGGAGGGTGATGAAATGCCTGACTTTGGCCAGAGAAGGCCTGATGGCCTCGATTTTTTTCCACTGCTCCTCGTTGGAGACAACGACCGCCTTGGCGTCCGAGTCGTCGATGATGTATTTGATCTGTTCCGAAACCAGCGAAGTGTAGATCGGAACGGTGTTGGCTCCAAGGCACAGGTTCGCCAAGTCGCACATGACCCACTCGGGCCTGTTTTCCGACAGGATGACGACTTTATCCCCCCTCCCTATCCCCAGGTCCCGCAGCCCCAGGCTGAAATTCCGGACGCGGCGGCCGAATTCTTCGGTTGAGATAGGATGATAACGCCCTTCCTTCTTGAAAAGCATGAAATCCGGCTTGGGGTAGTTCTTGACGGTATCCAGAAAAACCTGAGCCAGTGTTTCGGCCATGATTCCCTCCAAATCTTACAAAGTGGGTCAATTGTAGATTCCCGAGGGGCGGCTGTCAAGGAAAAAAGCGCCGCCAGGCGATCTCGGGAGGCTCAGCTCTCGCTGGCCTTGGCCACCGAGCAGATTTTATCGCTGTTCTCGAGGTTGATCAGCCGCACGCCCTGGGTGGCGCGACCCGAGGCCCTCACCTGCTTGGTCTGGATGCGGATGACTTTTCCACTGACTGTGACGATCAGCAGGTCGTCCTCGGCCACACCGAGCACCGCCACGGCCGGCCCGATCCTCGGAGTGATCTTGAGGTTGATCAGGCCTTTACCTCCGCGGTGCTGCTTCCTGTAGAAGCCGACCTCGGTTCTCTTGCCATACCCCTTCTCGCTGGCGGTGAAGATGTATTTGTCTTTATCACCGATGGCCACCATGCCGATGACCTGGTCCTTCTTGGCCAGGGTCATGGCCCGCACCCCGGCCGCGGTCCGCCCCATCGACCGGATGTCCTTCTCGCTGAAACGGATCGCTTTGCCGAGCCTGGTGGCGATGACGATGTCGCGCTTGCCGTCGGTCAGCTTCGACCACATCAGCTGACTCTTCGGCCGGAGGCTCATGGCGATGATCCCGCCGCGCCGGATGTTCCGGAAATCCTCCAGGTGCGTTTTTTTGATCAACCCGTTCGTGGCCAGCATGACGATGTACTTGTCCTCGCCGAAGTCCTTGACGGCCACAACCGAGGTCATCATTTCGCCCGGCTGAAACTCGATCAGGTTGGCGATCGCCTTTCCCCGGCCCGAGATACCGACGTCGGGGATCTCCAGCGCTTTGAGCCAGTAGACGCGGCCGGTGTTGGTTAAGAAGAGCAGATACGAATGGGTCGAGCAGACGAAAACGTCTTCGACCACGTCCTCCGCCTTCATGCTGATCCCCCGGCGTCCCTTGCCGCCGCGCATCTGAAAGTGGTAGGAGGAGAGCGATGTCCGCTTGATGTAGCCGGACTGGGTGGTCATGACGGCCACGTCTTCCTCCTTGATCAGGTCCTCGGGCCGGATATCGGAGATGACCTCGTCCCTGATCTCGGTCCGCCGCTCGTCGCCGTAATGCTCTTTAATCTCTTTGAGCTCATCGATGATGATCTCCTGGATGAGCTTATCCGAGCCGAGGATTTTCCTCAGCTTGGCGATCAGTGCCTTGACTTCCTTGTACTCCTGGACGATTTTATCCCGCTCGAGGTGAGTCAGCCGCTGGAGCTGCATCTCCAGGATGGCCTGGGTCTGGATCTGGGTCAGCTTGAACCGCTCCATGAGACCCGTCCGCGCCTCGTCCACCGTCCGAGAACCCCGGATCAGCTTGATGATGGCGTCGATGTGGTCGAGAGCGATGGTCAGCCCCTCGAGGATGTGGGCGCGCAGCTCGGCCTTCTTCAAATCAAAACGGGTTCGCCGGCGGATGACGTCCTGGCGGTGGGAGATGAAGTACTTCATCACGTCGATGAGGCCCATCATCTTGGGCTGTTTGTCCACGATAGCCAGCATGATGATCCCGAACGACGTCTGCAGGGCCGTGTGTTTGTAAAGGTTGTTAAGCACGACCTCGGGCAGATCGCCTTTCTTGACCTCGAGGACGATGCGGATTCCCTCCCGGTCCGACTCGTCGCGGATATCGGCGATGCCCTCGAGTTTCTTGGCGTTGACCAGATCGGCGGTGCTCTCGAGCAGGCGGGATTTGTTGACTGCATAAGGGATTTCGGTGATGACGATGCGCTCGCGCTCTCCTTTGTCTCCGCGCTCGATCATCGATTTGGCCCGGATCTGAATGATGCCCCGGCCGTCGCGGTAGGCATCCCGGATGCCAGGCTTGTTAAAGATATATCCGCCCGTCGGGAAGTCGGGACCGGGGATGAAGTCCATGATCTTGTCCAGTGAGGCGTTGGGGTGCTGGGCAAGGTAAATCAGGCCGTCGCAGACCTCGGCCAGGTTATGAGGCGGGATGTTGGTCGCCATGCCGACGGCGATGCCGGAGCCGCCGTTGACCAGCAGGTTGGGGAACTTGGTCGGCAGGACCTCGGGCATGGTCAGGCTTTCGTCGTAGTTGGGGACGAAATTAACCGTGTCCTTCTCAATATCGGCCATCATCTCGCCGGCCAGCCTGGACATGCGGACCTCGGTGTAGCGCATGGCCGCCGGCGGGTCGCCGTCAACCGAGCCGAAGTTTCCCTGGCCGTCGGCGAGGACGTAGCGCATGCTGAAGTCCTGGGCCATGCGGACCAGGGTGTCATAGACCGCCTGGTCGCCGTGGGGATGGTATTTTCCGATGACGTCGCCGACGATGCGGGCCGACTTTTTGTAGGGTTTGTTATGAGCCGTCCCCGATTCGTACATGGCATAGAGGACGCGCCGGTGGACGGGCTTGAGTCCGTCCTTGATGTCGGGGATGGCCCGGCCGATGATGACGCTCATGGCATAGTCGAGGTAGGAGCGTTTCATTTCCTCTTCGAGGCTGACGATGGACAGGTCGGCCGCGGCCGGCGGGAGGGCCGGTTGCTCGGGTTTGTCTTTGTCCTTGTCTTTTTCCGTGGGGGTCATCGGTCAGGTCCTTTCGGCGGGTCCGTCAGATGTCCAGGTTCGTGGCCAGCAGGGCGTTGGACTCGATGAACTTCCGGCGCCGCTCGACCTCGTCGCCCATCAACGTGTTAAAGACCTCTTCGGCCTCGACCGCGTCCCGGATCGAGACCTTGAGCAGGGCCCGGTTTTCCGGATTCATCGTGGTCACCCAGAGCTGCTCCGGGGCCATCTCGCCCAGGCCTTTGTAACGCTGGATAGTGACGCCCTTTTTGCCCTTGTCGTGGAGGTAGTCGAGGAGCTTGTTCTCGTTCTCGATGACGACCGACTCGCCGTTGCTGAGGACCTCGTAGGGCGGGCGGAACTCTTCGAGCTCCTTGTAGATCTTGTAAAGGCCCTTATATTCTGCGGAGTCGATGAGCGACAGGTTGACCTTGCAGGTGATGGCCATGCCGTTGATCTGGAACTGGATTCCGAGCTCGTAGGCCTCATACTCCTCGTCTTTGGTCAGCTCGGTGTGCAGGCCCTTAGTCTCGATGAGCGACTGGATCCTCTTCATCTGTTTTTTGTCCTGGAGGAACTCCAGGCCAATGACATTCTCCCGGATCAGGAGGTCGATGAGGAAGCGGGGATAGTTCTTCCGCTCCAGGAGCTCGATGTAGTTCTTTTTCTGCATGATCCGCAGGAAGAGCTTGCGGAACTTCTCGCCCTCAAACTCTTCTTTTTTTCCCTTAACCCGGACTTTAAAGTCCTCGGAGATCTTTTTGACGATCCACTTCTGGTAGGAACGCTCCTCCTTGAGGTAAAGGACTTCCCTGCCCCGGGTGATTTTATAGAGCGGGGGCTGAGCGATGTAAAGGTAACCCTGCTCGATCAGGGACTTCATGTGGCGGTAGAAGAAGGTCATGAGCAGGGTGCGGATGTGGGAGCCGTCCACGTCGGCGTCGGTCATGATGATGACTTTGTGGTAACGGAGCTTGTCGAGAGGGGACTCGGTCTCGCCGATCGCCGTGCCCAGGGCGGCGATTATTATTCCGATCTCTTCGTTGTTGAAAATCTTGTCCTGCTGGGCTTTCCAGACGTTGAGGATCTTTCCCTTGAGAGGAAGGATGGCCTGGAAGCGGCGGTCGCGTCCCTGCTTGGCCGAACCGCCGGCGGAATCGCCCTCGACGATGAAGATCTCGGCCAGGGCCGGGTCGCGCTCCTGGCAGTCGGCCAGTTTGCCGGGGAGCGAGGTGGACTCGAGGACGCTCTTGCGCCGGGCCAGCTCGCGGGCCTTGCGGGCCGCTTCGCGGGCCCGGGCGGCGTCCAGGGCTTTGAGCACGACGCGCTTGGCGTTGGTCGGGTTTTCCTCGAGATAGGCGGTCAACTGCTCGTTGACCAGGGACTCGACGATCCCCTTGACCTCGGAGTTGCCCAGCTTGGTCTTGGTCTGGCCCTCGAACTGGGGGTCGCGCATCTTGAGGCTGAGGACGGCTGTCAGCCCCTCCCGGGCGTCATCCCCGGAAAGGGAGCCGGCGCTGAGGTCCTTGATCAGGTTGTTGGCCACGGCGTAGTTGTTGAGGCAGCGGGTCAGAGCGGTCTTGAACCCGATGAGATGGGTTCCGCCCTCGGTGGTGTTGATGTTGTTGACAAAGGTGAAGATCGTCTCGGTGTAGCCGGTGTTGTACTGGAAAGCCAGCTCGACGATGACGTCGTCCTTCGTGGATTCGAAATAGACCGGCCGCGGGTTGAGGACGGTCTTGTTCTGGTTGAGGAACTGGACGAACTCGACGATGCCGCCTTTGTACTGGAATTCGTTGATCTTGCCCGTCCGCTCGTCCGTGATCATGATGCGGATGCCACGGTTGAGGAAGCTGAGTTCCCGCAGCCGCTGCGTCAGGATCTCGA
The DNA here is from genome assembly GCA_964651495.1 of uncultured Eubacteriales bacterium. GTDB lineage: Bacteria > Acidobacteriota > Aminicenantia > Aminicenantales > UBA8522 > CAZNVB01. Next base: position 2,522 of record CAZYWP010000045.1, on the reverse strand, counting down.
AGTTGAACTCGGTCGAGTCGAAGATTTCGTCGTCGGCCCAGAAGGTCACCTTCGTCCCGTTCTTCTTGGTCTTGCCCACCTGTTTCAGCCGGGCGATGGGAACGCCGCGTTCGTAGCTCTGAGTGTAAATTCCGCCGTCCCGCTTGACTTCGAGGTCCAGGCGTTTGGACAGCGCGTTGACCACCGAAACGCCCACCCCGTGCAGCCCGCCCGAGACCTTGTAGGTCTTGTCGTCGAACTTGCCGCCGGCATGAAGCATGGTCATGACGACCTCGGCGGCGGACTTCTTTTCTTTTTTGTGCATCCCGACGGGGATGCCCCGGCCGTCATCGATCACCGTCACCGAATCGTCGACATGGATGGCGACTTCGATGTTCTTGCAGTAGCCGGCCAGGGCCTCATCGATGGAGTTGTCAACGACCTCGTAAACCAGGTGATGGAGGCCTTCCGGGCCGGTCGACCCGACGTACATGGCGGGGCGCTTGCGGACGGCCTCGAGGCCCTTCAGAACCTTGATGCTTTCGGCGGTGTATTTCTTCTCTTTCATGATGTTTATCTCATTGAAAGAAGACGATTTAGGAAGGAGAAATTCTCAGAAAACCGGGTCTTCATTCCGAGGCCATAATTATAGCTGAAAAGGCCTTTCAAGTAAAGCGATTTGAACGGCTATTTCCACAATATTTTGGGCCCTTCGGGCCATCCGATCACAACCATTTGTGGAGGCGTCGGGTGGAGCGGTTCGGGGGCCTTCAGGGGGAATGAGGCGAAGTTGTGGGATGAAAAAGTCTGTCGAATCCTGAGTGGGCCGACGAATCCCAACACCGAGCCTCTCCGGCTTTGAATAACCGGCGGCTTTTTCATATAATTCCAGGTTGAGAAGACACCGATGCCGGCCAACCTGACGCCCCAATACATCGAAGCCGACCGGAAATTCCGCGAGGCCAAGACTCCCCAGGAAAAGATCAAGTTCCTGGAAGAGATGATGGCCCTCATCCCCAAGCACAAGGGAACGGAAAAGATGCAGGCGATGCTCAAGACCAAGATGGCCAAGCTCAAAGCGGCGATGCAGGCCCGGCCGGCGGCAACACGGCACGGCCCGAGTTTCCACGTAGAGAAATCGGGCGCCGGGCAGGTCGCCGTGATCGGGCCGCCGAACAGCGGCAAATCCAAGCTGGTGGCCGCGCTCACCGGAGCGCAGCCCGAGGTCGGCGACTACCCTTACACCACCCGCTCCCCCGCTCCTTACATGATGAAGTTCGAAAACATCAAGGTCCAGCTCGTCGACACGCCGCCCATCGCGCCGGAGGAGATCGAGACGGAACTGGCCGAGCTCATCAAGACGGCTGACGGAGTCCTGCTCGTCCTGGACCTCAGCGATCAGGAAGCCGCCTCGGTAATGGAAAACATCCTTGCCAAGCTTAAAGAAAAACGCTTGGAACTGGCTGCGGAAAATGTTCCTGGGCCCCTCGAAGCCGGCCGTTTTGTCAAGAAGACGCTGATCGCCGCCAATAAGAGTGACAGCCCCCTGGCCGAGGAAAATTTGGCTTTTCTCAAGGAGTATTTCGGCCAGGGAATCCTCTTTTCCACGGTATCCGCGGACCGGGGTGACGGCCTGGAAGAGCTGAGAAAGAAGATCTTCCTGCTTCTCGACGTCATCCGCGCCTACAGCAAAGTCCCCGGCAGGAAGGCCGACTTCAATGACCCGTTCGCCTTGAAAAGAGGGACGACGGTCATCGACCTGGCCAGGGCTGTGCACAAAGACTTTTTTGAGAAATTCAAGTACGCCCGGATCTGGCGGAAGGGCTCCCTGGCGCTCCAGGGCCAGATGATCAACCGCGACTTCCTCCTTGAGGACGAGGACGTCGTCGAACTCCACATCTAGGCTCCCGAAGTCTCATCCGGAAAAGGAAATTCCAATCCCCTGATTTATTATGCTAACGGAACAGATATTTTTGCTTCCAGTAAGGGTGTTCGCGGGAATTGTTCCTAATAATTCTATAATCGACCAGGATTTCGTGTCCATGAAAGCCGAAGCTTGCCATGCCCTGCTGCGTATCAGAGGGGATGTTCACGAAGCCCCGCAGCCCTGCGTGGGTATAATGTAGCAATGGGGAATCAAACTGTTCTACCCACGACTTGCCGCAAAATTTATAGTGCGTCAGTGCGTCTTCATAGTTGATCGCATGCGTATGGAATTTCCCACGCATCTCTTCGCGCTCGCCCCGGCCGAGGTATATGGGGCCGACGATCAGATTGTCCAGGTCGTCCAGCCCGCGCCTCTGCCCGTCTTCCATTAATACCCGAGCCAGAGTGGCGCAAAATCCAAACTTAAAAATAATTAACTCGCCAGGGATTTCGGGTGGTATTACTTGGCAATGGGCCAAGACCTGGTCGCTCCAGCTGGAAGTCCAGGAGATTTCTATCTTGGACGGACGATCTTTGCACCGACGATCTTTTTCGTAGCTGCAGCTGCTCCTCCAGGCCGCTGCCCGGACTTGAGCCAACTGCGTCCCTATGAACTC
>CAZYWP010000044.1:15070-20448 GCA_964651495.1 uncultured Eubacteriales bacterium | reverse complement strand
ATTACATATGTCCCATATTTGGGAATGCTTCCTCATACAAATCGTTTATTGCAAACGGCCGGCGGCGAAAATAGAATAGGAGCCGTGATCTACGCCACGATCCCACTTCGAAAAATCAACCTCCGGGATGAGCGCTTCCGGACCTCTTATTTTTTTGACCTCGAACTTCTTATCCGCTCGATCCGCAGGGTCGGGCTGACGAGCCCTCCGCTGCTGCGCGAAGAAGGCAGAGGATTGACTGTGGTCTCCGGCTGGAAGCGGGTCCTGGCCTGCCGGGAGCTCGGGCTGAACGAGATCGCCGCCTTCGTCACTGAAGACAAGAGCGACAGGCGGCTTTTCCTCAGAGCCCTGGAGGAGAACCTGGCCGCCCGGCGGCTCGGCCTGGCGGAGAAAGCGGGGGTTGTCCTGAGGCTGCGACAGATGGGCCTCCACGACAGGAGGATCCTGCGGACCTACCTCCCGCTCCTCGGCCTTCCGGCCACGGCCGATCATCTCGAGTCGGTCCTGGCTCTGGCCGGGGCGGAGGATGAGGTCAAGCGGCTGGTCGAGGAGAAAGACCTGCCCCTATCTGTCGTCCGCTCTCTTCTGCGCTTCCGGCCCGCCGAGCGCAGGCGGCTTCTCCCGCTGCTCCGTCCGCTCGGACAGAATAAGCAAAAAGAACTGCTGGACGATATCTGGGAGATCGGGCGCCGGGATTCGATCCAGGTGCGGCGGATTTTTCAGAGAGGGGAGATCCGGCGGGCCCTTGCCTCGGCCGGGCTCCCGCCTCTCCAGAAAGTGGAGAGAGTCCGCCATCTTCTCAAAAAGATGAGATATCCGCGCCTGTCAGCCCGGGAGGAGGCGTTTGCCGCCGCCCTTCGCCGCATCGGCTGGCCAAAGGGGGTCGCCATCCAGCCCGCGCCGTTTTTTGAAGACGAGGATATTACGGTCTCGTTCCGATTCAGGAACAGGGAGGAGCTGGCGGTTTGTCTCGACAAGCTCGCTGCGGCCGCAGGGCATGGGGAGATCGACGATCTCTTCCGGGAGTAGGGGAGAAGCCGGCGGGGAGAATGGCATGTCCGGGCCGCCTCCGAAGGCCCTCTTTCCGGAAAAGATTTTTATCGCCAAGAATGCGCTTTCCTTTCCTTTAACAAAGAAAATCCTCCGCGCCTGCGCTGATGTGCCAGTTGAGGTCATCGGAAATCGGCGCCCGATCACGGATTTGCTCCGCTCTTCCCCCGACCCCATCGGGACGGGGAAGAAACTCCTCTTCCTGACCCGCCGGAAAGGAGCGTTCGTCAAGCCCTGTCCCTGCACGCCGCGCTACGTCGGCTGCAATTACTTCATCATCAATTCGGTCTTGAACTGCCCCCTCGACTGCTCCTACTGCATTCTCCAGCTCTATCTGGGCGCCTCCCCGCTCACCGTCCATGTCAACCTGGAGGATCTCTGGAGGGAGCTCGACGTCTTCCTCGGCCGGAGGAAGGGCCGCTTCCTTCGCCTCGGCACGGGGGAGCTCTCGGACTCGCTGGCCCTGGAGCACATCCTCCAGACCGCCGGGGAGTTTATGGACTACTTCCGGGGAAGGCCCCAGGCCTTTTTTGAGTTCAAGACGAAGACGGCGCGGGTGGAGGCGTTATTGCACCGCCGGCCGGCCGAGAATATCGTCGTCTCCTGGTCCCTCAACTCGGAGCGAATTGCCGCGGCCGAGGAACTCGGCGCTCCGTCCGTCGCCGAGCGGCTGGAGGCGGCGCGGGCCGTCGCTGCACGGGGATTCCCGGTCGGTTTTCATTTCGACCCGCTCATCTTTTATCCCGGCTGGGAGGAGAATTATGCCCGGATCATCGAAAAAACGCTCCTGGCCGTCCCGGCCCGGCGCATCCGCTGGATCAGCCTGGGCAGCCTCCGCTTTCCGCGCGCCCTAAAACCGGTCATCGAAAGGCGGTTCCCCGCGTCCCCGGCGATTTACGGCGAGCTCATCCGGGGCAGGGACGGCAAGCTCCGTTACTTCAAACCGATCCGCCTGGAGCTCTATCGCAAAATGGTGGACTTCATCAGGCGCTTCGGCGGGGGCCGAATTCCGGTTTACTTTTGTATGGAGGATGCGGAAGTCTGGGAGAAGGGGCTGGGAAGGAAACCGGGGCGAAAGGAGGAAGTGGAATTCCTCCTTTCGCCCCGAGTGGATGGCTCTAAGTCAATCGTCTCCAACGCTCGCCGGGCCGGCTAACTGGACTTATCGGTCTTGACATCGGTGATGATGCCAACGATTTCGATGCCGGCTTCCTTGACGATCTGGACGATATCGACGATCTTGCCGTATTCCAGCTCCTGGTCGGCCTTGAGAAAGAGCTTCTTTTCGCTGGCCGTCAGGAAGGCCTCTTCCAGCATCGTCTGCAGGTTTTCCATCGTCGCCTGGTCCTGGTTGACGTACATCGTCCCATCCTTGCGGATGGCCAGGACGACTTCGGGCTCGTCGGGCATGCTGATCGTGTTCAGGGCGGTCGGCAGTCGGACATCCACGCCTTTCTGGACGAGCGGGGTCACGACCATGAAGATGATGAGCAGGACGAGCAGGACGTCACACAGCGGGACGACGTTGGGCTCGGATTTGACTTTATCGCCCTTGTCGATTGATATTGCCATTTTATGCCTCTCTTCGCGAGCCGGATGGCGATCCGGCCCGGATGGTCATGGCTCTGACTGTTGAGCTTGCCCTTAATGCTTTCTCACGAAGAAATCGACGATCTGGGAGGTCGTGTTGGACATCTCTGCGTCGTAAACCTCGATCTTCGAGTTCAGGGAGCTGTAGCACCAGAGGGCGATGATGGCCACGCCGATTCCGAAGGCCGTGGTGACCAGGGCTTCGGAGATACCGCCGGCGACGGCGCCGATTCCGCCCGACCCGGTTAAAGCCATGCCGCGGAAGGCGTTAATGATTCCGGCGATGGTTCCGAACAGGCCGATGAAGGGGGCCGAGGTGGCGATCGTGGCCAGCGTGTTCAGGCCTCTCTTCAGTTCCTGGGTGAAGATGGTCGAGGCGCGCTCGCACCCTCTCTGGGCTGTCTCGATCTGCTCTTCCAGCGAAAGGTTGGCCTCTTTGCCCTCCAGGAATTCCTTGATTCCGGCGGCCGTGACGCGGGCCAAATGGCTTCCCTTGTTCTCTTTTCTAGAGGAAAGAGTCAGCGCTTCCTGGACTTGTCCCTTCTTAAGCATGTCGGCCAGCTTGGGCGCAATCTGTTTCGACCTGTTCCGGGCTTTGCGGAAGACGAACTGCCGTTCGATGAACAGATAGAGTGAAACAATGGAGAGTGCGATCAGGATGATGGAGACAGCTTTGGCTACGGGACCCATTGCCTGCCACATTTCGAGAAGACCAAATTGCATGTTCGATACCTCCTTTTAAATATCGAAAGCCATTATCTAGCTTTTTACTTCAACTGGAATCTCACCGTGACGGTGAAGATGACCCCCCTGGGCCGGCCGTTGATGATCATCGGCTCGTACTGCCACTGCCGGACGGCGTCGATGGCCGCCTGGTCGAGCAGGGGAATGGACCGCAGGACCTTGACCTTCTGGACCCGGCCGTAAATATCGGTGGTGGCCTCGACGATGACGATGCCCTCCACCCTGGCCTGCCGGGCGATCTCGGGATAAGTCGGCTCCACCTTGCGGATCAGCCTGGGCGGCTTGATCTCTCCGATGGCCCGAACCGGCGCCTCGATTTCTCCGACGACGCCTCCCAAAACGCCGCCGACGACGCCTCCCAAAACGCCGCCGACGACACCGCCCTCGACTCCGCCTTCAACTCCGCCTTCGACTCCGAAATCCGTGATCGTCTCTTCGGCGATCTCTTCCGGGATTTCGACGGGGGCGACGAGCTTACCGGGCTCGATGGTGGACTGGGCCTGGACCGGCTTGATTCTGGTCTTCGCCTGAGAGCTGGCCCTTTTCTTGGCCGGTGGCGGCGGTGGAGGGGGCGGCGGTGGTGGAGGAGCGAGGAAGGCGCTGTACACTTCCACTTCGGGCAGCGTGCCCGTCGAAAGGAGCGGAATGACGATCAACGCGGCGATGATCACGGCGTGGACGATCAGGGCCACCGGAAGGGCGAAGGCCCTCCAGGCCGTGTGTTTTTCCCCGACGAAAAATGAGTCCTTGAACATCGCGGGGATTTCATCTTTTTTTTGAGGTTTTGCTTTTTCGACCATGGTCTTTACCTCATTCCCTGATTAATTAAAAAACACCGTGCCTAAGTATAGAAGAAAAAAATTCTTTTGACAAGTCAAGCTCCTCTTCTAACGCCCACCCCTCTTGGGCTTGAAGATTTTCTGCCAATACAGGACGATCGGGCAGGACAAATAGATGGTCGAATAGACGCCCTCGATGGTCCCGACAAGCATGGTGAAGGCGAAGTCATTGATCACCTTCCCGCCGAAGAGGAACAGGGCCAACACCGTCAGAAAGACCGTCCCCGAAGTGATAACCGTCCGGCCGAGCATCTGGTTCAGGCTCAGGTTCATGATTTCCTCGAGCGGCAGCTTGCGCATGTTCTTCTGGTTTTCGCGGATGCGGTCGAAAATGACGATCGTGTCGTTGATGGAGAAACCGACAATGGTCAGGAGCGCGGCGATGATCGGCAGGTTAATCTCGCGGTTGGTGAACGAATAGATGCTCACCGTGATCAGGACGTCCTGGGTGAGGGTCAGGATGGCCGCGACTCCGTTGGCCAACTTGAAGCGGAGCGCGATATAGACGAGCATCCCGATGAGCGACCAGATGATCGCCTGGGTCGCCCTCTTTCGCAGGTCTTTACCGACCTGCGGTCCGACGGTCTCACGACTGAGGATGGTGATCTTGCCCAGGTAGGTTTTCTCCTTGAGAAAGGAGATCACTTCGGGGCCGGCGCCGGCGGCGGAGAGCTCGTTGAAATCGGCATAGATGCCGCCGGCGGTGCGGTGTTCGCTGATCTTCTTGGCGAGTTCCTCGCCTTGACCCGCAAATGCCGGTTCCAGCAGGGCGGCGAGAATCCGGCTGTCTATGGTGTTGAGATCCATCAGGCCTTTCGCCTGTTCGGCCTGTGCTTCCGTTCCGCGGAGGGCCTCGATGACCTGGTTGGCCTGTTTCTCATGGCTTTCCAGCTCCAATTCTTCCTTGGTGCTGATGACCTTCCTCGTCCGGATCTGGAATTCGCGGCCCTCTTTCCCGGTCTCCTGGATGACGCTGTCGCTGAGGCCGACATCGCCGAGCTGTCGCCTCACATCGGATACGGACACGGGCGTTTTAAACATAATCCGGATGAGCGTCCCCTCTCCGAAGTCTACGCCCAACTTCAGTCCGCGGCCAAAGACGATGTTGACCAGGCCGGCCAGGATGATCACCAGGGTGATCCCCAGGGCCAGGTA